>JALRCA010000181.1 GCA_023257515.1 Aeromicrobium sp.
AGGGATTCGAACCCCAAACCTTCTGATCCGTAGTCAGATGCTCTATCCGTTGAGCTACGGGCGCACGCCCCGAAGGGCAGGGATCAGTCTAGCCCGAGCCTCCTCCCGGACGAAAACCGGGCCCATCGAGCCCCGCCAGCCCTCGGTCGCGGCGGGTCAGCCGGTGTTGCGGAGGCCGGCCGCGATGCCGTTGATCGTGAGGAGCAGCGCGCGCTCGAGGTCGGGATCGACGTCGCCCTCGGACTCGCGGACCTTGACCAGCAGCGAGACCTGGAGGGCGTGCAGCGGCGCGAGGTAGGCGTCGCGAAGCTCCAGGGTGCGGCCGAGCACCGGGGCCGACTCCAGCAAGGAGGCCTGGCCGGTGACACGCTGCACCTGCTCCACCGTGCAGGCGTGCTCCGCCCGGATCGCGTCGAACAGTCCCTTCGCGTCGTCGGGCACGAGCGCGTTGACGTACTCGGCGGCGATGTCGAGATCGGTCTTGGCCAGCGTCATCTGCACGTTGGACAAGAAGGTGCGGAAGAAGGCCCACGAGCCGTACATCTCGCGCAGCGTGTCACCACGACCCTCGTCGAACGCAGCCGCGAGCCCCGAGCCCACGCCGTACCAGCCCGGCAGGATGATGCGACTCTGCGTCCAGCCGAACACCCACGGGATCGCCCGCAGGTCCTCGAGTCCGCCGAGTCCACCCGGACGCTTCGCCGGGCGCGAGCCGATGTTCATCTTGCCGAGCTCGTCGACCGGGGTCGCCGAGACGAAGAACGGCACGAGCGCGTGGTCACGCACGAGCGCGCGGTAGGCGTCCTTGCCACGTTCGGCGACGACGTCCATCGTCCTGTTCCACCCGTCGAGCACGTCGGGCGGCAGCAGCGACGTCCGGTGCAGGGCCGACGCCTCCACGACCGCTGCCAGCGCGCCCTCGAGGTTGCGACGGCCGAGTCCCGGCAGGGAGTACTTGTCGGAGATGACCTCGCCCTGCTCCGTGATCTTGATGGCCCCGGTCAGCGACCCGTAGGGCTGGGACAGGATCGCCTCGGCCGTGGGCCCGCCGCCACGACCGACCGAGCCGCCACGACCGTGGAACAGCCGGAGCGAGACCCCGTGCTCGCGCGCCACGTCGCGCAGCGCGCGCTGGGCTCGGTGGATCTGCCACTGCGAGGCCGCGATCCCGGCGTCCTTGGAGGAGTCGGAGTAGCCGAGCATGATCTCCTGCACGTCGCCGCGGGCCGCGACGATCCGCCGGTAGGACGGGTCCGACAGCAGGGCGTCGAGCAACGGACCGGCGATCTCGAGCTCGGCGACGGTCTCGAACAACGGCGCGAAGCCGATCCGCGCGACGGCCTCGTCGGCGGTCAGGTCGACGAGACCCACCTCGCGGGCCAGGACCACGACGGCGAAGAGGTCGTCGACGTCGTGGGTCATCGAGACGATGTAGGTCTCGACGACCGCGGGACCGTACGTGTCCAGCGCCGTGCGGATCGTCGTCATCAGGTCGAGGGAGGCCCTCGCGGCCTCCCCGAAGCCGGTCGAGGCGGCCCCGGTGAGCGGTCGCGGCGAGGCCATCTCGGTCTGGAGCCGCTCGATGCGCTGCTCGCGGGAGAGCTCGTCGTAGCCGTCCTCGCCGATCGCCGCGTACAGCTCGGCCAGCGCGGCGTGGTGCTTGCCGCTGTGCTCACGCACGTCCATGGTCGCCAGGCCGGCGCCGAAGGTGACGGCCGTGCGGACGAGGCGACGGATCGCGCCGTCGCCGGTCAGCTCGTCGCCGTCGGCGAGCATCGAGTCGCGCACGAGCGTCAGGTCCTCGACCAGCTCGTCGAACGACAGGTAGTCGCGTCCCGGCTCGTGCGGAGTGTCGTTCACGAGGCGGTCGCGCGTTCGCAGCAGCCGGACGCGCACGAAGCTCAGCTTCAGGCGATAGGGCTCGTCGGCGTTGAGACGGCGGACGCTCTCCCACGTGATCGGCAGGGCCTCGGCATCGCGCTCGAGGCTCGCGACGAGGGCTTCGGAGGCCGAGACGATGCGCGTCGACGCCGTCATCTCGGTCAGCAGCTCCTCGACCATGGAGACGAGCTCGTCGAGACCGGCGACGTGCTGGAGGTGCAGGATCTTGGCCGTGACCTCGGGCGTCACGTTGGGGTTGCCGTCGCGGTCGCCTCCGGCCCATGTGCCGAAGCGCAGCGGCCGGGCGGTGGCCGGCAGCTCGACGCCCACGCGTGCCAGCTGACGGTCCAGCTCGTCGAGGAGCCCGGGCACGACCTCCGACGCGATGGAGCGCAGGTAGTAGACGGCGGTGCGTGCCTCGTCCTGCGGCTCGGGCTTGACGACGCGCAGCTCGTCGGTCTGCCACAGCAGGTCGACGAGCTCGGCCAGTCGGCGCTCGTCGGCCGCACGCTGCGACCCGGGGGTGCGGCGGTCCTCGAGCGCGTGCACGACCTCGGCGACCTTGCGCAGCAGCCGCAGCACGGTGCGCCGGCTCGCCTCCGTGGGGTGGGCCGTGAAGACGGGCCGGTACTCGACGGCTCCGAGGACCTGGGCGAGCGTCTCGGTCTCCAGGTCCCCGTCGTCGATGGCCTGCGCGAGCCGGTCGACGGTGTCGGCGAGCGGTCCCTGCTCCTCGGCCGACAGCTCCTGCCAGCGGTGGAGCTGCTCGGTCGTGTTGACGAGCTGGAAGTACGAGGCGAAGGCGCGCGCCAGCACGACGGCGGTCGCCGGGTCGAGATCACCGAGGACGCGGTGCAGCTCGGCGTCGTCGGGCTGGCGCGCCAGCCGGCGCACCCGCTCGACGAGCTCGAGCAGCTCAGCACCCTCGTGACGCGTCAGCGCCTCGCCGAGCAGCGTCGTGAGCTGGCGCACCGACGCACGCAGCGCCGCGTGCTCGATGTCGGACGAGACACCGCCGCCGAACTTGGCCGGGTCCGGCTCGCGACGGTCGGACTCGAGGATCTGCTCGGTGGTGAGGCGGCTCGCGGGGGGCATGGCCCCATCCTGCCGGGCCCGTGTTTCCGGCGTGTGGCACGGGCCCGGCACGGCATCCGGCCTGAGGCTCCGAGGCGGTCGTCCACAGATCACGAGGAATTCGTCCAAGTTGCCTCGCGGCCAACACACCCGGCCCTACGCTGAGGCGTCCCACTCGGCCACTCGGCCCCGCTCGGAGGAATCCACGACATGACCACCCCCCGGTCCGCCCTGCGCGGACTCACCGGAGTCGCACTCGCCGCCGCCCTGACCGGCACGGCCGTCGCCGCCGTCACGTCCCCTGCCCACGCCGCGCCTCGCGCCGACTACGACCAGTGCCCCGACGCCTACCCCGTCTCGCAGCTCGAGGAGGGCCAGCAGGTCGAGGGCCGCACGACCACCCGGGGCACCACGCCCGAGCCCTTCACCGGTTCCTTCGTCGGCACGATCGACGACGGCATCGGCCGCGACCGCGACATGCTCGTGTTCCGTCTCGAGGGCTCGAGCATCACGCAGAACGGGGACCAGCCGGGCGCGGGCATCTGGGCCGGGATCTCGGGATCGCCCGTCTACGACCCCACCACCGGGGACCTGATCGGTTCGGTGTCGTACGGCTTCAACTACGGCGACGACACGCTCGCCGGCGTCACCCCGGCGTCGTACATCTACGACGTCAAGAACCTGGGAACGCCGTCCCGGATCCCGCTCAAGAGCGAGAAGGCCGCGCTTGCGCGCCAGGGCGTCGACGTGCCCGAGGGCGCATCGCTGCGCCCCATCACGGTGACTCGCGGCGTCTCGGGCTTCTCGGCCAAGAACCTGGGTGTCGCCGAGCGCATCGGCAAGCGCGCGGGCCTGGCGGACAGCTCGGTGCGCAGCGGCAACGCCGCGACACGGGCCTCGAAGGACTACCCGATCGTCGCCGGCGGCAGCGTCGCCTCGACGTGGTCCTACGGCGACATCACGACCGCCTCGACCGGCTCGGTCACCGCCGTCTGCGACGCGGACGTGTTCGCGTTCGGGCACCCGGACGTCTGGTCCGGCTCGTCGAACCAGACGTTGCACGGCGCCTCGGCCGTGGGCATCTCCCGCAGCCTCGAGCCCTACAAGCTCAGCAACGTCGGGGCCCCGGTCGGCACGCTGCTGCAGGACCGGCTCGAGGGCATCTACGGCACGATCGGCCAGCTGCCGGTCACCGTCGACCTGAGCAGCCGCACGACGTTCGAGGGTCGGACCATCCCGGGATCGACGCAGGTCTCGGAGCGGGACGCTCTCTCCTACGTCACCGCCCTGCAGACCGCGTCGGACGCCCTCAGTGCCGTCAACGCGCAGGACGCCGGCGGCGAGTCGACCATCGGCTGGACGATCAGCTTCACCCGCGAGAACGGGAGTGAGCAGACCCTGACCCGCTCGCAGCGCTACTCGACTCGTGACAGCCTCGTGGACGACCTCGTCTCCGACGTCGCCGGCGACGTCGAGGAGCTGCAGGGCAACGAGTTCGAGGAGGTCAAGATCACGGGCATCAAGATCACGAACGACCTGAGCTCGCTCTACCGCGCCTACCGGATCACGCGCGTGGATCGCAAGATCGGCTCCACGATCAAGCACGTCCGTCCCGGCAGCACGCAGGCGATCCGCCGCGGCAAGTCCTTCGCCCTGCGGTTCACGCTGGAGCGCGCGGACCGCTTCTCGGCGACGAAGCGCACCACCAAGTGGCTGACCTTCAAGACGTCGGAGCGCGCCGGACGCGGCGGTCTCGTGCAGATCGCCGGCAACGCCTACGACTGGGACTTCGACGACGAGGACTTCGAGGACATCTTCGACGACTACAGCGACTACGAGGACGAGGAGGACGAGGGCAGCCCGTACCTGCCGCGGTACAAGGCCCCCGCCAACCTCGACCAGCTGCTCGCCCTCATCCGCAACCAGCCGCGCCAGGACGACCTGTCGGTCTACTCGGGCTGGCGTTCGCGCTACACCGGCAACCTCGGCACGTTCGACAAGACGCTGCGGGCCGACGCGATCGTCTTCGGCGGCCTCACGTTCAAGGTCCGCTACAGCTGACGTCGCACGACAGGAGGGCCCGTCACCGATCGGTGGCGGGCCCTCGTGTCGTGCTGGGACAGGATCAGGCTCTACTCCGCCTGGGGGATGGCCGCGAGGATGCGGCGGCTCGAGTGCAGCAGCTGCACCACGTCGGGCGTGCCCAGCGTGTAGTACACGTTGGCGCCCTGGCGCGTCGACGAGACGAGTCCCGAGCGACGCAGCACGGCGAGCTGCTGCGAGAGGCTCGACGACTCGATCTCGAGATCGGCGAGCAGCTCACGCACCGGCTTGGGGCCGTCCTGCAGCAGCTCGAGCACCCGGATGCGCACCGGGTGCCCGAGCGTGCGGAACAGCTCGGCCTTGGCCTGGTTGAGCGGGACGTGCGATCGAGCCGACGCCTGGGTGCTCACTCGTCCTCGAGGGCCGAGGCCACCCGACGGTGCGCCTCCCAGATCTCCTCCGGGAGGTTGTCGAAGCCGGCCAGGTGCTTCTCGCGGAAGGCGATCTCCTGGCGCCAGCGCTCGGTGTCGATCGACAGGATCGTGTCCAGGTCGCCCTGGTCGATGTCGAGGCCGTCGAGGTTGAGCTCCTCCTGCTTGGGCAGGATGCCGACCGGGGTCTCGACACCCTCGACCTCGCCGTTCTTGAGCTGCATGAGCCACAGGAGCGGGCGCAGGTTCTCGCGGTAGCCGGGCCACAGGAAGTGCCCGTCCTCCGGGTCGCGCTGGAACCAGTTGACGTGGGCGAAGATCGGCTTCTCGGTCGCCTGGCCCACGATCTTGAGCCAGTGGGCCGCGTAGGGGCCCTCCGGGTACGACATGAACGGACGCATCGACATGGGGTCGTAGCGCAGCTGACCCTCGACGCCCTCGGCGGCGAACGTCGCCTCGGCGCCCAGCGTCAGGCCGTCGTAGACGCCCTCGGCGACGTCGTGGATCGCGCGGACCAGCGGCTCGCGGTCGCGCGTGCGCCCACCGAAGATGATGCCGTCGATCGGCACGCCGGCCGGGTCCTCGAAGTCGCTCGCGACGTTCGGCACGTTGGCCAGCGTCGTCGTGAAGCGGCTGTTCGGGTGGGCCCACGGGGCGTCGTCGCCCTCCTCGCGGTCGGCGATCCTGTCACCGCGCCAGTCGAGCCAGCCGTCGACGTCCTCGGGCGGGTTCGGGGTCTTGCCCTCCCACCAGACCTCGTGGGTCTTCTCGTTGTAGGCGATGTTGGTGAAGATCGCGCCCGTGCCGGAGTCGACCGAGTGCAGGGCACCGGGGTTGGTGGCCTCGTTGGTGTCCTTCGCGACACCGAAGACGCCGAACTCCGGGTTCATGCCGTAGAGCTTGCCGTCCTCGCCGACCCACAGCCACGCGATGTCGTCGCCGTAGAAGTCGACGTGGTAGCGGTCGCCGAGAGCGTCCGGGGCCAGCGTCATGGCGAGGTTGGTCTTGCCCGAGGCCGACGGGAAGCCGCCACAGATGTGGTACTTCTTGCCGGTCTCCTTGTCCGTGATGCCGAGGAGCATGAACTGCTCGGCCAGGAACTTGCCCGACGCCCAGCCGTCGTAGGCGGCCTGACGCAGACCGTGGGCGATCTTGCCCAGGAGCGCGTTGCCGCCGTAGGACGAGCCGAAGTGCAGGATCGTGCGCTCGTCGGCGACGGTCACGAAGTAGCGGGCGTCGTCGGGGGTGCCGTGACCGAGGTTCTCGAGGTCACCGGTCACGTGGACGGCGCGGACGAAGCTGTCCGGGTCGGCCAGCTCGTTGATGTACTTCACGTCGACGCGCGCCATGCGGATCATGTGCAGCACGACGGTGCGGGTGTCGGTGAGCTCGACGCCGGCGGCGTACGGCTCGAGCGGCGACCCCGGAGGCGCCATCAGGTAGGGGACGACGTACATCGTCTTGCCGGCCGAGGCGCCGCGCATCTTGCCCTCGAGCAGCGGCTTCATCTCCGACGACGGACGCCAGTTGTTGTAGACGCCCTTGTCCTCGGGGTTGCTCGTCGCGACGATCGTGCGCTCCTCCGAGCGCGCGGTGTCCTTGTGGAAGCTGCGGGAGTAGTACAGGCCCTCGCCCGCGGGGTCCAGCTCTCCGTCGGCGAGGGACTCCTCGATGAGACGCGCGTCGTCGGCGGCCGTCACCACCTCGATCCGCTCGGCGCCGGTCAGATCGGCCCAGTACTCGACGTACTCGCGGACCTTGGGGTTCGTCAGACCGGCTGCGTCGAGCGCTGCCTGCACATCTGCCATCGTTCGGATGTCCTCTCGCTGGGGCGTCGGGTTCGCCACGGGTGCCGAGCACGCTACATGAGTTGAAGAAAGTTTCATGCCTCGGGTGCAAAATACGGTTGTGACATGGGGCACTCGCCCGGCATCGCGGCGCCTCAGCGGTCGGCGTCGAGCACGACGGTGGTGGTCACCGACGTGACGCTCGGACGCCTCGGGGTCGAGGAGAAGCCGAAGCGCGGAGGGGGGTCGACGGGTGTCAGCGAGCCGAGCGGCTCACCCTCGAACGAGCCCGTCGCAGCCACGACCTCGTGCACGTCGCAGGCGCCGTAGAACTCGCTGCGGTCGGTCGTGCGGCCGCGGGTGCGGACACCGCGCATGACGATGCGCGAGACGGGATCGGTGACGCGCGTCCACGCGGGTGAGGTCGCCAGTCGACGCGGCACGAGTCGCAGCAGACGCCCCAGTGCGGTGCGACGACCCGTCGTCAGGTCGAGGGTCAAGGAGTCGGTCCGCACGGCCCAGTCCGGGTCACCCGTGACGGCGACGGACTCGATCCGTACCTCGTCGAAGGAGTAGGTCGCGGCCACGAACTCGGCCACCCGGTCGTCGGGAGCCAGCAGGAACCGGCGGCCGTCGGCGCGCTCGACCATGACGTCGGCGAACGAGCCCCACGGGGAGCGGTCCCAGCGTCCGACCACGACCCGCACCCCCGAGGTCGACCCGATGCCGGCGATGCGGCCGTGGAAGCGCTGCTGCACGGTCGCCACGCTACGACGGCCCGGCCCGGGCCGCAGCGCGTGCGAGGTCCGGGTTCAGCGGAACGCGTCCTCGCCGGTGAGGGCCTTGCCGATGACGAGCTGGTGGACCTCCGACGTCCCCTCGTACGTGAGCACGGACTCGAGGTTGTTGGCGTGCCGCAGCACCGGGTGCTCGAGCGTGATGCCGGCAGCGCCGAGCAGCGTGCGGCTCTCGCGCGCGATCGCGATGGCCTCGCGCACGTTGTTGAGCTTGCCCAGGCTGACCTGTTCCGGACGGAGCCGTCCCTCGTCCTTGAGGCGACCCAGGTGGAGTGCCAGGAGCATGCCCTTGCCCAGCTCGAGCGTCATGTCGGCGAGCTTGGCCTGCGACAGCTGGTACGCCGCCAGCGGCTTGTCGAAGATCTCACGGTCGCGCGTGTACGCGATCGCCGTCTCGAGGCAGTCACGCGCCGCGCCCAACGAGCCGAAGACGATGCCGAAGCGGGCCTCGTCCAGGCACGACAGCGGTCCGCGCAGGCCGATGGCCTCGGGCATGAGGGCCGACGCCGGCAGGCGGACGTCCTCCAGCACGAGCTCGCTCGTGACCGACGCCCGCAGCGACAGCTTGCGCTTGATGGCCGGAGCGGAGAAGCCGGGCGTGTCGGTGGGGACGACGAAGCCGCGGATGCCGCGCGCACCGGCGTCGGGATCGGTCTGCGCCCACACGACGGCGACGTCGGCGACGGAGCCGTTGGTGATCCACATCTTGGTGCCGGTCAGGACCCAGTCGTCGCCGTCGCGACGGGCGCGGGTGCGCATGCCCGCGGGGTTGGAGCCGAAGTCGGGCTCGGTCAGGCCGAAGCAGCCCACGGCGGCACCAGCGGCCATGCGCGGCAGCCACTCCTGCTTGTGCTCCTCGGTGCCCCAGCGCCAGATCGCATACATCGCGAGCGAGCCCTGGACCGACACGAGCGAGCGGATGCCGGAGTCGGCGGCCTCGAGCTCGAGGCACGCCAGACCGTAGGCCGTCGCGGACGTCCCGGCGCATCCGTACCCCTCGAGGTGCATGCCCAGCAGCCCCAGGCCACCGAGCTCCTTCGCGAGCTCGCGGGCCGGCACCTCGCCCGCCTCGAACCAGGCGGCCAGCTCGGGCCGGATGCGGCGGTCGACGAACGTGCGGACGGTGTCGCGGATCGCGCGGTCCTCGTCGCCGATGAGCGACTCGGTGCCGAACAGCTCCAGGGGTGTCTGGGTCATGGGACATGCCTACCACCGGCGCCGCTCACCCACCCAGGTCCCCGAGGCCCCACCCCTTCGGCCGGGCGTCCGCTCCTGAGCCGTCTAGGCTCGCGGGGTGCGCTTCGCGATCCCCCTGCTGCTCCTGCTGTTCGGACTCGTCACGTTCCCGTTCGCCCAGATGGGG
Organism: Aeromicrobium sp.; assembly: GCA_023257515.1. Lineage (GTDB taxonomy): Bacteria > Actinomycetota > Actinomycetes > Propionibacteriales > Nocardioidaceae > Aeromicrobium. The sequence continues at coordinate 9,377 of JALRCA010000181.1, forward strand.
CACCAGCAGGCACGGGAGGCCGGGACGACGCGGCGTCCGCCGTTCACCCTCCGCATCTGGGTGGTCGTCGCGGTGGTCGGGACGGTCGCGACGCTCGTGACGGCCGCGGTCCAGGACGACGTGCTGCTGCCGACCCTGGTCGCGATCGTCACCGAGGTGGTCCTCACCGTCGGCAGTGCCCTGCTCTTCCTGCACGGGCGACTCGCCCAGCAGCGCCCCGCCGACTGACGCTCACGCTCCTCGCAGGGCCTCGAGCACCCGCAGGTCGTGCGCCGGGACGACCGTCACGCCGTCCTGGCTCGAGAGCCGGGCCAGCTCGGCGTGGTTGCGTCGGATGCGCGCTCGGTCGCGTCCGACGATCATCTCGTACGCCCGCAGCGTGCGGATCGGGCCCACCGGTGTCCCGTCCGGCGCGAGGGGACCCAGGTGACTCGCGTCGAACACCGCGTCGCCCGCGTGCACGACCAGGCCCCGCTCGCCCGCGTCGACGGCGACGGCGGCGTGCCCGCGCGAGTGCCCGGGCATGGGCACCAGCACGATGCCCGGCAGGACCTCGTGGCCCGTCAGGTCGTCGCGCCACCGGTCGCCCGGACCGTCGTGCAGCGCGAAGCGCGGTCCGTGCGCGAACTGCGCCGTCACGTAGCGCTGGCGGTCGAGCAGGTCGGGCGAGGTGATCGCGGCCGCGTGCTCGTCGGCCGTCGTGTGGACCGTGGCATGCGGGAAGTCCGAGAGACCGCCGGCGTGGTCCAGGTCCAGGTGGGTCAGGACGACGTGGGTGACGTCCTCGGCGCTCAGACCCCGTGCCTCGAGCTGACCGAGGATGGTCGTCTCCCGCCCGCCGACGGGTCGCAGCAGGTGACGGATCGCGCCGAGCCGCGTGCTCCCGGGGGCGACGTCGAGGGTGCCGAATCCCGTGTCGACCAGCACGAGGCCCTCGTCGGTGTGGCAGAGCAGGACGTGGGCGGGCAGGGGCGGGGTCAACGGGGGAGCCATGGGTGCCCCGTCCAGGTGCTCGACGCGCATGTCCTGCATCGTGGCGCACAGGTCCCGGGTCCCGCATCCCACCTCGGGAGGAACAGCGACGGACCGGGGGATTCGGACGCGCGACAGATGTGACGCGTCCCGTGGATATCCGGGTCGTCAGACCCAGGACTTCGGGGCAAAATGGCAGGTATCCGTCATATCCGAACCAGATCGGTGTCACCTTCCAGGGGAGACCATCGAACGGGGACTGCCAGGTGTTGTCAGGACGAGCCGATCGTGTCGCGCCGTGGTCGCGCGACCTGCGCGCTGCGCGTGCACGCCGTACGGTCCTGCCCGTGACCGATGGCGAGACCACCGTGCCCCGCGCGGCTCCGCTGACGAGGCACGGTCCGTGGCGCCGTCGCTACCGCCAGGTCGTCTCGCTCATCGACCTCGCGGTCATCGCCGCCACGTGCGCGGTCGCCCTGGCCCTCCACACGGCGGGGTTCGGCCCCGGCCGGGTCTCGATCTGGCTCGGCGGCGGCGTGCTGGCTGCCTGGTGGATCGCGCTGCAGGGTCTGGGCTCGGTCGACGAGCACGTGCTCGCCGACGGGACCCGTGAGTACCAACGCGTCGTGCGGGCCTCGATCACGACGTTCGCGCTCACCTGCACGGCCCTCGTCTTCGCCGAGGCGACCGTGCCACGGGTCTTCCTCATCCTGGTCTTCGTCGGAGGCACCCCGGCGCTGCTCGCCGGGCGCAAGGCGGTCCGCAGCTGGGTGGTGCGACGCCGCGAGCACGGCGCCCTGAGCACCAGCGTCCTGGTGATCGGAGGCACCGCGGCGGCGCGATCGATCGTCGACCACCTGATCCGACACCGCTCGGCCGGGCTGCACGTGACCGGGGTATGGGTGCCGGACCGGCCCAGCCGGGCGGACGACACCCTGTCGTCGGCGGACGGCGAGGTGCCCGTGCTCGATGAGTCCCACGACCTCGACCACGCGCTCCGCACGTCCGGGGCATCGGCGGTGATCGTGACCGACACCGAGCACCTGGGCCACCAGGGGCTCAAGGAGCTGGCGTGGGAGCTGCACGAGCGAGACGTCGACCTGATGGTCTCGCCTCACGTCATCGACGTCGCCACCACGCGCGTCACGCTGCAGTCCGTCGGCACGATGTCGCTGCTGCACCTCGAGGAGCCCAAGTTCGAGGAGGCCCAGCGTTGGGAGAAGGCGGTCTTCGACCGGCTCTTCGCCCTGGCGGCGGTCGTCGCACTCTCCCCCGTCCTGCTGGCCACGGCGCTGGCCGTGCGCCTCGGGTCCCGGGGTCCGATCCTGTACCGCTCGGAGCGCGTCGGCCTGCACGGCGAACCGTTCCAGATGCTCAAGTTCCGCTCGATGGTCGACAACGCCGACGACCTGCGCGACGGGCTGGCGTCCGACGCCGACGGCCTGCTGTTCAAGATGCGCGAGGACCCACGCGTCACGCGGGTGGGCAAGGCGCTGCGGCGGTTCTCGCTCGACGAGCTCCCGCAGCTGTTCAACGTCCTGCGGGGCGACATGAGCATCGTCGGCCCGCGTCCACCGCTGCCGGCCGAGGTGGAGCAGTACGACGAGCACGCGGGTCGCCGCCTCCTGGTCAAGCAGGGCATCACTGGTCTGTGGCAGGTGAGCGGGCGCTCGAACCTCTCGTGGGAGGACACGCTCCGGCTCGACATCGACTACGTCGAGAACTGGTCCCTGCTGCGCGACCTGCAGATCATCTGGCGCACGGTGCGTGCCGTGCTCCGCGGCGACGGCGCCTACTGATCCGTGGCCTCAGACCAGGGGATGGTCGGCGACCCACCAGTCGGCGACCTCGCTCAGCTGCTCGCCCGCGGCGACGTGCTCGGGCCAGGCGCGCCAGGCCGCGTAGGCGTCGCGGTCGGTGAACGTGACCTCCTCGAGCACCACCCGACCCTTGCGGGTGTCCTCGCTGCGGTGGACGCCGAACGACTCGACCCCCGGGTGGTCGGCGAGGCTCAGCAACCGTCGTTCGCACGCCTCGACGTCGTCGTCGCTGACGTGGTCACGGAAACGGAACAGGACGACGTGCCGGTAGGCCATGGTCCATGCTCCCATCGATCGCGGAGGCGATTGGGTGGACGGGCGAGGTCATCGGTATCCTGATCCGGTTGCCGTCCGCGGCGACGTGGAGATGTCGCATAGTGGCCTAGTGCGCCCGCCTGCTAAGCGGGTTGAGGTTGATTCCTCTCGCGGGTTCAAATCCCGCCATCTCCGCCACATGAGTCACGTTGGACCCCTCGACATGCGCAAGCGTGTCGAGGGGTCCTTCGCTGCGCCCGGCTGGTCACACACGCGGGCTCTATCAGCCTTCGCGCGACCGGTGAAGAGGTGCCTGCCCGACGGTTGCTGTGAGCACGCCGTCGTCGGTCACTGCGTCAGCGCGGGAGTGTTCAGAGGGTCCCGCGTTCAAGCGTTCGGCGCTTCCGACCAAACACGGTGTGGTAGCCGAGCGCTCATGTTGGCCCGGCGCGTCGCGATCACATCCGACCCCTATGACGGCCCAGGACAACCGATCTGTGGTCTCCAGTGGACCAGATTTTGCGCCCGGATGCTCCCACGTCTCATCGGATGCGACGCGGAGACGTGACCTGCAGCCCGGAGAGTATTCAGCCTCCTCGCTCCGCCGTGGTCGCGCTGATCACTACTGCCGCTCGGTCCTGCCACTCAGTCGCCGAGGTTGCCTGGAAAGTCGCTCAGGAGAGGACCCGAGAGCCATTCCGGCGCATCATTCAAGAGTCGATCGCGAACAGTTGACGGCAGGTCTCCACCTAGGTCCCTCAGAGCAGTCACGTAATTGCTCATTGCGTCGACGTCTGCGACCGGCGTGGCCTCCAAGGCGCGCGTTATCGGAATCAGTCCTTCGCGGATGTCCCATTTAGCCAGGACGTTGGCGGCTGGAACAGCGAAGACAGTGCGCTCCTCGACTTCTCGGCAAAGGATCGCGATAGCGTCGCCGCGTTCACCGACCTCAACGGCTACCCATGCCGCGAGGTACTGCAAGGAAGGGTCCAGGGTGCCCTGCCTGATAGCCACTACGAGCTTCGGACCGACTGCTGAACCTAAGGCCGGAAGACGCTCCGCCATCAAGAACCGGACGTTCTCGTCGCGCTCGCTTACGAATGCAGCAACGCAGGAATCGATCTGTCCCTCGACATCCCTGAGCATCGCTTCGAAACGCCGCACAGACTTCTCAATAGGCATTATCGGACCCTTGTTACTGTGCAAGCACCAGTTATGCAACTATCAGCCGGAATTGTGTAGATATTCTGCCGAACCATTCTCGGCCGAACCCCGGACGTCAGGGCTGCCTCCTGCGAGAACTGCAAGGCGTATTGCTGCTTCTCACCAAAGACTCCAATCGCGTCAAGTTCGCGGGGGGTTGCATCTTTCGAAAGATCGGTCACGAAGTTGTCACCAAGCGCACTCGCTTGGAAACTGTTCTCACTCTGGCCGAAAGCCAGACGGTCAACGGACACGGAATCTCCCACCTTGAGCGGCGCCACCCCGGAAATTCCCTCGGCACCAGCGGCGTCGGTGAAGTGAGTAAACACAGTACCCCCACCTTCAACTTCAGGCGGCGACATAGGTCGCTTCCCCGAAGCGGACCGTCCGCCTGCCTTCGAACCCTTCGTCGCTCTGCCGACGGATTGCGCCTTATCAACCGATTTCGCGCCTCGCAGACCCGATCTTGCCTTCACCGCTCGACGTTCAGCGGCGAGAGCCTTCCGTGTCGCGTCCAGTGCCTTCTCGGCTGCCTTGACCGACCTCAACGTGTCTTGGGCGGCGTCTCGTGCCCTGTCGAACGCTCGATACGACCGGATCGCCGCTCTGACGCCCTTGTAGAGCTTGCCCAGCTTGAAGACCGACGCCCCGACGATCCCGGCGACCGACATCACGCAGGACTTGACGTCGCCATCCATGATGCAGCGCTTGATGTCGGTCAACCCCGAGACATCGGCGAGGAACTTGCCGAGAGCCTTGCCCCACTCGAAGCCCTTCGCCAGCTTGCTCTCGGCATCGCGCTTCTGCTTGTTCAGGTCGGCCTGCTGCTTGTCAACGTCCTTCTCTTGATCCTTCAAGCTTCTCTTGGAGTGGTTCTTGACCTGATCCCGCACCGTCTTGGTGAGGAACTTGCGGGTCTCGGCGCTGCAGCCGCGCAAGCACTCCGCGAAATGTCCACTCGGATCGACGAGGTTGAGCGGGTTGCCGTTGACGTAGGAGTAGGTGTTGGCCGTCAACGGATCGGTCCCGACCGAGGTGTCGGTCTGCGAATCGGAGATGCGATACGCATCCGGCGCCGTGAAAGCACCGGTCGCGGGATCGTAGGTGCGGGCCCCCATCTGGTACTTGCCGGTGGACCCATCGCGTGACTGGCCGCGGTATCCATAGGTATTACCGGTGCTTGCCGCACGAGAACCAGAGGCGCACACGTCGTTGCCGTTCGTCGCGATCGGTTCACCGAACGGGTCGTTGACCACCGCGCAGGCGGTCTCGTCGCCCGTGGTGACCTGGACAGCGTCCAAACCGAAACGGCTTGAGATCCCGGTCCACCACGGGCGCAGACTGCAACCTAGTTGTAGTTCCCCGTGACGTTGTGAACGCGTTGCGCTGGGGTGAGGCCGCCGATGCCGGTGTGGGGTCGGTGGTGATTGTAGGTGTGGAGCCAGTCGGCGTATGTCGCTGCGCGAGCGGCGTCTGAGAGGTAGGTCTGGGCGTAGGCCCATTCGGCGGCCAGGGTCCGGTTGAAGCGTTCGACCTTGCCGTTGGTCTGGGGCCGGTAGGGCCTGGTGCGCCGGTGCTTCACGCCCTCGCCGAGAGCGGTCTTGAAGGCGTGGGATCGGTAGCAGGCGCCGTTGTCGGTCATGACCGCGGTGACCTCGAACCCCGCGTCGGCGAAGAAGGCTCGGGCGCGTTCCCAGAACCCTGCCGCGGTCTCCTTGCGCTCGTCGGTGAGCTGCTCGGAGTAGGCCAGCCGTGAGTAGGAATCGACCGCGTGATGCAGGAACGCATAGCCCAGGCCCTGCTTCTTGTTGTGCCGGTTCCCGATGGTCCGGCCGACCTTGCGGTGCCCGCCGCCGTCGGGGATCCGGCCGAGTTTCTTGATGTCGACGTGAACCAGCTCCCCGGGCGCGGAGGCCTCGTAGCGGACCGCCTTCGGCGCTCGGACGGGCAGCCCGGTGGCCTGGTCGACGTGGGCCAGCAGCGGCATGCAGTAGCGGGCCAGGACCCGTCCGACCGTCGACCTCGGGACACCCAGTCGGTAGCTGATCCGATGGGGCCCCCACTGGCGGCAGAAGCGCAGCTTGATGATCCGCCGCTCCAGGTGCTGTGAGCATCTCGTCGGAGAGTGGTGCGGTCGCGACGACCGGTCGCTCATGGGCTCGCCAGCCCGATAGCGGTTGGCCCACTTCGACGCCGTCGCCGAGGAGACCTGGAACCGTTCAGCGGCCCTGGCAACCGGCCACTCCTCGTCGACGATCAGCTGGGCAAGGCGCAGGCGGCCAACAGGGGTCAGAGGGGCATTAGCGTGAGTCACGAGGACCTCCGGTTGAAGGATGGTGTGGTAACCCCTTCGATACCGGAGGTCCTCACCTCACGTCACGCCTTCACAACCTCCTGGGGAACTACACCTAGTCCTCGAACCTGACCTGCAGTCGCTCGAATGCCGCATCAACCGCTTCGAGTACGCCACTCAAATCGCGATACTCCGACAGCCCAACGCAGACCCCGTCGCCGAGCATTGGTAGGGACAAGCCGTCGGACTCTTCGTCCCGAACGGACACCTTATCCAGCGCTTCTTGTAGCGGCCAGGAGCGACCTGCGAAGCCAGGCTTCACGACCAGCCCTACACGGCTCGCCGACAACGACCCGCAAGAAACCCAGTCCAGACGCGACACACCTGCCGCGACGAAAACTCGCTGGGCGGCCAAAAGCGTCGTCGGCAAGTTCGATCGCTCAGAAACCTCGTCGAAGTTCGCGAATCGAGCAACGGCGAGCCCGTACGAGGATCCCAAGTTGCTCAGTATCGAGTCGTGAACAGCGCTAAGCACAGGGCTGGACCTCCATGAACACCGCAGCCGCGCTCAGTCTCGAGCTCCCGCAGTTGAGTCCCGTGTCCGACTACTCAATCCTCCGTGGTAGACCGACAAACGGCGAGAACCTCGCTCCGAAAGCCAGAGCCGCTGCCCTCTGCGCCTTGAGCGCGCGGAGGACATACTTGCAGGCGAGCCTTGACGCCCTGCCGTTGTATTACGCACCCTAGGTGCGCGAGACGCGCAACAGGATTCGTGTGCGCTCGGCCACCGACCGACGGACGCGTTCGCGGGTTTCCGCCGCATCCTCGGCGCGATCAGACTGCTCCCACACCTATGCGACGAAGCCGTTCTGCGACAGTCAAGCCGTCATGCGGAGTTTTCCTATCGCACCAAGGAGCGCCAGCTTGGAGCCAGCTCGTACGGAAGGTCTCGATTGACTTCACCGTGGAGTCTTGGTAGCCCCACTCGACACCGCAACACGGACAGTAAAAGAACGAGGGGTCTCGACCGTCTGCCCCCCACGGCGGCTCGTCGGGCTCGTATCCGCATATACGACAATACTTATAGTTAGTACTGTTGGTCATAGAAGTAGTCCAAGTTTGTCGGATGGCCATGCTTGGCTGGATCAGGGATATAGAAGCTTTTCGGCGCACCGGAGCTATTCATGATACCGAAGACCTCAGTCTCAGGGTTGTAGCGAACGACGTCGCCGTTGGTACGCGTAAGAGACAAGGTTCCAGGACTCGGAGTGCGTAAGAAGCTTTGAGCTTCTACGACGTACTCCATCGAGTTGTTGACATGCGGGAAATCAGCCCCATGGTCCTTGAAGTGACGCAGAGCGTTCTGGGGAGCCGAGGCGGACGGCTTCGAGGACCAGAGTGGATTCGAAATTCGATCGGCTGTGGACGTCCCGCAGTTGTGCACGAGCGCCGTTGCTCGCCCGACGAAGTAGGTGTGGAAGTCCGCGACAGTCAAGTTGAACGCCTGGCCACCCCGGAAGCTGCGCGACTCGAGCGCCTGAACGTCAACCAGGGCACCGCTGGCCGCCCTGAGCTTTTCGCCGGTTACCAGCTGATCAGCGTGCTTGAACGTCTGATCGGTCTCGGACCAGAACGGGTGGTCGTCCGTGGTGGTGATGCTTTCGCCAGAGATCTTGAGGTCGACGAGAGTGTCTCGGTGCTTCCAGACGTGGGTGACCTTCTTGCCCGCCACGCGGTTGGTCTTGGGGTCGGCTGCCAGAACTCGGTCGCCGACCTTCACCCGGCTGATCGGTTTGCGCGACCCGTCGGCCATCTTGACCAGGGTCTTGCCGGAGAAGGAGTTGGCGAGTCGGCAGACCTCCCCCTCCGGACCCGACTTGCGAGCCTTCGTAGCTCCGCTGGACTTCGTGCTCGAGCGCGTCGCCGACCCTGAAGCACGTCGCGCGTCACTCGCGGCCTCTGCCGCGTCGTCGGCTCTTCGAGCCTTCACCGCTCGACGTTCAGCGGCGAGAGCCTTCCGTGTCGCGTCCAAGGCCTTCTCGGCTGCCTTGACCGACCTCAACGTGTCTTGGGCGGC
>JALRCA010000185.1 GCA_023257515.1 Aeromicrobium sp.
GCCGACTTCGTGGGCGACAGCTTCCAGCTCGCCAACGCGGCACTGACCAAGCCGGACGCCGAGACGATCGTGTTCTGCGGCGTGCACTTCATGGCCGAGACCGCCGACATCCTGGCGCGACCGGACCAGAGGGTCGTCCTGCCGAACCTCGCCGCCGGCTGCTCGATGGCCGACATGGCCGACGAGGAATCGGTCGAGGCGGCGTGGGACGCGCTGATGAAGCTGTACGGCGAGGACGCCCCCGACGGGGGTCAGTCCGTCGTGCCCGTCACCTACATGAACTCCTCGGCGGCGCTCAAGGCGTTCTGCGGTCGTCACGGCGGCATCGTCTGCACGTCGAGCAACGCCGCGACGGTGCTCGAGTGGGCCTTCGAGCGGGGGCAGCGCGTGCTGTTCTTCCCCGACCAGCATCTGGGCCGCAACACCGCGAAGGCGATGGGCGTGCCGCTGGAGCAGATGCCGATGATCAACCCGCGCAAGCCGGGCCTGGGCTGCACGGAGGCCGAGCTCCTGGACGCCAAGGTGCTGCTGTGGCCGGGGTTCTGCTCGGTGCACAAGCGCTTCACGGTGGCGCAGATCGAGCAGGCGCGGGCCGAGCACCCGGGGTGCAAGGTCATCGTGCACCCCGAGTCGCCCATGCCCGTCGTCGATGCCGCGGACGCCTCGGGCTCGACGGACGCGATCAAGAAGTTCGTCGCGGCGTCGGAGCCTGGTGACGTCATCGCGATCGGCACCGAGATCAACATGGTCAACCGGCTCGCGGCCCAGTACCCGGACCGCACGATCTTCTGCCTCGACCCCGTCATCTGCCCGTGCTCGACGATGTACCGCATCCACCCGGGCTACCTCGCGTGGACGCTCGACGGGCTGCTCGAGGGCGAGGTCCGCAACCAGGTCAGCGTCGAGCCGCAGGTGGCCAGCGACGCCCGGATCGCGCTCGAGCGGATGCTCGCGGCGCTGCCCCGCTAGGAGCCGTCATGGGTCGAGTGATCGTCGTCGGGAGCGGCATCGCGGGTCTGACCGTGGCGCTCGAGGCCTCAGCTCGTCACGACGTGGTGCTGGTGACGAAGGCCGGCCTCGAGCAGAGCAACACGCACGAGGCGCAGGGTGGTGTGGCCGTCGTGGTCGACGCGCTGTCCGACCCGGGAGCGCCGCGGCTGGGCGACTCGGTGGCGGCGCACGTGCGTGACACCCTCACGGCAGGTGCCGGTCTCTCCGACGCCGAGGTCGTCCGCGTCCTGTGCGGCGAGGGCCCGGCCGCGGTCGACGCGCTGCTCGCCCGCGGGGTCGCGTTCGACCGCGACGACACCGGGGGACTGGCTCACGGCCTGGAGGCGGCGCACTCCTTCGCGCGCATCCTGCACGCCGGTGGCGACGCCACCGGCGCGGCGATCTCGTCGGCGCTCGCGTCGCGCGTGCGCGAGTCGGGGGTCGAGGTCCGTGAGCACACCACCGTGGTCGACCTCGTGCTCGACGAGGGTCGCGTCGCGGGGGTGCGACTGCTCGACGGCACGTCGCTCGACGGCGACGTCGTCGTCCTCGCGACTGGCGGGCTCGGCCAGCTCTTTCCCTACACGACCAACCCCGCGGTCGCGACGGCCGACGGCGTGGCTATCGCCCTGCGGGCGGGCGCGGTCGTGGCCGACCTCGAGCTCGTCCAGTTCCACCCCACGGCGCTCGACGCGCCCGGCACGTTCCTGGTCTCGGAGGCCGTCCGTGGCGAGGGTGCGGTGCTGCTCGACGCGCGCGGTCGACGCTTCATGCGCGAGGTCCACCCCGATGCCGAGCTCGCGCCCCGCGACGTGGTGGCCCGGGCGATCGCGCGGCGGATGGCCCTCGACGGCGTGCCGGTGCGCCTCGACGCCACGGCGCTCGGGGCCGAGCGCCTCGCAGACCGTTTCCCGACGATCGACGCGGCCTGTCGCGCCCACGGCTTCGACTGGTCGCGCGAGCCGGTCCCGGTGACGCCCGCCGCCCACTACGCGATGGGTGGTGTCCGGACCGACGTCTGGGGACGCACCTCCGTGCCGGGTCTCCTCGCCGTCGGCGAGGTCGCCTGCACGGGGGCGCAGGGCGCCAACCGGCTCGCCTCGAACTCGCTGCTCGAGGGTGCGGTCTTCGGCGCGCGGGCCGTGCGTGGACTCGACGAGGCCCCGGCACCGGTCGAGCCGGACGACACCTGGGCTGCGCCGATCGCGATCACGGCCGCCGGCTCGGGGTCGGGCGCCGAGGTGAGTCGCGCCGACCTGCAGCAGCTCATGTGGGACGCGGCCGGGCTCACCCGCGACGAGGACGGGCTCGCGGACGCCGCGGCGGTCCTCGACGCATGGCGTTCTCCCGACGTCACCGACGCGAAGGCCGCCGAGGACGCCAACCTGCTGCTCGTCGCCAGGGCGCTCGTCGCGTCGGCCAGGTCCAGGCGTGAGTCGCGCGGAGGTCACTTCCGCACCGACGCGCCCGTCGCCCAGGGATCCGGGCGTCACACGGGGATCCTGCTCGGGAGGGACGTCGCATGAGTCTCGACCTGCGTCACGTGCGGCGTGTCGTCGAGGCGGCGCTCGACGAGGACGCGCCGTACGGCGACGTCACCGGGCGCGCGTTCGTGCCCGCGGACGCGCGGGCGAGCGCGAGCCTCGTGGCCCGCGAGCCCGGCGTGCTCGCCGGCATCGAGGTGTTCGTCGTCGCCATGACCACGCTCGACCCCGACGTCGTGGTGGAGCCGCGACTCGTCGACGGCGAGTGGTTCGAGCCGGGCGCGGTCCTCGCGACGGTCGACGGACCCGCGCGCGCCGTGCTCCAGGCCGAGCGGGTGGCGCTCAACCTCGTGCAGCGCATGAGTGCCGTCGCGACCCTCACGGCGCGCTACGTCGCGGCCGTCGAGGAAACCGGTGCCCGTGTCGTCGACACCCGCAAGACCACGCCGGGCCTGCGGCTCCTCGAGCGGCACGCCGTGCGCTGCGGCGGCGGCCACAACCACCGCTCGAGCCTGTCGGACGCCGTCATGGCGAAGGACAACCACCTCGCGGTGCTGCAACGGTCCGGGCTCGACCTGACCGAGGCGCTGCGCGACGGCGCGGCGCGGCTCTCGCACACGACGCACGTCGAGGTCGAGGTCGACCGGCTCGACCAGGTGGAGCCGGTGCTCGCCTCCGGCGTGGTCGACACGATCATGCTCGACAACTTCTCGCTCGACGACCTGCGCAGGGGGGTCGAGCTCGTGGCAGGACGCGCGATCGTCGAGGCATCCGGTGGCATCACCCTCGACACGATCGGCGACGTGGCCCGCACGGGCGTCGACGTCATCAGCGTCGGAGCCCTCACGCACGGCTACGGCTCCCTCGACCTGGGTCTCGACGTCGAGGTGGGCGAGGCGGCGGGCGCGTGATCTACCTCGACGAGGCGGCGACCACGCCGGTCCGCCGCGACGTGCTGGCGGCGATGGGTCCGTACCTCGGACCCTCGTTCGGCAACCCGTCCAGCCACCACGAGGCGGGTGAGGCGGCCCGCTGGGGGCTCGAGCAGGCGCGGGAGTCGGTCGCTGCGGCGCTCGGCGGTCGGCCGGGAGAGGTGACGTTCACGTCGGGCGGCACCGAGGCCGACAACCTGGCGGTCAAGGGCATCGCGCTGGCCGACCCGCGCGGTCGTCACGTCGTGGTCAGCGCGGTCGAGCACCCGGCGGTCCTGGAGTCCGCGCGCTGGCTCGAGCGGATCGGGTTCGAGTTCACCGAGCTCGAGGTCGACGCCGACGGTCGCGTCGCTCCGGGGGCCCTCGCTGCCGCGATCCGTCCCGACACGACGCTCGTGAGCATCCAGCACGCGAGCAACGAGGTCGGCACGATCCAGCCGATCACCGAGCTGGCCGCGGTGGCGGCCGAGCACGGCGTGCCGTTCCACACCGACGCCGTCCAGTCGGCGCCGTGGCTCGACCTCGACGTGGACCGCCTGGGCGTCACGGCACTCAGCCTCTCGGGCCACAAGCTCGGTGCGCCCAAGGGTGTCGGCGCGCTGTGGCTGCGCCGCGGCACGCTCCTCGAGCCCATCGTCCACGGCGGCGGCCAGGAGTCCGGGCGGCGCTCCGGCACCGAGAACGTCGCCGGCGCGGTCGGTCTCGCCGCTGCGCTCCAGCTCGTCGACCGAGGCTCCTCGTCCGAGGTTGCCCGTCGCCGTGACGCCTTCGTCGCCGCCGTGCTGGCCGGGGTGCCCGACGCGCGGCTGACCGGCCACCCGGTCGACCGGTTGCCGGGGCACGCCTCGTTCGTCCTGCCGGGACGCTCGGGGGAGTCGGTCCTGCTCGACCTGGAGCGCCACGGCGTCGTGTGCTCCAGCGGCTCCGCCTGCCACGCAGGCAGCGACGAGCCGAGCCACGTGCTCACCGCCATGGGCGTCGAGCGCGAGGTGGCCCAGACCGCCGTCCGCTTCACGTTCGGACGCACGACCGACGAGGCAAAGCTCGGTGCGGCGGCCCGCGCCCTGGTAGAAGTCGCTGGGTGAGCGAACCCGTCGTCCTGCGGCCACCGAGGTCTGCGTACAAGCAGACGGGCCGGTTGCTGGTGCTGCCCGCGTGGCTCGTTCTCGTGAACGGACTCCACGAACGGTGGTGGCTCGTCGCGATTCTCGTCGCGCTCGGTCTGCTGTCGGTGCTCACCTTGGTCCTGGACGTCACAAGGTCAAGGGTGGTGCTGACGGAGGACAGCGTGGAGCTGCATCGCTGGTGGCGGCGTACCGTCGTCGTGCCCCTCGAGGGGGTGGTGGGCCTGGCGGCGCAGGTCGCCGAGACGACGATGAAGCGAGGGGCGACGCCGCGCAGGGTCGTGCCGTCCAGGCTCGTCCTGAGGTCCGCGGACGGGGACACGGGCATCCGGCTCGACGAGCGCCATTGGGGTGACACGGTCATCGCAACCGTGGCGGAGCACGCCGGGGTCGAACGCCTCAGCTGGGTCGTGACGCCGAGGGAGCTCGGCCATCGAGTGCCGGGAACCGTCGGGCCGATCGAGCGGCTGCCCTTCGCCGTCAAGGTGCTGCTGTTCGTGCTCGCCGTTGCGGTCTTCCTGGGCGTCGGCATCCCCATCACCATCGCCCTCGAGCGCTGAGCGCACGGACGTGCGGCCGATGAGACAAAGTCCGGCAGCACGGCTCAGGGCCTGGTAGAAGTCGCTGGGTGAGCGAACCCCTCGTCCTGCGGCCGAGGCGGTCCTCGTTCTGGCCGCCGCTCGGCTGGACGATCTTCGTGGGGTACCAGGTCGCGGCGTGGGGTCTGCGCGAGGACCGGACGTGGATGGCCGTCGTGGCCATCGCGGCGCTCGCGGTCGCCGTCGTCCTGAGCGCCCTCGCCGCTGCGACGTCGCGAGTGGTGCTGACGGAGCGCGCCGTGACGCTGCGTCGGTGGTGGCGGCGTCAGGTGGACGTCCCCGTCGACGACATCGTCGGTCTGTCCGCCCCGGTGGCGGACCGACCGGCGTGGCGCTCGGTCGCGCCTCGGGTTGTCGTGCTCAGACGTGGGAGCGGGGGTCCCGTCATCCGCCTGACCGAGTGGCGCTGGGGGATTCGACCGCTCAGACGCGTCGCTCACCACGCAGGCGTCGAGGAGCTGACGTGGGTCGCGGCACCCAGGGAGGTCGAGGAACGTGCGCCGGGGACGATGGGGTGGTTCGAGCAGCTGTCGGGCAAGGTCCAGGTGGCCCTCACGCTGCTCGGGGTCGCGATCGTCATCGGCGTCGTGGTCGGGATCGACCACCTCTGACCACGGGCGTCCGGGCCGTCCCTCCGCCCCGGGTCTACGCTGGAACCGTCATGACTGAGCGCTCCACCACCTACCTCGACCACGCGGCGACGACGCCCATGGTCCCGGAGGCGATCGAGGTCATGACGGCCGAGCTGGCCCGCACGGGCAACGCGTCGAGCCTGCACGCGTCGGGCCGCGCTGCGCGGCGGGTGGTGGAGGAGTCGCGCGAGGTGATCGCGGAGTGCCTCGGCGCCCGCCCGTCCGAGGTCGTGTTCACCTCCGGGGGAACCGAGGCGAACAACCTGGCCATCAAGGGCCTGTACTGGGCCCGACGCGACGTCGATCCCGCCCGCGACCGCGTGCTGTTCAGCTCGATCGAGCACCACGCCCTGCTCGACCCCGTCACGTGGCTGGCGGCCCACGAGGGTGCCCGCATCGACACGACCCCCGTCGACCGACAGGGACGGGTCGTCGTGGAGCGGCTGCGCGAGCAGATCGAGGCCGACCCGGCGTCGGTCG
>JALRCA010000144.1 GCA_023257515.1 Aeromicrobium sp.
CCAAGATCTTGGCAGACCCCAAGTTCAATGAAATGGTCTCGGTCCGGAACAGCTACAGCTGGATCTGTACCGTGCTCATGCTCATTGCCTACTTTGGCTTTATCCTGACCCTGGCCTTTGACAAGGCTATCTTCGCTCAGAAAATCGGCGACGGCGTTATGACGCTCGGCGTGCCGGTGGGTCTCGGCGTGATTCTGTTCACGATCGCAATCACGGCTGTTTATGTGAAGAAGGCCAACACGGAATTCGACGCACTGAAAGAAGCCGTAATGAAGGACGTGCAAAAATGACCAAGATGAATAAAACTCTCATTGCGCTGGGCGCACTCCTCGCGAGTGGTGCGGCTCTGGCTGCTGGTGCGGATCTGGGCAACACCGCCAAGCAAGCCACGAACTGGACTGCTATTGCCATGTTCGGTATTTTCGTTGCCTTTACCCTGTGGATCACGAAGTGGGCTGCAGGCAAGACCAAAACGGCTGCCGACTTCTACACGGCCGGTGGTGGTATTACCGGTTTCCAGAACGGTCTGGCGATTGCGGGCGACTACATGTCGGCTGCTTCGTTCCTGGGTATTTCCGGCCTGGTGTTCCTGTCGCAGGGTCTGGCGTTCCTGCTCGCGTTCATCGGCGTCAAGCTGCTGCTGCACGCCCTGCACGAGAACGAGGTGCCGTTCATCAACGGTGGCGAGCCGGTCAAGGTGCCGGAGATCCCGACGTTGCTCAGCCTCGGCGTCATCGTCGTCACCCTCGCCACGACAGCGGTCGTCAGCCTCTGGTGGTCCGCGCGCCACCCCGAGGCGGTCGAGAAGAACGACGGCAAGCACTGACCGTCCTCCGGACCACGAAGGAGCCCCCGACCGGACGGTCGGGGGCTCCTTCGTGTCGGGTCAGGGCAGCTTGTGCGGTGGGATGTCCTCCGGGTCCTCGACCAGCAGGTCCTCTCCACGCGCGCGGCGCATGAGAAAGATGGGGACGGAGAGGACGAGTCCGAGCAGCAGCAGGTAGGCCGCCACCTCGTACTGGTCGGCCGGTCGACCGGACAACGGGGTCACGAGGTACAGACAGGCGATCGCGGCGACGACGGCCAGACCCGTGCGAGTGCGGAAGTGGTCGTGGTCGACGTGATCGTTGCGCAGGACCAGGACGGCCACGTTGACGACCGCGAAGACGGCGAGAAGCAGCAGTGAGGTCGTGCCGCCGAGCACGGTGATCGCGTCGTCGCTCGCGAAGGAGACGTAGGCGATGAGGCCGAACGAGATCAACGTCGTGAACAGGATCGCGACGTAGGGCGTCTGACGACGGTGGCCGACCTTGGCGAGCGAGTGGGGGATGACTCCCTGCTTGGCCATGCCGTAGAGCAGCCGGCTCGCCATCATCATGTTGATGAGCGCGGAGTTCGCGACGGCGAACATGGAGATGAACGGCAGGATCGTGTCGGCAGGGACGTCGGGCGCGCCGGCGGCGACCACCTGGACGAGCGGGGGCCCGAACTGGTCGGTGTCCTCGAGTCGACCGACCGGGACCAGGGCCACCGCGCAGACCGAGACCGCCACGTAGATGACGGCGGTGATGGAGAGACCGGTCAGCATCATCTTGGGGAAGATGCGGTTCGGCTCATGACACTCCTCGGCCATGTTGACCGAGTCCTCGAAGCCGACCATCGCGAAGAAGGCCAGCGACGTGGCCGTCGTGACAGCGAGGAACACGTTCTTGTCCTCGGGCGTCTCGAACGCGACGACGCGACCCCAGTCGGCGTCGCCGCCCGCGATCGCGTAGACACCCACGAGGATCACCAGGACGAGGCCGGAGAGCTCGATGAGCGTGAGCACGACGTTGGCCTTGACGCTCTCGGAGACGCCACGCAGGTTGATGGCCGCGACCAGGAGCATGAAGCCGAGAGCGACGAGCATGATGCTGGTGTTGTCGGCCTTCCACTCGAAGCCGGCCGCCAGGTTGGTGGCGAAGGCGCGGGCCGCGGTCGAGGCCGAGGTGATGCCTGAGCACATGACCGTGAACGCCACCATGAACGTGAAGAAGTGGACGCCGAACGCCTTGTGCACGTACAGCGCCGCTCCCGCAGCCTGGGGGTACTTGGTGACGAGCTCGAGGTAGGAGAACGCCGTCACGAACGCGACGGCGAAGGCGACCAGGAACGGCACCCAGGCCGCCCCGCCAACCTCGGCGGCCACCTGTCCGACGAGCGCGTAGATGCCGGTGCCGAGGATGTCCCCGACGATGAACAACAACAGGAGCTTCGGCCCCATCACCCGCTTGAGCTCGGTCGGAGCCCCCGGGTTGGTGGTGTCTGCACTCATGACACGTTCCCCTCCGTATGCCCGGCGGGCGGTCGCCCCCGGGTCCACCGACCTCGAGGCGGATCACCCCGAGGTTGCACGACACCTTGGCGTACGTGGGCCGTCACCGCAACGACCGATGATAGTTTCGAGGGCGTGCTGGACGTGCGTGGACGCCTGACAGGGGCCCTGGGGCGACTCGCCGTCCGCCGCATCCGCAAGAAGGGCATCGACCTGTCGCGCCTGTCGTTCATCCCCGACGCCACCAAGATCCCGCTCCAACGGGACGGCCTCGATCCGCTGCCGCGGATGGCCGAGATTCGGGGGGAGGGTCCGCTCCACAAGCTCGACCTGCCCTTCGGGTTCGACGCCTACCTGCTGACCGGTCACGAGGAGACGCGCCAGATCCTGACGTCGCGCGACGAGTACTCCAACGACATCCGCCACCTCTTCCTCGGTGACGGGCCGGCCACGTCGGACGACATCGGGGGACTCGGGTTCACGGACCCGCCGCTGCACACACGCCTGCGCAAGATCGTCACTCCGGAGTTCACGATGCGCCGGCTCGCCAGACTGCAGCCGATGATCGAGGACATCGTCGACACGGCCCTCGACGAGCTGGACGCGGCGGGCTCGCCGGCCGACCTCGCGAAGCACGTCGCCTTCCCGGTGCCCTTCCAGACCATCTGTGCCCTGCTCGGGCTCGACTACGAGGACCGCGAGGCGTTCGCCGCCCTCGGCAGCGCACGCTTCGACGCGACCGGAGGCGGCGCGGCTGCCTTCGGAGCGGTGTCGGAGCAGCGCGAGTTCCTGTTCGACGCCGTCGCGCGGCAGCGTCGTGAACCGGGTCCGGGACTCATCGGGCAGATCATCCGCGACGAGGGCGACGCCATCTCCGACGTCGACCTGGCCGGGCTGGCGGACGGCGTCTTCACCGGTGGGTTCGAGACCACCGCGGGCATGATCGCGCTCGGCACGATCGTGCTCATGCGGGACGAGAAGCACGCGGACCTGGTGCGCACGGGCTCGCGCGAGGACGTCGACCGCGTCGTCGAGGAGCTGTTGCGCTACCTGTCGGTCGTGCAGGTCGCGTTCCCACGCTTCGCCAAGCAGGACATGAAGATCTTCGGCCACCACATCCGCCGGGGTGACGTGCTGCTGGCCTCGCTGAGCGCCGCCAACCGAGACGGCGCGTCAGCGGGGGAGAAGCCGGAGCAGTTCGACCCGTTCCGGGTCCCGACGAGCGGGCATCTGGCCTTCGGCCACGGCATCCACCGCTGCATCGGGGCGGAGCTGGCCCGGATGGAGCTGCGCACGGTGTTCCCGCGTCTGCTGCGTCGTTTCGCCGACCTCGAGCTCGCCGTGGACGAGTCGGACCTGTCGTTCCGCCAGCTGTCGTTCGTCTACGGGGTCGAGGAGCTCCCGGTCCGCTTCTGATGAGAACGCGGGTGGAGCTGGCGCTCCAGGTGCCGGCGCCGACGGGAGGCCGATGGTTCGCCTACGGCGACGGCTCGGCGGAGCTGGCGTCGTGGTACCCACCGCCGGTCCCCGAGCCGGCGGTGGATCCCTGGGTCCTGCTGCCGTCCGCGGTGCAGCACCTGCACGAACGATGGGTCGAGCTGCAGTCGCTGGTCCGCGCGCACGTGTCCGAGGAGTCCTTCGACGAGCTCGACCTCGCGAGCCGCTGGGACGACGAGACGGCGCGGCTGCACGTGCTCGCCGGGCTGGACGCGCTCGAGCAGGACCTCTCCGAGGCGCTCGGTCCGGACCACGAGGTGCGGATCTCGCGCGAGCCTGCGGTCACCGAGGTCACGATGGCGGGCGAGTACGGCTCGACCTGGCCCCTGGGAGGCGGCACGACCGGTCGCGAGGACTGGCCGATGATCTCGGACCGGCTCGCCGACCACCTGACGCAGTGGGCGATCCTCGCCGACCCCGACTCCGACCGCAGACCACCGCCCGACTTCACCGAGCGCGTGGTCCGGGACCTGCGTCGCGAGCTGGGGGACCGCTTCCTCCTGACTGTCGACACCCGCTCCTAGTCCCTGCCGGAGTCCGGGGGGCTAGACGAGGCCGGTCTCGTGGGCGAGCACGATCGCCGCCGGGCGGTCGCGGAGCTGCAGCTTGGCGAAGATGCGGCCGACGTGGCTCTTGACGGTGAGCTCGGAGATGAAGAGCTCGGCCGCGATCTCACCGTTCGTGCGACCGCGCGCCATGGCGGTCAGCACGTCGACCTCCCGCGGGGTCAGCTCACGCAGGACCGACGACGCGCCCGAGCGGCGATGACGGCCGTAGCCGGCCATGACCCGTGCCGTCACGGCGGGATCCAGCCAGGCGTCACCGCCGGCCACGGTGTGCACCGCCCGGATCAGGTCGTCGGCCGGGGTGTCCTTCAGGACGAACCCGGCGGCGCCCGCGTGCAGCGCCCCCGCGAGCATCTCGTCGTCGTCGAACGTCGTGAGGACCAGGACCGGCGGGGCCTCGGCGTCCGAGCGGAGCTCACGCGTGGCGGTGATCCCGTCGACCCGCTTCATCCGCAGGTCCATCACGACGACGTCGACCCCGTGCGCGGCCAGCGCGTCGGGGACCTCGTCGCCGTCGCTGCACTCGGCGACGACCTCGATGCCGTCACGGGGGCGGAGGATGCGCGCCAGGCCGGAACGCACGAGCTCCTGGTCGTCGACGAGCAGGACCCGGACGGTGGTCGTCATCGCAGTGCCTTCTGGACCGGGCAGGTCATGCGGTGCACCCACGAGGTGCGACTCGCACCATCGCGCGCCACGTCGAGCTCGACGACCCAGGCCCGACCACGAGGACCGGCGCTGATCGTGGCATTCATCTGGGCGGCACGTTCGTGCATGCCCGCGACTCCGTGCCCGAGGCCGTCGGACGACGACGCACCCGAACCGAGAGGGTTGCTCACCACGAGGCGCGAGCCGCACTCGTCGACCGCGAGCCGGACCGCGGCCCGCGTCTGCCCACTGTGCTTGACGACGTTCGTCAGAGCCTCCTGCACGATCCGGTACAGATTGAGCCCCTCGTTGCGGGGCACGGCACTCAGGTCGCCCGTCACCTCGAGGTCCACGGCCAGTCCCGCTCCGACGATCGAGTCGACCAGGTCCGGCACGTCGGAGGCGTCGGGCAGCGCGTGCGAGGGGGAGGGACCGTCGGCGAGCAGCCCGACCGTGCGCCTGATGTCCTCCATCGCGGTGCGGCCGACGGCCTCGGCGTCCCGCAGCGCCGCGGATGCCTCATCGATGTCGGCGTCGAGCAGCGCACGCCGTGCACCCGAGACCTGCAGGAGCGTCACGCTCATGGAGTGGGCGACGAGGTCGTGGATCTCGCGGGCGATCCGCTGGCGCTCGGCCAGCGCGGCGCTCTCGTGCTCGCGCAGTCGGGCCGCACGCTCCGCGAGGAGCGCGCGGGACTGCCACCAGAGCATGGCGCCGACCATGGCGCCGATGACGATCTCGCCGGCCGTGGGCTGGGTCTGGTCGACGTCGAGCACGAAGGCGACGACGATCGCGACCACCATCGTCACGACCCCGCGGCCGATCCCGTCGGTCGCCGTGACCTCGGCCGCCACGACGGCGAGGATCGCCGGCGCCAGGTCGACCTGGACGTCCGTCGGCACCGACATGATGATGGCGGCGCCGGCGATGATGCAGGTCGCCGTCAGGAACCACGGGATCCACGGCCGGATCGCGGCCTGCACGAGGTGTGGCGTGATGACGAGCAGGACGCCGAGCCAGGCCCACGACGGTTCCGTCGGTCCGCCGCGTTGCGAGACGGCCACGATCGCCAGCACGACCTGCAGAAGCTTCGAGAACACGCCGACCCACCACGGGTAGGAGATGCCGTGGCGTCGTGTCTTCTCGTCGAAGCGTCGGCGCAACCGTCGGAACACGCTCACGTCGGCAGCCTAGGGCCGACGACCACCCCGTGTCCTCGGGCCGCGGCAGGGGGTCGACTCCTTCCACGGGAGGAGTCGTCAGGGGTTCCGTCGCCGGATGCGGCGGACCGTCGCGGCTCCCTAGCATCGGGTCCACCGAGAACGACGACGGAGCGAGACCGACGGAGGTGGATCCGATGGGATGGACCGAGACGACGGCCCGGCAACGCGTCTCGCGCGAGGCCCTGGCGATCATCGAGGCACGGCGCGACGGGGAGCTGCCGTGGCGCGCGGAGTGGTCGGACGTGTTCGACGACCGGGACGACCTCATGCGCACGCTGACCGACCGGTGGCGGCGTCAGGTCGAGACGCAGCTCGACCCGGACCTGGACGACCTCACGTACCAGCGCACCCGGCGTGCGCTGGAGGAGCAGAATGCGGGTTGGATCGAGATCGCGCGTCGGGCGGGGACGGGAGGTCGGGTCGATGTCGCCTGAGTCGCAAGGTTGTCCGGTCGACCACGCCGCGCTCGGCGCCACGGCCGAGAAGCCGGCCGTCCCGCGCTGGGAGGGCCGCGTCGGTCAGTGGTCCAAGGTCCCCGGCAGCGCGCGCATGGCGTGGGGACTGAACTACGGGCTCTCGCGCTTCGGCTTCGCCATGGCGTCGCGACGTGGGGACCCGATCGCCCGGCTGACGACCGATCCGGTCCTCAGGGCCAACCCCTACCCGGGCTACGAGGACCTCCGCTCCCGTGGCCGGTTCGTCGCCGGCCGGTTCGTGACGGCCACGGTGGACCACGAGGTGGCGAGGAGCATCCTGCGATCGCCCGACTTCGTCACCGGCGGCGACGCCAAGCCCGTGCAGGGCCGACTGACCAACGCGTACTACGGCCTGCTGGACGAGCGTCACATCGGCCCGATCGACCAGCCCTCGATGCTGTCGGTCGACGGTGACCTGCACCTGCGATACCGGCGTCTGGTGACTCGCGCGTTCGCCGCTCGGTCGGTCGCGCAGCAGGAGGACCAGGTCCGCGAGGTCTCGGCACAGCTGCTCGACTCCCTGGAGGCCGACGGGGTCCGCGGCTTCGACCTGGTCGAGCGCTTCGCCGGACAGCTGCCGGTGGCCGTGATCGCCGACATGCTCGGTGTCCACGGCGCGGATCGCGACCGCTTGCTGGCGTGGGGCGACGGTGCGGCGCAGCTCCTGGACCCGGACCTGACGTGGCGTCAGTACCGCAGCTCGATCCGGGACGTGCGCGGCCTCCACGACTGGTTCACCGACCACGTGCAGCACCTGCGGCACCGACCCGACGACAGCCTCCTGGGACGGCTGGTCCAGCTCGAGGGGGACGACCGGCTCGAGGAGGTGGAGCTCCGGGCGATCGGTCTGCTGCTCCTGGGCGCGGGGTTCGAGACGACCGTCAACCTCATCAGCAACGCCGTCGCCCTGCTGGACGCGCACCCGGAGCAGCGCGCGGCCGCGTCGCAGGACGGCTGGTCCGGAGCGATCGAGGAGACGCTGCGGTACGAGCCCCCGGTCCAGCTGACGTTCCGAGCCGCCAGGACGCCGACCGAGATCGCGGGCCACAGGTTCGAGCCTGGGGAGGGCGTCCTGGTCATGATCGCGGGAGCCAACCGCGACCCGGCCGTCTTCGAGGACGCCTCGACCTTCGACGTCAGGCGCGAGAACGCGGGCGAGCACCTCTCCCTCTCGCACGGGGCGCACTACTGCGTCGGGGCCAACCTCGCGAAGCTGGAGGGCCGGGTCGCCTTGGAGACCCTCTACGGGCGGTTCCCGGAGCTGCGGGTCACGGACGGGGCCAAGCGTCGCCCGAACCGGGTGCTGCGCGGGTGGGAGCGTCTGCCGGTGGCCGTCTGACGGTCCGCGGGCCCTTGTCGCCGGTGCGGCTGATTCCCAGGCTGGCCTGGGAACCAGCGCACCGAGCCCGGTCCTCGTGCGCCTGCCACGGGCTGCAACGCCGCCATCGGCAAGGAAAACGTGGTCGGTTCGTTCGCCCCGCATTACGGTCCTAGCACGACCGCATCGCATGTGTAACACTGCGAGGACCCGCATCACCCCAGGAGGTCCCGTGAGCGCCACCCACACCGTC
>JALRCA010000221.1 GCA_023257515.1 Aeromicrobium sp.
TCGCGCACCACCTGGTGAGCAAGCACACGAGCCTCGTCGCCATCGACGCGACCCCGACGATGCCGCCGGGCGTCGACGCCGTGCGCACCGCCGTCCCGGGCAACCTGCCGCACGGGCAGGAATACGAGGCGATCTTCGGCGACCTGCCGCAGACGACGCCGCTCGGCGAGACCCTCGCCGGCATCGGCGAGAACGCCGGCGTGATCGACGTCGGCCAGGGCTACGCGGTGACCTTCAAGGTCGAGTCGCACAACCACCCCAGCTACGTCGAGCCGTACCAGGGAGCGGCCACGGGCGTCGGCGGCATCGTCCGTGACATCCTCGCGATGGGCGCGCGCCCGGTCGCCGTCATGGACCCCCTGCGCTTCGGCCCGCTGACGGCCGACGACACCGCGCGCGTGCTGCCCGGCATCGTGGCCGGTGTCGGCGGTTACGGCAACTGCCTCGGACTGCCGAACATCGGCGGTGAGGTCGTCTTCGACGACACCTACGTCGGCAACCCGCTCGTGAACGCCCTGTGCGTCGGCGTCCTGCGCCACGAGGATCTGCACACCGCCCACGCGTCGGGCGTGGGCAACAAGGTCGTGCTCTACGGCGCGCGCACCGGGGGCGACGGCATCGGCGGCGTCAGCGTCCTCGCGTCCGAGACGTTCGACGCCGATGGGCCGGCGAAGCGTCCGAGCGTCCAGGTCGGCGACCCGTTCATGGAGAAGCTGCTCATCGAGTGCACGCTCGAGCTGTTCGCGGCCAAGGTCGTGGCGGGGATCCAGGACCTCGGCGGCGCCGGCCTCTCGTGCGCCACGAGCGAGCTCGCGTCGGCCGGCGACGGCGGCATGCACGTCGAGCTCGACACCGTGCCGCTGCGCGACTCCTCGCTCTCGCCCGAGGAGATCCTCATGAGCGAGAGCCAGGAGCGCATGATGGCCGTCGTCGAGCCCGAGCACCTCGACGCGTTCATGACGATCTGCGACAAGTGGGACGTCGAGGCGGTCGTGGTCGGCGAGGTCACCGACGGCGACCGGCTGGTCATCGACTGGCACGGGCGCACCGTCGTCGACGTGCCGCCGCGGTCGGTCGCCCACGACGGCCCCACCTACCAGCGCCCCTACGCGCGTCCCGACTGGCAGGACACGCTGCAGGGCGACCCGGCCGAGAACCTCGAGCGTCCCGCCAACGGTGACGAGCTGCGCGAGACGCTGCTGCGCCTGGTCGGCTCGCCGAACCTGGCCGACAAGTCCTGGGTCACCGCGCAGTACGACCGCTACGTCCAGGGCAACACGGTGCTCGCCCAGCCCGAGGACGCCGGCATCGTCCGCATCGACGAGGAGTCGAACCTTGGCGTCGCCGTCGCGACCGACTGCAACGGGCGGTTCGCCAAGCTCGACCCGTACGCCGGGGCTCAGCTCGCGCTGGCCGAGGCGTTCCGCAACGTCGCGGTCACCGGGGCCCTGCCGCTCGCGGTCACCGACTGCCTCAACTTCGGCTCGCCCGAGGACCCGGCCGTCATGTGGCAGTTCGAGCAGGCCACGCACGGTCTCAAGGACGCGTGCGCCGAGCTCGGGATCCCCGTCACCGGCGGCAACGTGTCGTTCTACAACCAGACCGGCGAGACCCCGATCCTGCCGACGCCCGTCGTCGGCGTCCTGGGTGTCATCGACGACGTCCGTCGCCGTGTCACGCAGGGCTTCCGCGCCGGCGGGGAGCACGTGGTGGTGCTGGGCGAGACCCGGGCCGAGCTGTCGGGCTCCTCGTGGGCCGACGTCGTCCACGGCCACCTGGGCGGACTCCCGCCGCAGGTCGACCTGGCGGCCGAGCAGGCTCTGGCGGCCGTGCTCCAGGAGGCGTCGCGCCGTGGACTCGTCACGAGTGCGCACGACCTGTCCGACGGCGGTCTGGCCCAGTCGGTCGCCGAGGCCACGTTCCACTCCGGCGTCGGCGCCACCCTCGACCTCGAGGACCCGTTCGTCGAGCTCTTCAGCGAGTCGACGGCGCGTGCGGTCGTCACCGTCGCCGAGGACCGCCACGACGAGCTCGTCGCGCTGGCCGAGGAGCACGGTGTCCTGCTGACGTCGGTCGGCCGCACCGGCGGTGACGCGTTCACCGTCGAGGGGCAGTTCTCGATCCCCGTCGCCGACCTCAAGTCCGCCTGGCAGGCGACGCTCCCGGCCGTCCTCGGCCCGACGCTCGGCTGATGGCGCGACCTCCGGCACTCATGGCCGAGGACGAGCTCGCCGCTGCGCTGGCGCGGCTCGACGGCGGCGAGGCGACGCGGGCCGACCTCAAGTCGCTCACGAAGCACTACCTCGGCGTGCTGGTGCGCCGCGCGCCCGGCCGAAGCGTCGAGGTGCGCGTGCCGCCGTTCGCGGCCGTGCAGTGCATCGAGGGGTCGACCCACACGCGCGGCACGCCGCCCGCCGTCGTCGAGACCGACGCCGAGACGTGGATCGCTCTGGCTCGCGGCCGCCTCGCCTGGGTCGACGCCTCGGTCCGTGCCTCCGGATCGCGCTCGGACCTGTCGACCTGGCTCCCGCTGGACGAGCGGTGACCGAGCACCGGCTGGCCGTGCTGCTGCGGGACGCGGTCCTGCGCGGCTCCCACCCGGAGGACGACGGCCTGGCCGAGCTCTGTGAGCCCTGGCGCGCCGGCGTCGAGGGGGTCGTGGCCTTCACCGGTCACGCGGTCGTCTGCCTGCACGGCCCCGAGCCGGCCGCTCGTCTGGACTCGGCGCTCGCCCGGCTGGGCCCAGCCGGCTACGAGCCCGGACGAGGCGGCGCCACCGACGCGCGGGTCGTCGTGGCACTGGCCGGCGCCGGTCGCGTCGACAGCCTCGACCTCGTGCTGGGCGCAGCAGGCACGGGTCGTGCTCCCGAGCACCTCGTCGACGCGAAGGGACTCGACCACCCGCGAGCCCACCTGGCGGCCTCGTGGCGCAGCGACACGCAGGTGCTCGTCGACCGCCGAGACCCCGACGCCGCGCTCGTCACGCGGTCGGTCGGCATCGGTGGGCTCGCCGAGGTCTCGATCGAGGTCGCGCCGGCCTCGCGAGGTCGAGGCAGGGCGCGCGACCTCCTCGGCGAGGCGCGCGGTCTCGTGGCCGTCGACGACGTCGTCCTGGCCGCCGTTGCGCCTGGCAACGCGGCGTCGCTGCGCGCAGCGTGGTCCGCCGGCTTCCGGCCCGTCGCGGCCGTGCAGCTGTGGTCGAGCGGCGTCGCCTGAGCCGACCGCCGCGGCACCGCCGGGCGGACGCTGGGTTGGGCTGCACGGCGCTGTCGTCGATGCAGTCGCTCGGACGGAGCCCCGGCTACCCCGCCGAGCAACTTCTTGTTACGGTGGAGGTGAACGGCCCCGGTCCACACCCCTGGAGGATCGGGGCCGTTCCCCGTCCTCGTGCGGTGTCGTGGTGTCAGACCTGGCGATCGCGGTCGGCCCAGTAGGCCTTGCGCAGGTCCCGCTTCAAGATCTTGCCCGACGGGTTCCGCGGCAGCGCCTCGACGACGTCGATCGAGCTCGGAGCCTTGTAGTGGGCCAGGCGTTCGCGGGCGTAGTCGATGAGCTCCTGCGGCTCGACCGCCACGTCGGGATGCAGCGCCACGACGGCCTTGACCGCCTCGCCCCAGTGGTCGTCGGGGACACCGATCACCGCGAGCTCCAGCACCGCCGGATGCTCGGCCAGGACCCGCTCGACCTCGGGGGAGTACACGTTCTCGCCGCCGGTGATGATCATGTCCTTCACCCGGTCCTCGATGAACACGAAGCCCTCGTCGTCGACCCGCCCGACGTCTCCGGAGCGCAGCCATCCATCCTCGACCAGCAGCTCCGCGGTCGCGGTCGGGTTGCCGAGGTAGCCGATCGTCGCCTGCTCGGTGCGCCACCACAGCTCGCCCGCCCTGCCCGGCTCGACGTCCTGCAGCGTCGCGGGGTCGACGACCCGCATCTCGACGCCGGGGATCGGCTTGCCGGCCGAGCCGAGGCGCTCGGGGTGATGGGGGTCGCGGTGCGCGGCGTCGTCGAGGATCGTCACGACGCCGGCCATCTCGGTCATGCCGTAGACCTGCATGAACGACGTGTCCGGCCAGTGCTGCAGCGCGCCGCGCAGGACGGGCAGCGGCATGGGGGCCGCGCCGTAGGAGAAGACCTTGAGGCGGCTGAACAGGCCCATCGCGTCGGGACCCGCCTGCAGCAGCGCCGCCACGACCGCGGGCACCAGGAACGTGTGCGTCGCGCCGGCCATCATGGCACCGGCCAGGAGCTGCGGGTCGATCTCGCGGATGACGTAGCCGTGGGTGCCGGTCGCCGGGCCGAACAGTGCGTACGAGGACCCGCCGACGTGGAACATCGGCATCGCGATCAGCATCATGTCGCCGTCGCCGTACTCGACGTCGCCCATCGCGTTGCGCGTGTGCACGAGCATGTTGTGCTGCGTCAGCACGACGCCCTTGGGCCGACCGGTCGTGCCCGAGGAGTACATGACGAGGCACGGGTCGGTCGGCGCGACGGCGTCAGCGCGATCGATCGGTTCGGCGGTGTCGATCCACCCGGCCAGCTCGTCGGCGTCGCCGCCCACGACCACGACCTGCTCGACGGTGGTGAGACGGTCTCGGATCAGGTCGATCGCGGGCACGAGCTCGTGACCGACGAACAGCACGCGCGCCCCGGAGTCGTTGATGACGTAGTCGAGCTCGTCGCCCGCGAGCCGCCAGTTCACGATCGCGTTCGCGGCGCCGACGAGGCACACGGCCTGCGTGGCGGTGAGGATGGCGGGGTTGTTCTTGTCCAGGAACGCGATGCGGTCGCCACGCCCGATGCCGGACCGCTGCAGGGCGCCGGCGAAGCGGCGGATGTCGTCCCAGGCCTCGGCCCAGGTCCACGTGCGGCCCAGGTAGGTCCAGCACGGGTCGTCCGGCTGTGTCTCGGCCCGATGGGCGTGGAGGTCGGTCAGGAACGTGGCGGGAGGCAGGACGGGCATGGGGGCGACTCCTCGATCGTGTGACGTGAGTCACTCCACCCTAGGGATCCCGTCGGTCACCCGCCACGGTCGACTCAGGCCGCGACGACCTGCTCGAGGCGCTCCAGGGTCCGGCGCATGCCGTTCCTGGCGGCGGCCGGCATCTTGGAGCGCTTGAGCAGCGCGCGCTGCTTGTCCTGCGACACGTCCCACGTCTCGCGCACGCGCGTCGCGCCGTCTCCGACCGGCTCGAGCTCGTAGCGCCAGATGCGACCACCGATCAGGCCGAACAGGCCGCTGGTCTGCCACGCGATCCGCCGGTCCTGCTCGAACTCGATCACTACGTTCTTGGTGCGGTAGCCGACCTTCATGTGCATGGCCATCCCGAACACGCTGCCGAGCTCGAGCGGCCGGGACGGCTGCCGCGTGCCGCGCACCGTGCCGGACCCGTCGATCTCCTGGTGGCGCCCGGCGTCCGAGACGATCGCGAAGATGTCGGCCGCGGGAGCCTGGATGGTGCGTTCGACGCTGACGGTGTCCGAGCTCATGGCGCCACCCTAGGGGCGTCCACGTGGGTCCGCAGCGCGCCGCCGTCAGCCCAGCAGGTAGGACGTCAGGAACCCCAGGGCCGTCGCGAGACCGACCCACCAGCCGCCCTCGCGATAGGCCTCCGGCATGAGGGTGTCGGCGAGGACCGCAAGGGTGGCACCACCGGCGAACGCCTGCGCCGTGGCGATGCCACCGGCGCCGACCGTGTCGGACAGCGCGTGCGCGAGCACGGTGACCGCCACGAGCAGGACGCCGACCCCGGACCACAGCGCGAGGCCGCGCCGGGGACTGATCCCTGCCTCGCGGAACGTCGCGGCGCTGCCCACGGCCTCGGGCAGGTTGCCGACCGCGATGGCGACCAGCAGGACCACCCCGCCGCTGCCCAGCGAGACCCCGAGCGCTGTGTTCTCGGGCACGCCGTCGAGCGCCGCCCCGAGCATGAGGCCCCAGCCCACCGCCGCGCCACTGCCGGCACGACGGTCGAGCACGTAGTTCGCCGAGACGTAGACGCCGGCACCGAGCAGGAGCGCGGCAGCCGCCCGGGCCGGGGAGACGGCCTGGAACGCCGGGCCAAACAGCTCCTCGGACGCCGCGGCGATCATCGTCCCGGCCCCGAACGCCATGAGCACGGCGAGCACGGGGCGCGGCACGTGCCAACGCTGACCGACGGCAGCGCCGACGACGAGCGGTGCGGCGGTGCCGAGTCCGTGCAGCAGTGCGGTGATCATGCTGTGTCGGTACCCAGTTCCGCCCCCTACACTGGTCCCGTGGCTCGCGGTGATGGTCGACTGACGCACGACATCGATCCCCAGGACGTCGGACCCCAGGACGCCTGCGGTGTCTTCGGTGTCTGGGCTCCGGGCGAGGAGGTCGCCAAGCTCACCTACTACGGCCTCTACGCGTTGCAGCACCGCGGCCAGGAGTCCGCCGGCATCGCCGTCAG
>JALRCA010000154.1 GCA_023257515.1 Aeromicrobium sp.
TGAGCTGCTCGATCGCCTGGATGTAGTGGGCGATCTCGTAGGTCGCGGCGACCGGGTCGGTGACCTGGAAGTAGATGACCGTGTCGATCGAGACCGTCAGGTTGTCCTCGGTGATGACGGGCTGCGGCGGGAACGAGACGACCTGCTCACGCAGGTCGATCATGTAGCGGACCTTGTCGACGAACGGGACCACGACGTTCAGGCCGGCCGACAGGGTGGCGCGGTACTTGCCGAAGCGCTCGACGATGCCGGCGCGGGCCTGCGGGACGATCTTGATCGTCATCGACACGACGACGATGAACAGGATCGCCACCAAGATGACGAACACGAGGATGGCGACGGACATGTCAGGCCTCCTGGGCGGTGATGACGGCGGTGGCGCCGTCGATGCGGACGACGGTGACCTCGGTGCCGACGTCGATGGGCTGGGGGTCCTCGGTGCGTGCGGACCAGATCTCGCTCGACAGCCTGACCCGGCCGTCGAACTCACCGACGGGCTCGGTGACGACGGCCGTGCGGCCGACGAGGTTGCCGTGACCCGTCGTGAGGGTCGGTCCGGCGTGCAGGCGCGCCACGACGGGAGGGCGCACGACGGCCAGGAAGCTGATGGTGACGATCGCGAAGACGAGGATCGTGAGCCACAGCGGAGCCCCGAGCGCCGCGGCGACGGCTGCGACGAGCGCACCGATCGCGATCATCAGCAGGACGAGGTCCAGGCTCAGCATCTCGGCCACGGCCAGCACGACGGCCACGCCGATCCACCCCACCCACAGGTGGTCCGTCAACCAGTCGATCACGTCGGGCCCCTTCCCGGTCGGGCGGACAGGCTATCAGCAGCGAATGGAACGGACGGGCGTCAGTCCGCGCGGTGCCCGTGGGCAGCGCGACGGGCCGTGTAGCGCCCTGCGGACTCCTGCAGGTCCAGGCGCATGCCGAAGGTGCGACCGAGGTTCTGCGCCGTCATCGTCTCGCGCAGCGGACCGGCCGCGACGACCTCGCCGCGGCGCAGGAGCAGCACGTGGGTGAACCCGGCCGGGATCTCCTCGACGTGGTGCGAGACCAGGATCATCACCGGGGCTCCCGGTGCGGTCGAGAGCACGTCGAGGCTCGCCAGCAGGTCCTCGCGGGCGCCGAGGTCGAGACCCGCGCCCGGCTCGTCGAGCAGGAGCAGCTCGGGGTCGGTCATCAGGGCGCGGGCGATGAGGGTGCGCTTGCGCTCACCCTCGGACAGCGTGCCGAAGGTGCGGCGGCCCAGGTGGCTGATGCCCAGCTCCCCCATGATCTGCGCGGCCCGGTCGTCGTCCTCGTGCTCGTAGCGCTCCTTCCAGCGCCCGATCACGGCGTGCGCCGCCGAGACGACCGCGTCCTCGACGGCCTCGTGCGCAGGGATGCGTTCGCCGACGGCAGAGCTGGCGTGCCCGATGCGTGTGCGCAGGTCGAACACGTCGACGTCGCCGAGTCGCTCACCCAGCACGCGCACCTCGCCACGCGAGGGGAACATCTGCGCGCCGACCAGCTGCAGCAGCGTGCTCTTGCCGGCGCCGTTGGGCCCGAGCACCACCCAGCGCTCGGACTCGTCCACGCGCCACGACACGTCGGACAGCAAGGTGGCCTCGCCACGGACGACGCTCACCCCCGAGAGCTCGACGGCGGTCGCCATGCGCTTCTCCTTCGTGCGTCGCCCGATGCTCTGACGGCCACGGCGGGGTGAAGCCTGACACCCCGGGAGTGGCTGCGGGCCGCGACGAGGCGTCCGGTCCGTGGCTCCACTCTCACGCTCAACCTATCCTGCGGCTCCACGCGCCGTGCCGGGCGGTCTTGCCGCTCCGGACGCTCGTGCAGGCGATAGCCTCGTCCGCGATGAACGATCACGTGCCAGCGGTGCACCTGACGGCCCCGACCGTCCTCGTCACGCTCACCGGTCCGGACCAGAGCGGCGTCTCGACGCGCCTGTTCGAGGCCCTCGGGCGTCACGACCTCGAGATCGTCGACGTCGAGCAGCTCGTCGTGCGCGGACGGCTCGTGCTGAGCGTGCTCGTGACCGAGCCGTCGGACACCGAGGCCATGGAGGCGTCGGTCCAGCTCGTCGCGGCTGAGGTGGGTCTGGACTGCGAGGTCGTGCACGGCACGGGCGACAACCGCCCGAGGCGTGTCGGCCGCGCTCAGGTCACGCTGCTCGGGCACCCGCTCCACCCGACGGCGATGGCGGCGATCACCCGTCGCATCCAGCAGGCGGGCGGAAACATCGACCGCATCAACCGGCTCGCGCGCTATCCCGTCACGGCCCTGCGGCTCGAGGTCAGCGGCGCAGACGCCGACGTGCTGCAGTCGGACCTGGCCGCCGCCGCGTTCGAGCACGGTGTCGACCTCGCCGTCGAGGAACGCGGGATCCTGCGCCAGGCCCAACGGCTCGTGGTCATGGACGTCGACTCGACCCTCATCCAGGGCGAGGTCATCGAGATGCTGGCCGAGCACGCAGGGTGCGCCGACGAGGTGTCGGCCGTCACCGAGCAGGCCATGCGCGGTGAGCTCGACTTCGAGGAGTCGCTGCGCGCCAGGGTCTCCCTGCTCGAGGGGGTGCCCGAGTCGGCGCTGGCCGAGGTCAAGCGCTCCATCGTCTACACCCCCGGTGCCCGCACGATGGTCCGGACGCTCAAGCGCCTGGGCTACCGGTTCGCGCTCGTGAGCGGGGGCTTCACGCAGCTGATCGCACCGATGGCCGAGGAGCTGGGCATCGACTACTTCACGGCCAACGAGCTGGAGATCGTCGACGGACGGCTGACCGGACGCGTCGTCGGGCCCGTCGTCGACCGTGCCGGCAAGGCCGAGGCGCTGCGCCGCTTCGCCGCGGACGCGCGTATCCCGGTCAAGAACACCGTGGCGATCGGTGACGGCGCGAACGACCTCGACATGCTCGCAGCCGCAGGACTGGGCATCGCGTTCAACGCCAAGCCGGTCGTGCGCGACCAGGCCCGTACGTCCGTCAACGTGCCCTACCTCGACGCGATCGTCTACCTGCTCGGCATCACGCGCGAGGAGATCGAGGCCGCCGACGCCGACGACGACGTCCCTGGGGCGTGAGCGTGAGCATCGAGCCCTGAGCCGACCGTCGGACCCTGGTGGCGACTCAGACGCCGGCGGGGTCTACTCGTCGTCCTCGAGGCGGAAGCCGACCTTGAGCGTGACCTGGTAGTGCGAGATCTCGGTGTCGGTGATCTGGCCCCGGATGCCCTGGACCTCGAACCAGTCCAGGTGACGCAGCGTCTGCCCGGCGCGGCGGATGCCGTTCTCGATGGCTTCGCTGACGCCGTCGGGAGAGGTGCCGACGATCTCGGTGACGCGATAGGTGCGGTTGCTCATGGCGCCATCATGCCGCTTCACCGAAGGCGCGTACGCTGGGAGGGTGCCCCAGGAACCGCAGGACCGCCGACCCCGCGAGCAGGTGTACTCGATCACCTCGGCGCGCGAGGCACACAGCGACGAGCTCGGCGCCCGCGAGATCAAGTACGCGATCTCGATGGCGTTCCGCTCCCTCTGCTTCGTCGGCGGCGTGATCGCGTGGCAGCACGTCGTCTGGCTGGGCGTCATCCTGATGCTGCTGGCCGTGTTCCTGCCGTACACCTCGGTCGTGCTGGCCAACGCCGGGGTTCGCAAGAAGTCCTCGGGCGACAACCTGATGGATCTGGAGCCGTACGGGGAGATCACCGACGGCCGACCCAGCACGCCGGACACCCGGCGTGACTGAGGTCCCTGCCGGTCCGAGCGACCTGATCTGCTCGTCGAAGGGCTGCACCGCGCCCGCCGTCCACCAGGTCCTGTGGAACAACCCGCGGATCCACACGCCGGACCGTCGCAAGACCTGGCTGGCCTGCGAGGAGCACGAGTCGACCCTGCGCGAGTTCCTGAGCAAGCGCGACTTCTACCGCTCCACCGAGCCGATCGGCGCATGAGCTCGTCCCGCCCCGGGTACGGGTTCCTGCTGTCGCGCCGCTGGCTCGGGTTCGCGCTGTTCGTGATCCTCCTGGCCCTCGTCTGCACCCGGCTCGGCTTCTGGCAGCTGCACAAGCTGCACGACCGGCTCGATCGCAACGTCGTCATCGAGAAGCACCTCAAGGCCGACGCCGTGCCGCTGGACGACGCGCTCTCCCGCGACCAGCAGGTCGACGAGCTCTCGGAGTGGACGCGGGTGCGGGTCGAGGGCACCTTCGACGCCGACCGCACCGTCACGGTCAAGTTCGCCACACGCGACGGCGCACCGGGGGTCGACGTCGTGACGCCGCTGCGCCTCGACGACGGCACCGGCATCCTCGTCGACCGTGGCTGGATGGAGTCCCAGAACAGCAACGCCCGTCCCACCGACCTCCCCCAGGTCGGCTCCGGCCGGGTCACGGTGACGGGCTGGTTGCGCCAGGACAACGGCGCCGGCGACGACGCGGTCGAACCGACCGACGGCCAGGTCCGGGCGATCGCGAGCCGCGGACTGGCCGGCACCGTCGACTACCCGCTGCGCAGGGGCTACCTCGACCTCCTCGACCAGTCACCGCGGGCCGCCGGGGACCTGAAGCCCGAGCCCGAGCCCGAGCTGGGCCAGGGCCCGCACTTCTTCTACGCGCTGCAGTGGTGGTTCTTCGCGCTGCTCGCCGTGGTCGGGTACTTCTGGTTCGCCCGCGCCGAGCGCAAGGAGCGCAGCGAGGCCGCCCAGGGCGGCAGCCGGTCGGCCCAGGGGCCGACCGACCGCACACCCGTCACGCCAGGCTGATGAGCTCGGCGTAGGAGTCGTTCCACAGATCCTCGTCGCCGTCCGGGAGCAGCAGCACCCGGTCGGGCTCGAGCGCTGCCACGGCGCCCTCGTCGTGCGTCACGAGGACGATCGCGCCCTCGTACGAGCGGATCGCGCTGAGGACCTCCTCGCGGGACGCCGGGTCGAGGTTGTTGGTGGGCTCGTCGAGGAGCAGCACGTTGGCGCTCGAGACGATGAGGCTCGCGAGCGCGAGCCGCGTCTTCTCGCCACCGGACAGGACGCCGGCCGGCTTGTCCGCGTCGTCGCCGCTGAAGAGGAACGCGCCGAGCACGCTGCGCGCCTGGGTCTCGTTGAGCTCAGGGGCGGCCGCCCGCATGTTCTCGAACACCGAGCGTGACGTGTCGAGGGTGTCGTGCTCCTGGGCGAAGTACCCGATCTTGAGCCCGTGTCCCGGCTGGATCTCGCCCGTGTCGGGCTTGAGGTCGTCCGCCAGCATGCGCAGCAGCGTCGTCTTGCCGGCGCCGTTGAGGCCCAGGATGACCACTTTGGACCCGCGGTCGATCGCCAGGTCCACATCCGTGAAGATCTCCAGGGACCCGTAGGACTTGCTGAGGCCTTCAGCGGTGAGCGGGGTCTTGCC
>JALRCA010000126.1 GCA_023257515.1 Aeromicrobium sp.
GGGGCGACGGCGACGTCGAGGCGGTCGGCCAGCTTCAAGACGGCCCTGATGGTCGGAACCCGGTAGCGACCGTCGTACGCGGTGTTCTCCGGCCGCACCTCGGGCAGCCGCTCGACCGCGCGCAGGGTGCGGAGCTCGGCGAGCGTGAAGTCCTCGGTGAACCAGCCGGTCACGTCGACGCCGTCGATCACCTTGGTCGTGCGCCGGTCGGCGAACTCCGGGTGCGAGGCGACGTCGGTGGTACCGCTGATCTCGTTCTCGTGCCGGGCGACGAGGACGCCGTCCTTCGTGCTGACGAGGTCGGGCTCGATGACGTCGGCGCCCTGGGCGATCGCGAGCCGGTACGACGCGAGCGTGTGCTCCGGCCGGTAGCCGGAGGCGCCGCGGTGACCGAACACGGTGATGTGGCGGGTCTTGTGGTGGCCGTGGTCGAGGCCCGGTGCCGTGCGCGTGGTCTGGGCCGCGCTGGGGGCCGCGATCGCGGGCGCGGCGACGACGCCGGCGAGGAGCCCGAGGGCGAGGAGCTTCATGACTCCAGCGCAGGTCAGCCAGGTGGCCGAGAGGTGAAGCGCGCGCTGCAGCGACGTGACGACCGGACGAATCCCCATGACTGCCTCCCCCGAGAGCGGTTTCGGGTCAGAGTACGTCGAGGCGGCTCAGGACCGCACGCACGTGCGAGAGCGCGTCGTCGGCGGCGAGCCCCGTGGTGTCGTCGAAGTAGAGCCCGTCGCCGATCAGCTGGATCGTCCGGGCCAGTGCCTCGTCGCCGGTGTGCTCGCGCAGCTCGGCGAACCAGGCCTCGCGCAGGTCGGCCAGGGCGCTCGAGGCGCGCGGGTCGTTCTCCTGGGCGATGCGGGCGGTCGCGATGAGCGCGCGGTCGAAGTCGCTGCCTGAGTCGACCGAGGTCTCGAGGTAGAAGTCGACGGCGCCGTTCGGAGCGGTGCGCATCTTCTCGACGTCGGCGGCACCCTGGACCCGCAGGCGCTCCAGCATGCCCTCGACGAGCTCGTCCTTGCTGTGGAAGTGGTACAGCAGACCGCCCTTGCTGACGTCGGCGGCCGCGGCGACGGCGTCGAGCGTGGCACCGCGGCTGCCGCTGCTCACGAGGAGCGACTCGAAGGCATCGATCAGCCGATCGCGGGTCGGTCGTCCGTCGACGGGCATGACGGTGACCCTACCGCGGTGGACGTC
Organism: Aeromicrobium sp.; assembly: GCA_023257515.1. Classification (GTDB taxonomy): domain Bacteria; phylum Actinomycetota; class Actinomycetes; order Propionibacteriales; family Nocardioidaceae; genus Aeromicrobium. The sequence continues at coordinate 1,192 of JALRCA010000126.1, forward strand.
ACACGCTGCGGCGTTGATCGCTGTACCGTCCAGACGGTACAGTAGACGAAGTCGGCGGATGACTCCTGCTCGGGGTCGCCGCCGACACGTCTGCACCCGACCGACCGTGAGGAGGACCCATGACCGCCATGAACCACGAGACCCGAGTGCCGGAGTCCGGCACGCCGCGCGCAGGAGCCCGTGAGTGGGCGGCGCTCGGCGTCCTCATGCTCCCGGTCCTGCTCGTCTCGGTCGACAACACGGTGCTGAGCTTCGCGCTGCCGCAGATCAGCTCGCACCTGCGCCCCACCGGCAACCAGCTGCTCTGGATCGTCGACCTCTACGCCCTGATGCTCGCGGGCCTGCTCATCGCGATGGGCAGCCTCGGCGACCGGCTCGGTCGTCGCCGCCTGCTCGTGATCGGCTCGGTCGGCTTCGGCGCGGCCTCGTTCCTGGCGGCCTACAGCTCGTCGCCGGAGGTGCTGCTCGTCGCGCGCGGACTGCTCGGGGTGTTCGGCGCGACGCTCATGCCGTCGACGCTGTCGCTCATCCGCAACGTGTTCACCCACCAGCACGACCGCCGCATCGCGATCGCGACATGGGCCGCGATGTTCTCCGGCGGGGCCGCGCTCGGTCCGATCCTCGGCGGCTGGATGCTCGGGCACTTCTGGTGGGGCTCGGTGTTCCTCATCAACGTGCCGCTCATCGTGCTGATGATCCCGCTCGCGCTCCTGCTGGTGCCCGAGTCCCGTGATCCGAACCCCGGCCCGGTCGACGCCGTCTCGATCGCCCTGTCGATGGGCGCCATGATCCCGCTCGTCTACGCCGTCAAGCACGGCGCCAAGGCCGGGCTCGACGACGTCACGCTCACCACGGCTGGCCTCGGACTCGCCGCGGGCTACGCGTTCGTCCACCGGCAGCGGCGCAGCGCGTCGCCGATGCTGGACCTGACGCTGTTCCGCAACAAGGTCTTCAGCGGCGCGATCGTCGCGAACCTGCTGAGCCTCATGGGCCTGGCCGGGTTCCTGTTCTTCGGTGCCCAGCTGCTGCAGCTCGTGCTGGGCCTCGCCCCCATGAACGCGGCGCTCGTGCTCCTGCCCGGCCTCGTGGTCACGGTGGCACTGGGCTTCGTGGCGGTCCGGCTGGTCCGCTTCGTGGCGGTCCGGGTGCTCGTCGCAGGCAGCTTCGCGGCGTCGTCGATCGGCTACGCGATCGTGGCGTTCACCGGCACGCCGACCGTCACCACCGTCATGGTCGCGTTCGCCGTCATGGGCATCGGCATCGGACTCGCCGAGACGCTCACGAACGACCTGATGCTCGCGAGCGTGCCGGCACGCAAGGCCGGTGCGGCGTCCGCCATCTCGGAGACGGCCTACGAGATCGGCGCGGTCCTCGGCACGGCCGTCCTGGGCAGCATCGTCACGGCGACCTACAGCTCGCAGCTGACCGTGCCGACGGTCATGCGACTCGGCACCCAGGACCACGCGTTCGAGACGCTCGGCGGCACGCTGGAGCGAGCGAGCTACTACCCCAACGAGCTCGGCGCCGGGCTGGTCGAGTCGGCGCACGTCGCGTTCGACCTGGGTGTCCAGCGGGCGTCGGCGGTCGCGATCGTGATCGCCCTGCTGGCGGCGTGGGTCTCGTGGCGGACGCTGCCGCGGACCCGCGAGGTGCCCGTCAGTCGACACTGACCCGGGCGACGGCCCACCGGAACGCGATCGCGAGCCGATGGCCGTGACCGGCGCGGAAGGGCGCCGCGACCTCCAGCACGAGGGCGCGGCGCTCGTCGATCGTCGTGGCGTCCTCGCCCAGCAGCACGGCCGACACGAGGTCGTCAGGATTCCAGTGCCAGGACTCGAGTCCTTCGTCGACGACCTGGAGACCGGCCTGCGTGAGCCAGGAGGCGAGCCCGCCCTCGCGGCGGTGGTCGGGGTCGTCGTGCGGTTCGCCGTCGTCGAACGTCCGGGCGAGGGCGCGCTCGATCGCGTCGAGGTCGTTGTGCGCCGCCTCAGCCCAGGTGGCCAGTCCCACCAGCCCGCCAGGTCGGACGACGCGGGCCACCTCGCGCAGCGCCTCGACCGGGTCGTCCGTGAGCTGCAGCGCGTTCACCGAGAGGGCGACGTCGAACGAGTCGTCCGGCCACGGCAGCTCGTCGGCCCCGGCGACGCTCACCTCGTGAGCATGACGCCGCGCGTGCTCGACCATGCCCGGCGCAGGGTCGATGCCCGTGACCGTCGCGCCGGTCGTGGCAGCAAGCGCGAGCAGCTCACCGGTGCCGCACCCGACGTCGAGCACCCGGACCCCGCGGGTGACACCCGTCGCGCGCAGCAATCGCTCGTGCGCCGGTGTCGCGACGTCGCCCCAGTGCCGCTGCCACGCGTCCGCGAGCGACGACCAGACCTGTGTCGAGTCCTCCACGATCGCGAGCCTAGGTCGTATCCGGCTAGGAGCGTCCCGCTGCCGCTCGTGCCCGGCGACGCTCCACGAAGGCTCGCTTCTTGTTGAAGGCGCCGCACGCCTCCATGGAGCACCAGACCTTCGAACCGTTGCGCGACACGTCGTAGAACGCGGTCCGGCAGAGGCCCTCTCGGCAGATCTTGAGACGGCGCCAGTCGTCGGACTCGCTGACGACGGGTGCGGCGAGGACCCGAGCGAGCAGCCCTCGTGCTCCGTCGGCGACGGGCTGCAGGGTCGGCCGCGCAGCGGCGTCCGCCGGGTCGATCCCGACGGCCACCGGGAGCTCCGCCGCTGCGCGTCCGAGCGCTGCGAGGGCGTCGGGGTCGACGTCGTCCAGGCGTGCGTCGTTGTGGGGCGCCAGCAACGCGCGCACTCCTTCGCGGACCACGCGGGCCAGGGCCACGTCGTCCTCGGTCACCTCGTCGGGCCGGAGGTCGACGCCATGGGCTCGCGCCCACGCCGCCAGCGCGGCGGGCGAGTGCAGGTCCTCACGCCCACCGCCCGACAGTCGGCCGAACCAGGTGTTCACGAGGTCCTGCACCAGGTCGAGGGGTGCAGGAGCCGGCTCAAGCGGCGGGAAGTCTTCCATGCGGAGAATGTTACCAGTGAAACCGCTTGACAGGTCACACGTGTGACCGCCAACATGATTTCACCGGTCACACCCCGTGGCCCCGAGGCCCAGGAGGCCGACATGTTCCGTGGATTCGCGACCTTGAACTACTACGCCGACGACCTCGCTGCGGCGAAGGAGTGGTACGCCCGACTCTTCGAGGTGGAGGCCTACTTCGCCTACCCCGCCGCGCCGGCGGCGCCGGCCTACGTCGAGTTCCGCATCGGCGACGACGCTGACGAGATCGGATTCATCGACCGCAGGTACGCGCCGCAGGCCGCCTCGGACCAGCCCGGCGGCGCGATCATGCACTGGCACGTCGACGACCTGCCGGGCACCCTCGCGCGCCTCCTCGAGCTCGGCGCGACGCTGCACCAGCCGATCGTCGAGCACGGCGACGGGTCGGGCTTCGCGACGGCCTCGGTGGTCGATCCGTTCGGCAACCTCGTCGGCATCATGCACAACCCGCACTACCTCGAGGTGCAGGCGGAGCGGCAGCGGGTGGCCGTCCCGGCGTGAGTCCGGACGACCTAGCGGCCGATGACGCTGTGCGCCAGTGCGGCGACGCGGGCCGTGGGACCGCCGGATCGCCAGCACATCACCCACTGCACCGGCGGCAGCCCGGGCTCGAACGGGACCATGGCGATCGTGGGCCGGGCGAAGTAGTCGGCGGCGTGGGCGGCGAGCGGACACACACCGTCGCCGCCCGCGACCCGCGCCATCAGGTCGAGCAGGGTGTCGACGCTCGGTTCCGGACGCCGGCGGTAGGGGTCGGCACGGCGCCCGGCCCGGAACACCACCTCGCCGTCGAGGTCGTCGAGGCCCACGGTGGATCGAGCGGCGAGCGGGTGGTCGCGGGCCACGGCGAGCACGAGCGGCTCGGTGTGGAGGACGGGACCCTGGGCGAATCCCGGCTCGTCGACGGGGGCGTTCGTCACCGCCACGTCGACCTCGCCGGTCCGGAGCAGGTCGAGCGGGTCGACGAACCCCGTCTCCCGGTGCACGAGCTCGAGGGCGGGGTGGTCGCGACGGAAGCGCCCCAGCGCGCTGGCGGACAGCTCGGCCACGGCGGGCGCCTCCCACCCGATCGCCAGCTCGCCGGTCACGCCCCGTCCGGTGGCCATGGCCTCCGCCACTCCCCGCTCGATGCGGTCGTGGCCGGCGCGGACGTCGACGTACAGCGCCGCGCCCGCCGGTGACAGCGCCACGCGTCGGCTCGTCCGGTCGAACAGCGTGACGCCGAGGCGGCGCTCGAGCACCTTGATCGTCTGGCTGACGCGTGCCTGCGACACGAGCAGTCGCTCGGCGGTCCGACCGAAGTGCAGCTCCTCGGCCAGGGTCAGGAAGATCTCGATCTCACGGCGTTCCATCACCCTCACCTTATCGATCGATGGACCATCGGTCGTTGATGCACGTGCATCGAGCAGACATCGTCGAGTCATGACCGATTACCTGGATGTCCATGACGCGGCCTACGACGCCGAGCGCTCCGGCTACAACCTCTCCGTCGAGCACCGCCCGGCGGTGGTGGTCCCGGCCCGATCGACCGAGGACGTGGTGGCGGCCGTGCGTCACGCCCGCGACCGTGCCCTGGGCGTGGCGGTGCTCGCCACGGGGCACGGACCGTCCTGGAGCGCGGACGGCCAGGTGCTGATCAACACGTCGCGCCTCGACGACGTCGAGGTCGACCCGGTCGCGCGTACGGCACGGGTGGGTGCCGGCGTGCGCGGCGAGGCCCTGGTGGCCGCCGCGGCGGAGCACGGGTTGGCGCCCGTCAACGGCTCGTCGCCCGAGGTGGGTGTCGTGTCCTACCACCTCGGTGGCGGCCTGGGTGTGCTCGGGCGGCACTTCGGATGGGCTGTCGACCACGTCCGGGCGATCGAGCTCGTCACGGCCGACGGCGAGCTGCGGCGGGTCACGCACGGCAGCGACCCGGAGCTGTTCTGGGGCCTGCGGGGTGGCGGTCGAGGCACTCTCGGCGTCGCGACTGCGCTCGAGATCGACCTCCATCCCGTCGACCGGATCTACGGCGGGGGCATGCACTTCGCGGCCGACCGGGCCCGGGACGCCCTCCTCACCTGGGCCGACTGGTCCCGCGACCTGCCCGAGGCCATGGGGACGTCGGTGCTGCTCATCCACCTGCCCGACGTGCCGTTCCTGCCGGAGGAGCTGCGGGGGCGCTACGTCGTCCACGTCCGTTTCGCGTGGGCGGGGCCGGCCGCGGAGGGCGAGCGGCTCGTCCGGGTGTTCCGCGATCTCGGTCCGGTCACCGACACCGTCGCCGAGATGCCCTGCGCGGCCGTCGGCACGATCCACGCCGAGCCGGCCACGCCCGTCGCGTTCCACGCGCGGAACGCGGTCCTGGGCTCGCTCGACCCCGAGGCCGTCGACGTGCTCCTGAGCCACGCGGGCCCGGACGCCGGCGCCGGCTACCTCGTCGAGGTGCGGCTGCTCGGTGGGGCGCTCGGCCGTCCCGGCGCGGTACCGAGCGCGCTCGGTCGTCGCGACGGACACGTCGTCCTCTACGCCGGTGGCGCGGCCGAGGGGGAGCAGGTCGCCGAGCTCCAGGCAGCACTCGGCCGCCTCCTGGCCGACATGAGGCCGTGGGGCACGGGCGGGGTGTGCGTGAGCTTTCTGTCGGGGTCCGACGTCACGGCCGCCGAGCTCGCGAGCGGCTACCTGCCGGGCGACGCCGAGCGGCTCGACGCCCTGAAGACGAGGCTCGACCCCCACGACGTGTTCCGTACCCATCACGGTCGTGGGTGAGCGACACGAGGGGTCGATCCGCGTGAGCTCCGGGGTCGCGCTATCGGGCGAGCAGCGCCTGCACGGACTCGGCGACGCCCCGCGGGTCGCCGTCGAGCTCGACGGCGACGGACAGGTGCCCTCCACCCGGTCTGGGCACCACGACCTGGAAGAAGTGTCCGTAGCGGATGACGACGTACTGCGTGCCACCGCAGTCGATGTCGCCACGCTGGCCGGCGGCGAGCAGGATCACCGGGTTGACCAGCAGCTCCTCGTACCGGTCGGAGTCCGAGGACGAGGCGTCGGCCAGGTCGTGGCGCTGACGCATGGTGACCTGTTGTCCGTGTCCGACGGCGACGTACCGCACGGACGGATCGAGGTCGAGGACGCGGTCGATGAGGGCGCCGGGCCCGGCGTTCGTGGTCATGGTCGAGGCGAACGACGAGGCAGGCGCGGTCATTCCTCGCCGGTGACCGTGGCGGCGACGGCCTCCAGGGACTGACGGACCGCTCGGAGGCTCGCGCTGTCAGCGCGTCCGCGTCGCCACGTCAGCTGGACGCGGCGGCTCGGGACGGGATCGGTGACCGGGACCGCGACGACGCCGTCCGGGAGGGGACCTCGGCCGAGTCGTGGGACGAGGGCCACCGCGACGCCGGCGCGGGCGAACGCGAGGTGCGACGCGTATTCGGAGTCCGTGTACCTCAGCATCGGGCGAAGCTCGTGGCGGCCGAACATCGTCAGGAGCCAGTCGTGGCAGATCGTCCCGGGCGGGGTGCACACCCACGACTCGTCGACCAGCTCGCGGGGCGTCACCTCGCTGCGTGCGGCGAAGGGATGGTTCGTGGCGACGACCACGTCGGCGCGGTCGGTCATCAACGTGGTGGTCTCGAGATCGCCCGGCACGTCGAGGTGCACCGACTCCCAGTCGTGCACGACCCCGGCGTCCGCCGAGCCCCGCGCCACCAGCCGGACCACGTCGCGAGGGTCGGCCTCCGTGACGGTGAGTGCCAGGTCGGCCGAGGCGCCGGTGAGGGCTGCGACCGCGGGCGCCACGAGCCCGCGGTTCGCCGTCGCGAAGCTCGCGAGGTGGAAAGGACCGACCGGAGCGGTCGACCTGGTCGCGTGCTCGAGTGCCTCGAGGTCGTCGAGCACCTGGCCTCCACGGTCGGCGAGCATCCGGCCGGCCTCCGTGAGCACGACTCCTCGGCCCACCCGTTCCAGCAGTGCGGCCCCCTGCTGACGCTCGAGGCGCTTGATCTGCTGCGACACCGCGGAGGGAGTGAAGTCGAGCGCGGCAGCAGCCGCCACGACGCTGCCATGGCGATGCACGGCCAGCAGCGAGCGCAGGGCGCCGAGATCGATCATGTGTCGAAGGTACAAGGTTTCATGAAGAAAGCATCGCTGGTGCTACATGATCGCAGCCGCCACGATGGACGCATGGGTCGTCGTGACAGCCTCCTCGCCGTGATGGTCGCCGTGGTGTGGGGGGTGAACTTCGTGGCGATCCACGTCGGTGTCGAGGACGTGCCGCCGCTGCTGTTCCTCGCGATCCGATTCGTCCTCGTGGCGTTCCCGATGATCCTGTTCGTACCGCGACCGACGGCCTCGTGGCGCGTCGTGCTCGCGGTCGGGGCGTTCATGAGCCTCGGTCAGTTCGGCTTGCTCTACCTGGCGCTCGCGTCGGGCATGCCGGCCGGCCTCGCCTCGCTCGTGCTGCAGGCCCAGGTGGTGTTCACGATGCTGCTCGCGTGGGCCGCCCTGGGGGAGCGGTCGACGACCCGTCAGCTCGGCGGTGCCGCGATCGGCATGGTCGGGCTGGGGGTCGTGGCCTGGGGCTTCGGCCTGGACTCACCGGTCGTCCCGCTGCTGGTGACGGTGGGCGCCGCTGTCTCGTGGGCGATCGGCAACGTCGTCGCACGTGCGGCGAAGGTCGCCTCCGGTCTGTCGCTCGTGGTGTGGTCGGCGCTCGTCGTGCCGCTACCGAGCCTCGCGTTGTCGTTCCTGGTCGATGGACCGGACGAGATCCGCGCTGCCATGGCGGGCTTCGGAGCGGCAGCGGTCGCGAGCACGCTCTACACGGTGGTCGGAGCCTCGCTGGTCGGATACACGATCTTCAACGGACTCATGGCCCGGCACCCGGCGGGATCGGTCGTGCCGTTCATCCTGCTGGTGCCGCCGGTCGGGATGCTGTCCGCGTGGCTCGCGCTCGGGGAGGTGCCCAACCGGGTCGAGGCGATCGGTGCGGTGCTCATGATGGTGGGCGTCGCGGTCGCGACCCTGGCTCCGCGACGACGTCGCAGCGCGACGGCACCGCCCGTCCCCACGGGAGCCCTCTAGGGTCGCCATCGGGTGTTGGTCTGCCAGGTGCCGTCTGGTGGTTTGAGCCAGATGGTGCCGTCGGGGTCTTTTCTGGTCTCCCAGTGGTGGTCGTGGACCTGTGCACCGGCTCGGGGGTGATCGCGCGCAGCATCGCCGACGAGGTGCCGTCCGCGCGGGTGCACGCCGTCGAGCTGGACCCGGCCGCGCACGCCTGGGCCGAGCGCAACCTCGCCGGCACC
>JALRCA010000170.1 GCA_023257515.1 Aeromicrobium sp.
AGGTCGAGTGGCGCATCTCCTACGGCGAGCAGGGCGATGCCATGACGAACTTCGGCAACGGGTTCACGATGCGCCTGCGCCAGGCCATCCCCGTCCAAGAGGTCCAGGCCCCCAACCAGCCACCCGCCGTCATCTACTGACGGTCCGACACCCACGACATGGAGAGGTGAGCGCGATGCCGACGACGACACCGACCCGCTCAGGCGGGCGACTCCCCGTCATCACCGACGTCCCCAGCCGAGGCATGCAGGTCGCCAAGGGTCTGCTGGCCCTGCTCGGCACGATCGCGATCGTGGTGGGCGTGCCCATCGCGCTGCTCGCGGCCTTCGGGACCCCGTGGCCCGACGAGGCGCCGACGATCGAGTGGCTCACCCAGCCGACGACGAGCGAGACGATCCTCGGTGTCCTCGCCGTCGTCGTGTGGCTCGCCTGGCTGCACTTCGTGGTCTGCCTCCTCGTCGAGGCCGTCTCGGAGCGCCGCCGACGAGGGCTCGCGCCGCAGGTCCCCGGCGGCGGCATGGGCACGCAGGCGCTTGCGCGCCGACTCATCGCGACGATCGCCCTGATCGCCGGCACGAGCGCGATCGGCATGGGGTCGGCCTCGGCCGCGACCAGCGCGCCGGAGCAGTCCATCACGTCGTCGACCGCCATCACGGCTGCCTCGATGCAGGCACCCCTGGTCGATCAGAAGGTCGCGGACGAGGCCGGGCTCCCCGAGCTGGGCGACCTCGAGACGGCGACCGACGTCGACCAGACGAGCGACGGGGTCACGACCTACTACGACGTCAAGCCGCCGAACAACCGCCACTACGACACCTTGTGGGACATCGCCGAGCGCTACCTCGGTGACGGTCTGCGGTACAAGGAGATCTGGGAGCTCAACAAGGGGGTCGAGCAGCCGGACGGCCGCGTGCTCACCAACCCCGACCTGATCTACCCGGGCTGGGTCATGAAGATGCCGTCCGACGCCCAGGGCGCCGGACTCAAGGTCGTGAACCACGCCGAGGAGGTCGCCCCGCAGCCCAGCGAGGAGTCCGCGGCGTTCGAGGCGGCGCCCGAGAGCGCCCCTGCCGCCGAGACCGGTGGCAGCACGGCCTCGTCGGACTCCGACCTCGTGCCCGACGCGTGGGAGCCGTTCTTCGGGGTCGCCGGTGGCCTCGCGCTGGCCGGTGCGTTCCTGGGTCTGCGCCGCCACCGCGCCGCCATGCCGGTCGGCGCGCGTTGGTCGAGGCGGGGCGCAGGCGGACCGCAGGGGCCCGACACCGACCCCACACCGACCCCGCCGGGCCCGGGCGCCCGCCTCGGCCAGGAGGCCGACGTCGAGACGGCGTCGTGGCTCGGCCAGGCCATGCGTTCGTGGAACGACGGGCAGGGCTCGCCGCAGCCCGCGCGGGTCTCCCTGGGGGCCTCGGGCCTCGCGGTCGCGTTCGACGAGGCACCGGACCGGCAGCCGCCGCAGGGCTGGGCCGCCACGAACCCCACCGTCTGGACCCTCCCCCGGGAGGCGCAGCCCGTCGGCCAGGGACTCTCACCCACCCCCGGCCTCGTCTCGGTCGGGCGCCGCGAGGACGGCAGCCTGCTGCTGCTCGACCTGGAGTCGGTCCCGGGCATCGTCGGGCTCGAGGGGGACGGAGGGGTCGGCCGAGGTGCTGCGCTGAGCATCGCCGTCGACACCGCCACCCATCCTTGGGCCGATCGCCGCACGGTCACCCTCGTCGGGTTCGCCGACGACCTGAGCAAGGTCGGCGGTGGCGTCATCAAGCGCACCGACGACGTCGGTCGTGTGCTCGAGACGCTCGAGAACACGGCGCGCTACCAGCGCGCCGCGTGCCAGGAGGCCGGTGTGTCCTCGGCCCGCGAGGCACGTGCCTCGGCGCCGACCGCGGCGGACTGGTCCTACCACCTCGTCCTCTGCTCGGGGCTACCGGACGCGAACCACCTGGCGCGCCTCACCGAGCTCGCCGCCGACCCGATGGTGTCGCTGGCTGTGGTCGTCGTCGGCGCGCGGGACGCGGAGCTGCGGCTCACCGCGCGACCCGACGGCCGTCTCGTCGCGCCCATGCACGGCGTCGACGTCACGGCGCAGGTGCTCGACGTGCCGGCCGTCCAGGCCCTGGCATCCCTGTACGACGTCCCGACGACGGCGCGGCGGGTCAGCATCGACGACCTCGTCGACGTGCTGGTCGAGGAGGAGAGCGCCTCCGACGCCGCCAGCGACGTCGTGGCCCAGCTGCGCGTCCTCGGTCCGGTCTCCGTGGAGGCGCGAGGTGACCTCGACGAGGGTCGTCGCGCGTTCCTGACCGAGCTCACGACGTTCCTGGCGCTGCACCCGGACGGCGTGCACACCAACCGTCTGACGGCGGCCCTGTGGCCGCGTGGTGTCGAGGACGATCTGCGCGACCAGGCCCTGGCCCAGCTCGACGCCTGGCTCGGAGAGGCCTCCGGCGGCGGCCGCGTGCTGCTGCACGAGGCCGGTGTCTGGCGTCTGGCTCCCGGTGCCGTGTGGTTCGACTGGGACGCGTTCCGCGACGCACTCAATCGAGCCGCTCACGACGGTGGTGCACGCGAGCAGCACCTGCGCTCGGCGCTCGAGCTCGTCGAGGGACTGCCGTTCGCCGACGCGCCGTCGCAGCGCTACGCGTGGCTCGAGAGCGTCACGACGGCGGACGACATGGCGGTCGCGGTCGCGCTGACGTCGCAGGCTGCGGCCGAGCTGGCCGCCGGTCGCGGCGACGAGTCCGCCGCGCGTGACCTGCTCGACCGTGGTCTGAGGCTCCTGCCCGCGAGCGAGGAGCTGTGGCGGGCACGCCTGCGTCTCGCGCACGCGTTCGGCGACGCCGCCGCCGTGGAGTCGGTGGCCGACGAGCTCTACGCGGCCATCGCCCAGCACGGCTCACCCATCGGTGCGTCGGCGCAGACCGACACGCTCGTCGACGAGCTGCTCCCGGGCTACCGCTCCCGCGTCGCCTGAGCCGACAGGGGGCCCTGAGCCAATCGAGGACCCTGAGCCAGTAGACGGCCCTGAGCCTGTCGAAGGATCGTGACCCTTCGACAAGCTCAGGGTCCTCGGTGGACTCAGGGTCCGCGTGCTCGCTCAGGCGAGGAGCGCCGGAATCTCGAGGAGCGAGTCGACGACGTGGTCGGCTCCCGCCGACCTCAGCTCCTGCGCGGAGCAGGGTCCGGTGGTGACGCCGATGCTCAGGACGCCGGCGATCCGGCCGGCCTCCATGTCGTGCACGTGGTCGCCCACGTAGACGTCGGCGCCGCGCTCCAGGAGCACCTCCGCCTTGCCCTCGCGCCAGGCGTCCCCGACGACGTCATCGACCGCGAGGCCCAGGTGCTCGACGTGGTGACGCGCGTTGCGCTCGTTCTTGGCCGTCAACAGCAGCGACCGTTCGCCGGAGGAACGCAGGAACGCCAGGGTCTCGTGAGCGCCGGGCATGACCTCGATGCGCGCGATCGCGATGTCCGGGTAGAGCGCTCGGTACAGGTCGGCCGCCGCAGGGACCTCGTCAGCGGACAGCCAGTGAGAGAGCTCGACCTCGAGCGGCGGTCCGAGGCGCGAGGTGACGACGTCCAGATCGATCATCGCACCGGTGCGCGCGCAGAGCTCCGCGTACGTGGCCCGGATGCCCGGCCGTGAGTCGATCAGGGTCATGTCGAGGTCGAACCCGACGAGTCTGCTGCGGCTCACGGCTCGAGCCTACGGGTGCGGATCAGCGAGGCTGCGTGGCGACGCGGCCATAGCCGTCGCGGGCGACCATCCAGATCGTGCGTGACGTACCGATGACGATAATGGCGGCGATCGTGGAACCGACGATGATCATGAGGGCCTCCTCCGAGGTAGTTGACGTTGACCCCAGCATGCTCCGGACAACCGTCAAGGACAATCCAAGAGTTCTACCGCCTCTGTGTAGCATGACTACATGGACGTGCGAAGGCTCGAGATCCTGCGGGAACTGGGGGAGCGCGGCTCCGTGGGTGCCGTCGCGGATGCGATGAAGGTCACGCCGTCCGCCGTCTCGCAGCAGCTCAAGGTGCTCGAGCGTGAGGCCGGGTACCGTCTCGTCGAGCCGGCGGGACGCGGTGTCACGCTCACCGAGGCCGGGCGGGCGCTGGCGCGGACCGCGACCGAGATCGCCGTCGCGATCGAGCGCGCCGAGGGCCGGTGGCGGGAGTTCATGGCGCGTCCGGCCGGGCGCGTGACCCTGGTGACCTTCCCGACCGGCGGCGAGATGCTGCTGCCCGGGGTGCTCACCCGCATGGCGGAGCGCCCGGACGTCGAGCTCGAGTGCTTCGACGAGGACGGACTGCTCGCCGACTTCGCCGATCTGACGCCCGACTACGACGTCGTCCTGGCCGATGCGCCCGCCACCTCGTCCACCTGGCACGACCGGGGACTGCAGGTCGTCCCGCTCATGAGCGAGCCGCTCGACGTGGCCCTGCCCGAGGACCACCGGCTGGCACGCAAGGCGTCGCTCTCCCCGGCCGACGTCGTCGGGGAGACCTGGATCGGGGTGCCCGAGGACTACCCCTACGACCGCGTGCTCCAGCAGGTCGTCGCCGTGACGGGTCGTCCGGTCGACGTCGTGCAGCGCTTCGCCGGCAACGGCATCGTGGAGGCGATGGTGGCCGCCGGGCACGGCATCGCGATCCTGCCGCGGTTCACGACCCGCGAGCACGGCAACGGTCTCGTGACCCGGCCCATGGTCGGCATCCGGGCCAGGCGCGACATCTCCGCGCTGCTGCGGCCCGACCGGTTCGAGCGCCCGTCGGTCCGTGCCGTGGTGCAGGCGCTCAAGGACGAGGCGCGGGCCGTCGCGGACGCCCACGCATCGATCTGATCGTTCACAGCCGATTCGCAGCGGTGCTGGGAGATGCTGGTCGAGTCACGTCGCATGTACCGGTTCGGAAGATCCGGTCCCAGGGGTTGCGACGACGAGGACGGGGTGGGTGCCACACGCTGCTCGGGGCGTGGGGGTACCCCGGCCCCGGCGGACGATCCGCCGTGAGCGGATCCGCTCACGGCAGCATCCCCTGGTCCCGCGGCGCCGCCGGATGCAGGCTCGCAGCATGAGCGACGACACCAGGCCGCCGACGCTGTCGCGGCGCACCAAGGAAGACCTGCTCGGGCAGCGCATCATCATGCTCGACACGCCCCTCGACGACGAGATCGGCGCGATGCTGTGCGCGCAGATCGTCAGCCTGTCCACCGAGGACCCGACGACCGACATCGCCTTCTGGATCAACTCCCCGGGCGGTTCCGTCTCCGCGATGCTGGCCATCCAGGACACGATGGACCTCGTCCCGAACGACGTCGTCACCGTCGCCCTCGGCATGGCCTACAGCGCCGGCCAGTTCCTGCTGACCGTCGGGACGCCCGGGCGCCGGTACGCGCTCCCACACGCACAGGTGCTCCTCCACCAGGGGTCGGCGGGCATCGGTGGCAGCGCGCCCGACATCGAGCTGCAGGCCGACGTCCTGCGCCGTACCCGGGACACGGTGCTCGCGATCACGGCGGAGCGGACCGGACAGACGGTCGATCGGATCTTCGAGGACTCGCTGCGCGACCACACCTACAGCGCCGAGGAGGCGCTCGAGTACGGGTTCATCGACCACGTCGTCGACGACATCACCGCGATCCGGCCCTCGGCCCGACGCAGCACGGCAGGACTGTCACGATGAGCAGCTACACGATCCCCAACGTCGTCAGCCGCACCCCTCGCGGCGAGAAGGTCATGGACGTCTACAGCCGGCTCCTCGAGGAGCGGATCGTCTACCTGGGGACACCGATCGACGACGGCGTGGCCAACGCGATCATCGCCCAGGTGCTGCACCTGGAGTCCGAGAGTCGCGACCTGCCGATCAACCTGTACCTGAACTCCGAGGGCGGCTCGGTCAACGCGACCTTCGCGCTCTACGACACCCTGCGATTCCTGCGCGCCCCGATCGAGACCACCTGCGTGGGACAGGCCTTCGGGCCGGCGGCGCTGCTCCTGGCCTCGGGCACCCCAGGCCGGCGCAGCGTGCTGCCGCACGCCCGGGTGCTGCTCCACCAGCCGTCGGGTCAGGGGCGTGGCACGATTCCCGACCTGGTCCTGGCAGCCGACGAGGTCATGCGGGTGCGCGAAGAGATGGAGCAGGCGCTGAGCGCGCACACGGGACGCGACGTCGAGACCCTGCGTCGTGACACCGACCGCGACCGGATCCTGCGTGGGCCCGAGATCGTCGAGTACGGGTTGGCCGACTCGGTGATCACCGAGCGGCCCGAGGCCTGAGCGCGGTCAGGAGGCGAGGGCCAGCGGGCCGCGGGGCGCGGACGCCCGGTGGCCCCCCGACCCCAGCCGACGGGCGACGCCGACCGACAGGTCGAGGATCGTGAGGTCGAGCGCGCCGGCGACGGCCGAGAGGAGCTCCGACGACGGGTCCTTGAGTCCTCGCTCGACCTCCGAGAGGTACTGCGTGGAGATCCCGGCCCGGTCGGCGACCTCGCCGAGCGTCTCCTCGCGTTCGTGGCGGCGACGCCGCAGCTGGTCGCCGACGAGCTCGCGCCACAGAGGCTCGACCGGCGCCGGGTCGGAACGCCGCGGGAGCTTCGGTCGTGCCGGCTCCTCGGGTCGTGCGGGGTCGGCGGACCCTGCTCGGTCGGGCAGGTTCGGCAGGCGCAGGAGGTCTCCCATGACCCGACCCTAGGGGCAGGGCCACTGACGTGTCTGCCCCGTTACGCTCACGGCGTAACGAAATCGGTCGGCGGCGCGCCGTTGCTACCGCGCCTTCGTGGAGAGCGCGGGCGCAGCCGGTCCTCGAGCCGCGCTGGGACTCGCGCAGGTCGCGACGGCGGGCCTGCTGTGGGGGACCGGTGGCCTGGTCGCGACGGTCCTGCACGACGAGGACGGGCTCGGGGCGATGACCGCGAGTGCGTGGCGGATGGTGATCGCCGCGGCGGCGCTGCTGGTGGTCGCTCTCGTGCTCGGGCGCGGGCGGGCGCTGCTCTCGCTGGCCCGCCGCCCCGGCCTGCCGCTCCTGGTGGGTGTCGGCACGGCCGCCTACCAGGGCCTGTACTTCCTCGCGGTGCTCGCCGCGGGTGTCAGCGTCGCGACCGTGATCGCGCTCGGCCTCGCTCCGGTGCTCGCGACCGCCTGGGAGCAGGCGCGGGCGCGCGCCGCGCCGTCGGGACGACGGGTGCTCGTCCTCGCCGCCGCACTCGTCGGACTGGTCCTCGTGGCGGCGGCGTCGGGGCACGCGGGCGCGCCGGGCAGCGACCCCGCTGTCGGGGTCCTGCTCGCGGTCGCGTCGGGCGCGACCTACGCGGCGACGACCGTGCTCGGCCACCACGTCGCGGGCGACACCGACCCGATCGTGCTGACGACCGGGGCGACCACGGCCGGCGCCGTCGTGCTGGCGCCGTTCCTGCTCGTCGCCGCCCTCGGAGACGGTCCCGTCGGCACGACCCGTCCGGGTGGCGTGGCGCTGCTCGTCTACCTCGGCGTCGCGACGATGGCCCTCGCGTACGGCCTGCTGTACTCCGGCCTGCGCACCACCCCCGGCTCGGCCGCCACGATCGCGACGCTCGTCGAGCCCCTCAGCGCCGCCGTCCTGGCCGTGGTGCTGCTTGACGAGCGCCTGGGCGTGACGGCCGTGGCCGGCGGCGTGCTCATCCTGCTGGCCGTGGTGGGGACGCGCCCGCAACCGCCGGTGCCGGTGGACCCGTAGGCCTCAGCGACGGGCGAACCGCGCCGCGAAGGCCTCGAACGTGTCGGTCGTCAGGGACGCGGCCTGCGCGCGGACCTCGGCGGCGATCGTGTCCTCGAGGGAGCCTCCCGCGGCGACCCGCGCCGTCTGCTTGATCGCCGCCATGACCTGCGGCTCGCGGGCCGCGAGGTCGTGCGCGAGCGCGGTCGCGCGTCCCACCGCGTCGTCGGCGATCTCCTGGGCGATGCCGAGCCGGTGGCCCTCGACTGCGTCGATGATCGCGCCGGAGTAGAGGGCGGCGAGCGTGTTGGCCGAGCCGATCCGCTGCGTGAGCAGCCAGGTGCACCCGCCGCCGGGGTGCAGGCCGATCGTGGAGAACGTCGGGCCGAACCCGGCCTTCGGTCCCGCGACGATGACGTCGCACGCCAGCGCGATGTTCAGGCCCGCACCCACAGCCGGGCCGTGGACCGCGGCGATCGTCGGGATGGTCAGGTCCCGCAGACCCAGGAAGCTCGCGTAGACGTCGCGGAGCACCTGCTCGAGGACCGCAGGGGGCCGGGTCCGGTCGCCGAACAGGTTCTCCAGGTCGGCGCCCGAGCTGAAGGCGCGGCCCGAGCCCGTCACGACGACGGCGCGCGCCTCGGGGTCGGCGCCGATCGTCGCGATCGCCTCCGCGAGCTCGTCGAGGAGCGGTCGGTCCAGGGCGTTGAGCCGTTCCGGGGCATTCAGGACGATGCTGCGGACGGGTCCGTCCGAGCTCAGGAGAACGAGCGACATGGACCCAGCATGGCCGATCCCGTGCCTCGAAGCGTCCCCGGATACTTGCCGGAACCCCTAGATTGGAGCCGGGAGACAGCAAGGGAGCACCACCGTGGCAGTCGATGCAGCCATCGCCGAGTACGGCGTCATCGAGAACCCGCCGACAGCGTTGCAGGCCGTGGTCGAGATGGCCGCCATCGTCGCCGGGACCCCCATGGCGGCGATCAACATCCTGACGTCGGACTCGCAGCACCAGGTCGCCACCTTCGGGTTCGCCGCCTCGGTCTGCGCCCGCGAGGACTCGATGTGCCGTCTGGCCGTCGAGCAGCAGAAGCCGATCGTCGTGCCGGACGCCCAGCACGACGACCGGTTCCGCGACAACCCGTTCGTGACCGGCGAGATCGGCGACGTCCGCTTCTACGCCAGCCACCCGCTCAGGGTCCGCGGTGGCGTCGTCATCGGCACGCTGTGCGTGTTCGACGAGGCCGCGCGCGAGCTCGGTGACCCGCAGCGTCGCTCGCTCGCCATGCTGGCCGACCGGATCGTCGACATCCTCGAGCTCGCCCGCCGCACCCGCGAGCTCGACTTGGCGTTGCAGGAGATGACGGGACTGCGTGACGAGCTGCGACGCTCCAACGAGCACCTGTCGGCGTTCGCCGGCGAGGTCAGCCACGACCTGGCTGGCCCCCTGTCGACCGTCACGCTGTCGCTCGGACAGATCGAGGACCGGCTCGAGGCCCTGCCCGGCGAGGCACCCGAGCTGAGTCGCTGGGTCGACACCGGACTGCGGGGTGCTGACAGGATGTACGCGATGATCCGCGAGTTCCTCGCCTTCGCGCGCGTCGGGGGACTCATCGACCCGCGACCGACCAACCTGGCCGCCGTCGTCTCCGACGCCTGTCTGGACCTCGGCGTCGATCCCACGGACCGGCGTGTGGTCGTCGGCGAGCTGCCCATCGTGCTCGGCAACTCCGGTCAGCTCCGCGCGGTCGTGCAGAACCTGCTCACCAACGCGTTCAAGTTCTCCGACGGCACCGAACCGGTCGAGGTCGGGGCCGTCCAGATCGAGGGCGGGTGGCGCATCGAGGTCGCGGACCGTGGAGTCGGGATCGCGGTCGAGGACGCACGACGGGTCTTCGAGCCCCTCGTGCGCATCGACGCCGAGGCCGAGGGCACGGGGATCGGCCTGTCGACGTGCCGGCGCATCATCCGGGCGCAGGGCGGCGAGATCGGACTGGACCCGCGCGAGGGAGGCGGGACGATCGCCTGGTTCAGCCTGCCGGCGGCCGCGGCCTGATGACGATCCTGCACCTCCTGACGCGCCACGAGGCCGCTCTGCTGCTCTCCGGCGCCTATCGACCTGCCTCGCTGGACTCCGAAGGATTCGTGCACTGCTCGGCGGACGACGCGACGACCCTCGCGGTCGCCACGGCGTTCTACGCCCACCTGGCGGACGACCTGGTGGCGGCGGTCGTCGACCCGGGACGACTGACCTCGACGCTCGTGCGCGAACCGGCCGAGCCCGGTCCACCGCCGGGGGTCGAGGCGACCGTGCGGTTCCCACACGTCTACGGACCGATCGATCCCGAGGCCGTCATCGGCTTTCGTCGCCTCTCGTGGCGCGACGGAGTCGCGACGGGACTGGGACCCGCCGGCCCCCTCGGCTGACCGGATCGGATGGGATCGGGCTGGGATCGATCCCGACGCGCTCGGCCCAAGGCCTTGGCCGCCTACCCGCGGGTAGGTAGAGTGGAGGCGTACGGCTGAGCGAATCTCCCTCGCGACGGCCACGGCTCTCTCCCAACTGCCGACCGTCACCAGCCAACGAGCCCCTGGCCCTCTCCCGGGCCGGGGGCTCGGCCTTTCCGGTGGCGGTCCCTGAGCTTGTCGACGGGACGTGACCCATCGACGAGCTCAGGGTCCGTGGGTGGGCGGTTGCCTCGCGTTCGGGACGGCCGATCGAGGACCCGGCCCGAAGCCCAGGACTCATGGACGGTCGGGGCGATCCAGCTCGTCGAGCCGCTCCAGCGCCTCCCGTGCCTGGGCGATGCGCTCCGACGTCTCGCGCTCCCACCACGTCGGCCCACGCTCACCGAGGCCGCGCTTGGCGAGCCCGACCCGCTCGCGCGCCGCTGCCACGGCGTCGGTGTCACCGGCCTTCTTGGCGACGCCCACCCCGGAACGCCCTCGACCGAGATGAGACCTCAGTTCCTCGACGACGTCCTCGGGCAGGCACGGATCGGTCCGCCGCCAGCGGCGTCCGTCGATCACGAGCCACCGCTCGTCGTCCTCGTCGCCCACGATCGTCACGCTACGGCGAGGCATCGCGCTGCGCGCGCCGGGACTCAGCAGTAGCCGACGGGGATGGCGTCGCGAGTGGCCTCGCGGACGACGTCAGCGGCGACGACGCCGAGTCCGCCGTACAGCTCGACGAGCCCGGCGCCACGAAGGAGGGCCTCGACGGCCCGATCCGCGAGGTCGGCCCGTGTGCCGACCCCGGCCACGAGCACGCCGTCGTGCTGGGCGAGAGGGGTGGACGTCGCGGCCGCGTAGAGGATCGTCAGGTCCCCCGGTGCGTCGCCCGCGGGATCGTCGAAAGCTGCCTTGTAGGCGGCGGCCTGGTCGAGCGACTCGAAGCCGTAACGGTTCACACCTAGCTCCACGTCGTCGGGGAGCGATGCCTGCACCTGAGCGGCGACCTGCACGGGCATCCCGCCGCACAGCTCGATGCGCCTCGCCGGCGTCGTCGCGTCGACGGCACGGCCGACCGCGGCCAGGACGCCGTCGAGGTCGACGCCCTCGATCACGATGCCGTCGTCGACGAGCACGCCGGGGGAACCCTCGTACAGCACGTGCGTCCTGATGGGCAGGGGGGACGGGTGGATGGTGGTGCGGCGGACGGACATGGGTGTCCTCTCTGTGATGGGGCGGGCAGGTCAGGGATGGCGCGTCCCTGCGGGAAGCCGGACGGCCAGGATCGACAGGACGGCGAACGCCGCAGCGGTCAGGACCCAGCCGATCGGGCGGTGCGTGACGGCCGCGCCGACGACCGGTGGGCCGACGATCGTGGCGCCGGCGAAGCCGAGGTGGAAGACGGCGAGGTAGCGGGCGCGCCGGCCGGCCGGGATCCACGTGAGCATGAGTCCCGCACCGCCCGCCGACGCGAGGAGCTGCGCCATGGTCAGGACCAGCACGGCGAGGACGACGAGCGCGACGGCCCGCCCCCCGGACGTCTGCGGCACGACGATGAGCAGCAGGCAGCCGAGCGCCGCGACGGCGCCGGACGCGGACAACATCGCTCGAGCGCGCGGGACGCGCTCGGACCCGCGGCTGAACACCACCTGGAGCGACACGACGAGCAATGTGTTGACGAGCGGGACGAAGCCGACCGTCCACGCAGGGACGCCCGAGGACGAGACCACGATGAGCGGGATCCCCAGGCCGATCAGGATGCCGGTGGTCGTCATGGCGCCCGCGACGACCGTCAGGACCACGAACCCCCGCGGTACCCGGCCGCGGGGGCGGTCGCCGCTCGTCGTGGGGACGGACGACGGGGGAAGCCGCGACGCGAGCAGGGCGGCCGCCGCGGCGAGGACCCCGGCGACGAGGAACAGCACGCGGAACCCCGAGGCGGAGCCGGCCGACAGGACGAATCCCACCGGGATGCCGCCCAGGGCGATCCCGGCGTTGCGCAGGGCCCGGTTCTTGGCCAGCACGTCGACCTGGCCGGCGTCGTCCGAGCCGTCGAGGGCGACGGCCTGGATGATCGGTGTGATCGCGCGGTTGAGGCAACCCGCCGCGGCGACGACGGCCGCGGCGACGACGGACGTCCCGGCGACGGCGCACAGGACGAACGCCAGACCGCGGGCGAGGAGCAGCCAGGCCAGGACCCGTGCCGGCTCGTGACGCTCGGTCAGTCGCGCGATCGGCACCGCGGCGACCATGGCCGCGCCGCCTCCGAGCCCGAGGACCACGCCCACGGTCGAGGCGCCCAGCCCGACCACGGTGGCCAGGTAGACGCCTGCGGAGGCCAGGTACAGACCGAGAGCAGCGGCGTCGACACCCGAGGCCGTGAGCATCAGGCGCCGGCGTCGGTCCACGTCGGTCGACATGCGCACAGCCTCATCTCTCGAGTCCGCTTGAGGTCAACCCCTGGTTGGGGCCGCGACTCACGGAACTCTTTGACACGTCAAGGAAACTACCTCTTAGTTCATTGACTTGTCAAAGAAGGGCGGACCTGGCGCTGTGCGAGACCGCTCGCGATCGGGCACCTCCCGTTGGCGACGGCGGCGCGGAGGGACGATGACGGGTTCCCTCGATGCCGCTGCGCGGCGGTGGGGGCCGACTCGATTCCGGGGATCGGCAGGAGGCGCCTTCGGCGCGGAGCCGCGACCGAGGTCTATGCGGTGCTGGGGTCGCGGTCGGCGGCTGAGCCGGATCAGGGGCCGCAGCAGTGGCCGGGTTCGCCGTCACGGCCTGGGCCGAGGTCGTCGCCACGACCCGCGACCAGGCGTGACCACTGGGCGCTCGGGCGACCGTCGACGCGCTGCTGGCCGCCGTCGGACGTCCAGAGCTGAGGCCAGCCGGACGGGCTGTCCTCCCAGATCTCCTGCCGCCCGTGGAGCGTCAGGTCGAGCAGGCTGTACGACGTCGACATCGCCTCGACGCCGCGGCCGGTCGTCGTGTACGTCTCGAAGACCTGGCCCCCGCGCCGGACGTAGGCGTTGAGGTGGAACGGGTACTCGGTGCGCCCTTCGGTCAGCGTTGCCTGTGACTCGCGGAGCGCATACCAGGGCACGTCGTAGCCCATGAAGTCCCGGTAGCGCAGCGCCTCGTCCAGTGGCCCCTGGGCGAGGACCGCGAACGTGACGTCACGCGAGTGCAGGTAGGCCAGTTCGGTGACCTGTGAGGCGTAGAACGTGCAGCCGGGGCACTGCTGCTCGGCGGGCGACCCCGCGTGCCACATGTGCAGGTAGGCGAGCAGGTGGGTGCGTCCCTCGAACGCCTCGAGCAGCGTGACGGGCCCCGCGGCGCCCTCGAGCGGGGTGGTCGGGTCGACCTCGACCATCGGCAGCCGTCGGCGTGCCGCGGCCAGGGCGTCACCCGCGCGCAGGTGCTCCTTCTCGCGAGCGCGCAACGCCTCGACCTCGCGCTGCCAGCTCGCGCGGTCGACGACCTCCGGCCAGGCCTCGGCCTGCCCGGCCCGCGGATCGGGGCCCGGGACGGTTTTCGGGTGGTTCATGCACAGCTCCTCGCGGCGTGCGCCACTCGTGCCGTGGCGCTGTTCGCGGTCCCCCAGGACGTCGGTCTCGTTCTACCAGGACTGGTGGGAGTGCGGGCTGGAATGGCGGGGGGGTCCCTCTGGACCAGTGGGTCGAACGACCGCTGTTTTGGGCGACGAGACGTCGTACTCGCTGACGGAACCGACCGGGTTCACTGCAAGCAATTGGGTCAAAACCCGGTTCTTCATGGCCGCATTTTCTGGACCACCCCAGAACACACGAGCACCACCGGTCAAGACCAGGGTGACATCATCGGTCGTGTTAGCAATCACTTCTTCAAGTTGGCCGGCAAGGGCACCGGGAAGAGAGTTAATCACATCAACAGCTGCCGCAAAACCCTTGGACTGAG
>JALRCA010000235.1 GCA_023257515.1 Aeromicrobium sp.
TTCCACACGTGCTCGACGTGCAGGGTCGCCTCGTCGCCCGGCGCGGGCAGGCGCTGCAGGGTGCGCGATCCGCAGGCGACGACGTAACCCACGCCGCCGCAGTCGACGACGCAGTGGTCCGCCTCGACCTCCGCCAGGATGCCCCGCGAGTCGGAGTAGCCGGCCGCGCCGGGCAGGCCGGCGATGACGTCCTGCAGGATCTCCGACGGCGCGTCGAAGCCGAACGGCTGCGGGTTGCCGAGGTTGAGCTTGAGGATGCGGTGACCCTCGGCCTCCAGCTGGGCGGCTCGTGCGCTGACGGGGCCACGGATGTCGTAGAGGACATCCCTCAGCTTGTCGGACTGGCGCACGGTGCTGGTCATGGTCCTAGTCTCCCAGACCCCCTGCCGCGACCACCCCACTCCCTCCCCCGCCCCCACCCCGCTGAGTGTGACGAAGTGGTCGTCAATCACGCGGTTCGACGACCACTTCGTCACACTCAGCGGGGTGGGGGTCAGAGCCAGCGGCGGGCGGCAGGCCAGTCGGCCCACCAGGCCGGGGTGTCGAGCGTCCAGCGACGGATGCCCGACCGCTTCGCCTGGACCTGGGCGGCGACCATGCGGGCCTGGGTCTCGAAGGGTCGCGCATGGTCGGGGCCCGAGACGCGGCACACGACCGCGCCGTGCCGCTCGAACCGCTCCTCGCGCCGGTTGTCCTCGGCGTGCTGCCCGGCCTCGCGATGGTCGGAGCCGTCGGACTCGATCACGAGCCCGGTCTCGGGGTCGAACAGGTCGGCCACCCCCAGCAGCTCACCGAAGGGTGAGAACACCGGGGCATTCACGAGGAGCTTCGTCAGGCCGGCCGCTCGAGCCATCATCCGGACGGCCGACTCCGCTGGGCTGGCCGACCGGGTGGACGCGAGCGAGAGGGCTCTGCGCGCCCGCACGATGCCGCGCACCTTGTGGTGCGACCCGATGACGAGGGAGAGGGCCGCGGGCGTCGTCCGCGGCCGCCCGTGGGTCGTGCTCAGCGCCATGTCCATGGCTACGACCGCGCCGGTCAGGGTGCGCGCCAGGCGTGCCTCGTCGAACACCGCTCGCGCCGGGGTCGCCATCGCGACGCCCTCAAGGTGGAGGAGCTCGTCGGGGTGGACGAGACCTCGGAACGGCTCGACCGCATCGCGCCGCCTGAGCTGGGTCCCGGGCAGGCAGTGCACCAACGCCCGCCGCACCCCGCTGGGAGACCAGCCGTCGAAGAAGTCGTTGCCCTGCAGCCGCAGCGCCGCCCAGCCGCCGAGCGCGCTGCCGGGGAGCAGGAGCCCGACGGCGTCGTCGACCCGCGCGTCCACCACGCCGAGGTCGACGCCCGCGCGGCGGTACAGCCCGTGCGACCGCCGCTCGAACCGCGGCCCACGAAGAGCACCGCGTGTCCTGCCTCGTTCCAGGAGGTCCTGATGTCTCTCAGCGCGCTGCCCGTCCACCCGCACAGGGTGTCCCTGCTCCGCCGCCGCGCCAACCGCGTCTCCACAACCCGCTGAGCGTGACGAAGTGGTCGTGAAATCGCCGAATTCACAGCCACTTCGTCACACTCAGCGGGGAGGTGGGCCGTGGGTGCGAGGGGTGGGGGGTCAGTCGAGGGAGCGGACGACGTCGAGGGCGTGCTGCAGGTCGTCGGGGTACGGGCTCTCGAAGTCGACGCGCTCACCCGTGCGCGGGTGCACGAAGCCCAGGTGCACGGCGTGCAGCCACTGGCGCTCCAGACCCACCTTGGACGCCAGTGTCGGGTCGGCTCCGTACTGCAGGTCGCCGACGCACGGGTGGTGCAGCGCGCTCATGTGCACGCGGATCTGGTGCGTGCGGCCCGTCTCGAGCTTGATCGTGAGCAGCGACGCGTACCGGTGCGCCTCGAGCGTGTCGTAGTGGGTGACGCTCGGCCGGCCGTCGGCCCGCACGGTGAACTTGAAGTCGTGCTTGGGATGACGCGCGATCGGGGCGTCGATCGTGCCGATGCTCGGGTCCGGGTGGCCCTGCACGAGCGAGTGGTACGTCTTGTCGACCACGCGGTCGCGGAACGCCTGCTTGAGCACCGAGTACGCCTGCTCCGACTTCGCGATCGTCATGAGTCCGCTCGTGCCGACGTCGAGCCGCTGCACGATGCCCTGCCGCTCCGACGCGCCCGAGGTCGAGATCCGCACGCCGGCCCCGGCCAGGTGACCGACGACCGTGGGCCCGGTCCAGCCGACGCTCGGGTGGGCCGCGACGCCGACCGGCTTGTCGACCACGACGATGTCGTCGTCCTCGAACACGATGCTCATGCCCTCGACCTGCTCGGCCACGACGACCGCCTGCCGCGGCGCCGGGATCGAGGCCTCGAGCAGCGCCCCGGCCTCGACGCGGTCGGACTTCTGCGGCTCGCGTCCGTCGACCTGCACGTGCCCGTCCGCCACGAGCTCGCTCGCCCGCGTGCGCGAGAGCCCCAGCAGCCGCGACAGCGCGGTGTCGACCCGCTCCCCCGCGAGTCCCTCGGGCACGGCGATGACGCGCCGCTCCATCGCCTCGCTCACGCGCCCTCCCGGGTGCCGTCGAGGCCGACGCCCCTCCAGCTGCGCCAGACGACGAGGACGGCGGCGACGGTCAGGGCGATGTCGGCGACGTTGCCCACGAACCAGCCGTTGTAGTCGATGAAGTCGACGACGTGACCGCGCAGGAAGCCGGGCTCGCGGAACAGCCGGTCCGAGAGGTTGCCGAGCGCCCCCGCGAGCAGCAGGCCGAGCGCGATCGTCCAGCCGCGGTCGCGCAGCCGCGGCGCCATGCGTGCCACGACGACGCACACCACGACCGCGACGAGGCTCAGGAGCACCGTCATCGAGGTGCCGAGGCCGAACGCCGCACCGGGGTTGCGCAGGAACGTCAGCGAGAGGAACCCGGGCACGACCTCGATCGGCTCACGTCCGACGAGACGATCGACGGCCAGCACCTTCGTGACCTGGTCGATCACCAGGACGACGACCACCACGACGACGAACAGCCCGATCGTCGAGCGACCGGGCCGGGTCTCGGCGGAGCGGCTCTCGTGCGGGTCGACGGAGGGGTCAGGTGCGGGATCCATGTCGCCCCGAGTCTCCCACACGGCGCGCAACTGGCCGGGCGCACGCTGGGCTCAGCGACGCTCCTCGCGCTGCTTGCACGCCATGCACAGCGTGGCGCGCGGGAATGCCATGAGCCGGAGCTTGCCGATCGCCTCGCCGCAGACCTCGCAGGCCCCGTAGGTGCCGTGGTCGAGTCGCTGGAGGGCTCGCTCGGTCTGCAGGAGCAGCTCGCGCTGGTTGGCCGCGAGCGACATCTCGGCGTCGCGCTCGAGGCTCGTCGAGCCGACGTCGGCCTGGTCGTTGCCGGCGCCGTCGACGCCGTCACGCAGCAGGTCCTGCAGCTCCTTCGCGGACAGGTCGAGCTCCTTGCGGAGCCGGAGGAGGTCGTCCTCGAGCTCCGCCCGCACGGCCTTCGTCTCGGCGGCGGTCCAGGGTTCCTCGTCCGCGCGCACAGCCAGGGTGGTCTTGGGCATGCGGGGAATGTAGACCCGCGCCACCCCCCACGCAAGCCGCACCGCCGCCCGAGCGCGCGGCGTCCGCAGGTACGCTTGTCCGCACAGCGTCCGAGCCGTCATCAGCGGCGAGCAGCCGGAAGAACGGAGGCCTCCCGGGGCCTCTCAGTAGAACCGGACGGGTGGGCCCGTCACAGCCCCCAACGAGTGGTCCTCGCCGAGCCGTCGGCGGAGGCAACCGAGGTGGTACCGCGGTCCTGCAGCAGGGTCGTCCTCGACCGGACGATCCACCTGTGCAGGAGAGAAGCGACCCGATGACGTACCCGAAGGTGCAGACCGGCCAGCCGGCCGGTGCGACCACGCCGCCAGGCGTACCGGCCTCTCCCCGCTTCCCCGAGATCGAGGAGCGGGTGCTGGCGTACTGGCGCGAGGACGACACGTTCCGCGCGAGCGTCGAGGGTCGCGACGCCGGCCCCGACGGCAGCAACGAGTTCGTGTTCTACGACGGCCCGCCGTTCGCCAACGGCCTGCCGCACTACGGCCACCTGCTCACCGGCTACGTCAAGGACGTGGTCCCGCGCTACCAGACGATGCGGGGCCGCCGCGTCGAGCGCCGCTTCGGCTGGGACACCCACGGCCTGCCCGCGGAGCTCGAGGCGATGCGTCTCAACGGCATCAAGACGACCGACGAGATCGTCGAGATGGGCATCGCCACGTTCAACGAGGCGTGCCGCGCCTCGGTGCTGAAGTACACCGGTGAGTGGCAGGACTACGTGACCCGTCAGGCGCGCTGGGTCGACTTCGAGAACGACTACCGCACGCTCAACCCTGACTACATGGAGTCGGTGATCTGGGCCTTCAAGACCCTGTACGACAAGGGCCTGGTCTACGAGGGCTTCCGCGTGCTGCCGTACTGCTGGAACGACGAGACGCCGCTGTCGAACCACGAGCTGCGGATGGATGACGACGTCTACCAGAACCGCCAGGACCCCGCCGTCACCGTCGGCTTCGAGATCACGACGCCCGGCGAGCTCGAGGGCGCCAAGGTTATGATCTGGACGACGACGCCGTGGACGCTGCCGAGCAACCTGGCCGTCATGGTCGGCACCGACATCGAGTACGTCGCCGTCGCCCACGAGGCGCCCGGCGGGGGCGCCGGGCCTCGGGCGGCGGACAAGCACCGCTTGGTGCTCGCGAAGGAGCGCGTCGCGGCCTACGCGCGGGAGCTGGGCGACGAGCCCGAGGTCGTGTGGCGCGGCACGGGCGCGGACCTGGTGGGCCTGACCTACCGTCCGCCGTTCACGTACTACGCCGACCAGGAGAACGCCTTCCGCGTCGTCGCGGCCGACGAGGCCGTCACCACGACGGACGGCACGGGCCTGGTGCACAGTGCCGGCGCGTTCGGCGAGGTCGACAAGGAGGTCACCGACCGCGAGGGCATCGAGCCCGTCATGCCGGTCGGCAAGGACGGCCGGTTCACCGCGCCGGTCACCGACTACGCGGGGATGCAGGTCTTCGACGCGAACCCGCACGTGATCGACGACCTCAAGCAGGGCACCGGCTCGGTCTCCCCCGGCACGCTCCTGCTGCGCCGCGAGACCTACGACCACAGCTACCCGCACTGCTGGCGCTGCCGCCAGCCGCTCATCTACAAGGGCGTCGAGTCGTGGTTCGTCGAGGTCACGGCGATCAAGGACCGCATGCTGGAGCTCAACCAGCAGATCCAGTGGGTCCCCGAGCACATCAAGGACGGGCAGTTCGGCAAGTGGCTCGAGAACGCCCGCGACTGGTCGATCACGCGCAACCGGTTCTGGGGCTCGCCCGTCCCGGTCTGGAAGAGCGACGACCCGGCCCACCCCCGCATCGACGTGTACGGCTCGTTCGAGGAGCTCGAGCGCGACTTCGGGCGCCTGCCGACCAACGACGGCGTCCCGGACCTGCACCGCCCCTACGTCGACGACCTCGTGCGGCCGAACCCCGACGACCCGACCGGCCGCTCGATGATGCGCCGCGTCCCGGACGTCCTCGACGTGTGGTTCGACTCCGGCTCGATGTCGTTCGCGCAGGTGCACTACCCGTTCGAGAATGCCGAGTGGTTCGTCGGTTCCGGAGCTGACGCCGGCGCGTCGGGGCACTTCCCCGCGGACTTCATCGTGGAGTACATCGGCCAGACCCGCGGCTGGTTCTACACGCTGCACGTCCTGGCGACGGCCCTGTTCGACCGCCCCGCCTTCGAGGCGTGCGTCAGCCACGGCATCGTGCTGGGCTCGGACGGCAACAAGATGAGCAAGTCGCTGCGCAACTACCCCGACGTGTCCGAGGTGTTCGACCGCGACGGCGCCGACGCGATGCGCTGGTTCCTGATGGCCTCGCCGATCCTGCGCGGCGGCAATCTG
>JALRCA010000265.1 GCA_023257515.1 Aeromicrobium sp.
TACTTGAGCCTCTTCAAGCCGATTATTGAGCGGACGATTGGCGCGTACCAGCCGACGGCGGTTGTGCTGCAGTGCGGCGCCGACTCGCTGGGCTGCGACCGCCTGGGCTGCTTCAACCTCTCGATCGCCACCCACGTCATCGACAACGGCGCCGACCGGGAGGCGCTCGCCGCCATCGTCGAGGAGCTGTGGGAGGACCTGCTCCGTCTGCGGGACGAACGCGCGGCGAGTGCTGCGGCGGATGACGCCGATGCCGACGGAACCGCCGGGGCGTGAGAGCCGTCCGCCCGTAGACTTCCACGGTGCCCCCGTTCGAGCTGGTCTCCGAGTTCGCGCCGGCCGGCGATCAGCCCCGGGCGATCGCGGCGCTGGCCGAGGGGATCCGGCGGGGCGACCGTGCCCAGACGCTCCTCGGCATCACCGGCTCCGGCAAGTCCTTCACGGTGGCCGGGCTGATCGCGGAGGTGCAGCGTCCGACCCTCATCCTGGCCCCGAACAAGAGCCTCGCCGCACAGCTGGCCGCAGAGTTCCGCGAACTGTTCCCGCGGAACCGGGTCGAGTACTTCGTGTCGTACTACGACTACTACCAGCCCGAGGCCTACGTGCCGCAGACGGACACCTACATCGAGAAGGACTCCTCGATCAACGAGGAGGTCGAGCGGCTGCGCCACTCGGCGACGTGGTCGCTGCTCACGCGACGCGACGTCGTCGTGGTGGCCACGGTCTCGTGCATCTACGGTCTGGGCTCGGCCCAGGAGTACCTCAACCGCATGATCGGCTTCAAGGTCGGCGAGACCCAGCCGCGCGACGAGCTGCTCCGCACCCTCGTCCAGGCGCAGTACGTGCGCAACGACGCGACGTCGACCCGCGGCACGTTCCGCGTCAAGGGCGACACGATCGACATCTTCCCCGTGTACCAGGAGATGGCGGTGCGCGTGGAGTTCTTCGGCGACGAGATCGAGCGCCTCATGACGCTCCACCCGCTCACCGGCGAGGTCCTGAGCGAGGACGACGAGCTGTTCGTCGGCGCCGCCACCCACTACGCCGTCGGTCCCGACATCATGACGCGCGCGATGAGCTCCATCGAGACCGAGCTGGGCGAGCGCCTCGCCGAGCTGGAGCGCGACAACAAGCTGCTCGAAGCGCAGCGGCTGCGCATGCGCACCACGTACGACCTCGAGATGATGCAGCAGATCGGCACCTGCTCGGGCATCGAGAACTACTCACGACACATGGACGGTCGCCCACCGGGATCGGCTCCGAACTGCCTGCTCGACTACTTCCCCGAGGACTTCGTGCTCGTCCTCGACGAGTCGCACGTGACCGTGCCGCAGATCGGTGCGATGTACGAGGGCGACATGTCGCGCAAGCGCACCCTGGTCGAGCACGGGTTCCGGCTGCCGAGCGCGATGGACAACCGGCCGCTGACGTGGGCGGAGTTCCTGGACCGGATCGGTCAGACGGTCTATCTCTCGGCCACCCCGGGGTCCTACGAGATGGAGCAGACCGGCGGCGAGGTCGTCGAGCAGATCATCCGGCCCACCGGGCTGGTCGATCCCGAGGTCCTGGTCAAGCCGACCAAGGGTCAGATCGACGACCTCATCGCCCAGATCCGTACCCGCACCGAGCGCAACGAGCGCGTCCTGGTCACGACGTTGACCAAGAAGATGTCCGAGGACCTGACCGACTACCTGCTCGAGGCGGGCATCCGGACCCGCTACCTGCACAGCGAGGTCGACACGCTGCGGCGCGTCGAGCTGCTGCGTGAGCTGCGCATGGGTGAGTACGACGTGCTGGTCGGCATCAACCTGCTGCGCGAGGGGCTCGACCTCCCCGAGGTGAGCCTCGTGGCGATCCTCGACGCGGACAAGGAGGGCTTCCTGCGGTCCGGCCGCAGCCTCATCCAGACCATCGGCCGTGCGGCGCGCAACGTCTCGGGCCAGGTCATCATGTACGCCGACAAGGTGACCGACTCCATGGAGCTCGCGATCGACGAGACCAATCGTCGTCGCGAGAAGCAGATCGCCTACAACACCGAACGAGGCATCGACCCGCAGCCGCTGCGCAAGAAGATCGGCGAC
>JALRCA010000274.1 GCA_023257515.1 Aeromicrobium sp.
GCGATCAGGTCGGCGCCGATGCCCTGCGGCACGAAGTCGGTGTCGAGCGCGGTCCGGGGATCCATCGCCCAGGCGCCGCCGTCGGAGGCCATCGGCACGCGGCTCATGGACTCGACGCCACCGGCCACGATGAGGTCCTCCCAGCCGGACTTGACGCGGGCGGAGGCCTGGTTGATCGACTCCAGGCCGGAGGCGCAGAAGCGGTTGAGCTGCACGCCGGCGACCTGCTCGCCGAAGCCGGAGGCCAGGACGGCGGTGCGGGCGATGTCGGCACCCTGGTCGCCGACGGGGGAGACGACGCCGAGCACGACGTCGTCGACCTCGTTGGGGGCGAGGTCGGGGTTTCGGGTCTTGAGCTCGTCGAGCAGGCCGTTCACCAGGGAGATCGGCTTGACCTCGTGGAGCGAACCGGTCTTCTTGCCGCGACCTCGGGGGGTGCGGATGGCGTCGTAGACGAATGCCTCGGTCATGTCAGTGTCCTCGCACAAGCGGTGGGGTAGAACCTTCGCCCCCGATTGTGACAGCAACACTGTCAGAGTTTCCAGGGGACCCCCGAAGAATCAGAGAAGAAGCACTAGGCTCGGCCCGGTGAACACCGCACCCGACACGCTCAGCGTCGAGCAGCTGGCGTCCCGCGTGGGCATGACGGTGCGCACCGTCCGCTTCTACGCCGGTCGCGGTCTCATCCCCCCGCCGCGCCGCGAGGGACGCAACGGCTACTACGGCCCCGATCACCTGGCCCGCCTGGAGCTCGTGCGCGAGCTCCAGGCGCACGGCTTCACGCTCTCGGCGATCGAGGGCTACCTGGAGCAGATCCCGGCGGGCGCGTCCCCCGAGCAGGTCGCCCTGCACCGCACGCTGCTCGCGCCGTGGACGCCCGAGATGCCCGAGACGCTGGACCGGTCGGCGCTCGAGACACGCGCCGGTCGGGCGCTCAGCGACGACGAGCTCGAGATCCTCGTGGCCATCGGGGTCGTCGAGCCGACGCCCACCGAGGACGTCTTCCGCCTCGCCCCGGCGCACCTCGCCGTCGGCATCGGCTTCCTCGAGGCCGGCCTGCCGATCGACGCCGCGCACGACGCGCGCCGGATCATCACCGAGCACGGCCAGGCGCTCGCGCACGAGCTGACCGACCTGTTCCGCTCCAAGGTCTGGCCGCACCTCAAGTCCTCGGGCCAGCCGCCGGAGCTGACGACGGCCATGGTCGAGCGGTTCAAGCCCCTGACCGTGCAGGCGCTCGTCACGGCGTACGAGGAGGCCGTCGACGACGAGAAGCGCCGCACGGTGCGCCGCATGGCCACCGAGCGCGACTGACGTCACGCCCCGCGAGCCCTGCGAGGTCTGGTACCTGCCGGTACATTTGTCGACATACGAAGGGAAGTATCCCGTCGACCCGCGTGCGTCAGCACGGTGTCCCCACGGACACCCGCGCCGGGTGGCCCCTCCGGGCGGAGAAACCTTCGCGATCCCTGTCACCTGACACTGCACCGCGAAGGACCTGCCTCATGGCCCTCGGATCCACCCTCGACTGGACCCTGCTGTTCGTCACGATCGTCGTGCTGCTCGCGATCGACCTGTTGCTGACCCGCAAGCGCGACGAGATGCCGGTCCGCGTGGCCGCCGTCTGGTCCGTCGCCTGGATCGCGATCGCGCTCGCGTTCGGCGTCGTCCTGTACCTGTTCGGCACCTCCGAGCAGTCGGGCACGTACCTGGCCGGCTACCTGGTGGAGAAGTCGTTGTCGCTCGACAACGTCTTCGTCTTCCTCGTGGTGCTCGGTGCGTTCGCCGTGCCGACGCCGAAGCGCGTCCGGCTGCTGACGTACGGCATCGTGCTCGCCCTCGTGCTGCGCCTGATCTTCATCCTCGTCGGTGCTGCGGCGCTCGACGCGGCGTCGTGGCTGACCTACCCGTTCGCGGCGCTGCTCGCCTGGACCGGCTGGCGGCTGTGGAAGCATCGCAACGACCACGACGGCGACGAGAAGCTCGTCGAGGGCGTCAAGAACAGGCTGACGATCGCCGAGGGCGACCACGGCGACAAGCTGATCACCACCGAGAACGGCAAGCGGATGCTGACCACCGGCGGCGCCGCCCTGGTGGCCATCGCCGTCGTCGACATCATCTTCGCCGTCGACTCCGTGCCCGCCATCCTCGGCATCACGACCGACACGTTCGTCGTGTTCGCCGCGAACGCCTTCGCCCTGCTGGGCCTGCGCCCGCTCTTCTTCCTGGTGGCGGAGCTGGTGGCCCGCCTGAAGCACCTCAAGGCCGCGCTCGCCGCCCTGCTGGTGTTCATCGCCGCGAAGATGGTCTACGGCGAGGTCCTCGACACCAAGGTCGGT
>JALRCA010000275.1 GCA_023257515.1 Aeromicrobium sp.
CATGGTCCGCCCTCCGCATTGCGGGAGTCGGCCCCGAGGTCCTCACCGACGCCTTCGCGGACGTGAGCGTGCCGGGCCGCATGGAGCGCATCGACGAGGGCCAGGCCTTCACCGTCATCGTCGACTACGCCCACAGCCCCGATGCCGTCGAGCGCGTCATCGCGTCCATCGCCCCCGAGAGGGGTGGCAAGCGGATCGTCGTGCTCGGGTGCGGTGGTGACCGCGACCGCGACAAGCGCCACCTCATGGGTGAGGTCGCCGCTGCCGGGGCCGATGTGCTCGTGGTCACCGACGACAACCCGCGCTCGGAGGACCCCGCCGCGATCCGCGCCGCGGTGCTCAGCGGCGCGCAGGCGGGTCCGGCCGCGTCGGTCGAGGTCGCAGGACGCCGCGAGGCCATCGCGCACGCGGTCGCCCTCGCCCACGCCGGCGACACCGTCGTGGTGGCGGGCAAGGGCCACGAGCAGGGCCAGGAGGTCGACGGCGTCGTGCATCCGTTCGACGACCGGGCCGTGCTCCTGGAGCTGATCGGAGACGCCTCGTGATCGCCTCGACCCTGACCGAGATCGCCCACGTCGTCGGTGGCGAGGTGGTCGGCGACGGCTCGACCCGGGTGACCGGTGCAGCGACCGTCGACTCGCGCGCCGTCGAGCCGGCCGGGCTCTTCGTCGCCCTGGCGGGCGAGCGCGTCGACGGCCACGACTTCGCGTCCGCCGCCGTCGAGGCCGGGGCCGCCGCGGTCCTCGGCTCGCGCGACGTCGGGGTGCCGGGCGTCGTCGTCGACGACGTGACCGTCGCACTCGGACGTCTGGCCCGCCACGTGCTCGACGTCGTGCGTCCCGGGGTCGTCGCCATCACGGGATCGCAGGGCAAGACGAGCGTCAAGGACCTCATCGCCCAGCTCGTCGCCCCGCACCGGCGCGTCGTCGCCACGCAGGGCAACCACAACAACGAGCTCGGCGTGCCGCTCACCGTGCTCGGGACCCGTGAGGACACCGAGGTGCTCGTCGTCGAGATGGGCGCCCGCGGCATCGGCCACGTCGCCGAGCTGTGCCGGATCGCCCCGCCCGACGTCTCCGTCGTGCTCAACGTCGGCACCGCCCACGTGGGCGAGTTCGGCTCGGTCGACAACATCGCGATCGCCAAGGGCGAGCTCGTCGAGGCGCTCCACCCCGGCGGGACGGCGGTCCTCAATGCCGACGACCACCGCGTCGCGGCCATGCAGGCGCGCTCCGAGGCCGTCGTGCGGTGGTTCGGCCGCGAGGTCGAGCCCGGCTCCGACGGTGTGCGGATCGTCGACGTGCGTCCCACGACGAGCGGCGAGCCCGACGCCACCTACGCCGTGCGCGACCGGGTCGACACCGTCCACGTGCCCCTCGTGGGCGAGCACCAGGCCGTCAACCTCGCGGCCGCGCTCGCGGTGTGCGACGTGCTCGGTCTGCCCGCCGAGGGCGTCCTGACGACGGTGCCCGCCCTCCGCTCGGCCTCGACCGGGCGCATGGAGCGCCACGTCACCGAGGACGGCGTCGTCGTGCTGGACGACACCTACAACGCGAACCCCGAGTCGATGCGGGCCGGTCTCTCGGCCCTGGCCGCGCTCGAGGCACCGCGACGCGTCGCGGTGCTGGGCGAGATGCTCGAGCTCGGCGACGGCGCCCAGGAGGCGCACCGGTCGGTCGGGGAGCACGCCGCCTCGCTCGGCGTCGACAAGGTCGTGGTCGTCGGCGAGTCCGCACGGGCGGTCGCCGAGGGCGCCGGCGAGGTCGCCACCGTGGTGCCCGACGTCGACGCGGCGGTCGCCCTCCTGCGTCCGTGGCTGGAACGCGGGGACGCGGTCCTGGTCAAGGCCTCGCGCGGGGCTCGCCTGGAGCGGGTGGTCCACGCGCTCACCGGTGCCTAGCGGCATACTCGACCTGACGCGCGTCCGACCCCCACCTTCGCGAGAGGAACCTCCCGACCGATGCTGGCCATCCTGATCGCCGGTGCCTTCGCCCTGCTCGGCACCCTTCTCGGGACCCGGTTGGCGATCCGCGTGCTGGTCGCCAAGGGCTACGGACAGCTCATCCGCGACGACGGACCCACCTCGCACCACACGAAGCGGGGCACGCCGACCATGGGCGGCCTCGTCATCATCTTCTCGGTGCTGCTCGGCTACGCCGTGGCCAAGCTCGCCACCGGCTTCTGGCCCAGTGCGTCGGCGCTGCTGCTGCTGTTCCTCTTCGCCGGGCTGGGTGCGATCGGGTTCCTCGACGACTACATCAAGATCTCCAAGCAGCGCAGCCTGGGCCTGCGCAGCAAGGCCAAGATGATCGGCCAGGTCGCGGTCGGGCTGGTCTTCGCCGTCCTCGCCATCAACTGGGAGGACGAGAACAACCGCACGCCGATCACACACGCGCTCTCCTTCACGCGCGACCTGCCCGGCACCACGATGCCCACGTTCCTGCTGATCATCTGGGTGCTGCTCATGATCGCGGGGGCCAGCAACGGCGTGAACCTGACCGACGGGCTCGACGGACTCGCGACGGGCGCCGCCGCCATGGTCTTCGGCGCGTTCGTCGTCATCAGCATCTGGCAGAGCAACCAGAACTGCGCCACCAGCCCGGGCCTCAAGTGCTACGAGGTCCGCGACCCGCTCGACCTGGCGGTCGTCGCCTCGGCGTTGACCGGGGCCTGCTTCGGCTTCCTGTGGTGGAACGCCTCGCCGGCCAAGATCTTCATGGGTGACACGGGCTCGCTCTCGCTGGGCGGGGCCATCGCAGGCTTCGCGCTGATGACCCGCACCGAGCTGCTGCTCGTCATCATCGGCGGGTTGTTCGTCGCCATCACCGCCTCGGTCATCCTGCAGGTCGGGTACTTCAAGCTCACGGGCGGCAAGCGCATCTTCCGCATGGCGCCGTTGCAGCACCACTTCGAGCTGCTGGGGTGGGCCGAGATCACGATCGTGGTGCGGTTCTGGATCATCAGCGGCCTGTGCGTCGCGACGGGTCTCGGCGTCTTCTACTGGGAGTGGGTCGTCGGCGTATGACGCGCGACGTCGCCTCGCTCGGTCACGACGCCGACTGGAGCGGCGTCCGAGCCCTCGTGACCGGGTTCGGGGTCTCCGGGTTCGCCGCCGCGGACACGCTGCAGCACCTCGGTGCCGACGTGGTCGTCGTCGACGAGCGGGAGCCGGTCGACGACCGTCGCCGCGACGAGGCCACGCTGCTCGAGACGCTCGGCGTCGACCTGCGCCTCGGCCCCGGATCGACCGGCGCCCTGCCCGAGGGACTCGACCTGGTCGTCACCTCGCCCGGCTGGGCGCCCCACGTGCCGCTGCTGCAGACGGCCGCGGCCGCGGGGGTCCCGGTGTGGGGCGAGGTCGAGCTCGCGTGGCGGCTGCGCGGCCCCGAGGCCGCCCCGTGGCTGTGCGTGACGGGCACGAACGGCAAGACGACCACCGTGCAGATGCTCGACGCGATCCTGCGCGCCGCCGGTCTGCGCTCGGCCGCCGTCGGCAACGTCGGTCGCCCCGTGCTCGAGGCCGTGATGGACCCGGAGCCCCTCGACGTGCTGGCCGTCGAGCTCTCGAGCTACCAGCTGCACTGGAGCAGCTCCGTGGCCGCGGAGTCCGCCGCGGTGCTCAACATCGCGCCGGACCACCTCGACTGGCACGGCTCGCTCGACGAGTACGCCGGTGCGAAGGGCCGGATCTACGAGAACGTGCGGGTCGCGTGCGTCTACAACGTGGCCGACCCGCGGACCGAGGCACTCGTGCGCGAGGCGGACGTCGTCGAGGGCGCGCGGGCGATCGGGTTCACGCTCGGTGTCCCGGCCCCGGGCCAGGTCGGGCTGGTCGACGACGTGCTCGCGGACCGGGCCTTCGTCGAGGAGCGTCGTGACTCGGCCGCCGAGCTGGCGACGCTCGCCGACCTGGGCGACCCCGTGCCGCACCAGGTCGAGAACGCCCTCGCCGCCGCGGCCCTGGCCCGCTCGCACGGCGTGCCGCCGGCCGCGGTGCGCGAGGGACTGCGCTCCTTCCGCACGGCGCCGCACCGCATCGCGGAGGTCGCCACTGCCGACGGGGTGCGGTGGGTCGACGACTCCAAGGCCACCAACACGCACGCCGCCGCGGCGTCGTTGCGCGGCGTCGACCGCGCGGTCTGGGTCGCCGGCGGGCAGGCCAAGGGCGCCACGTTCGACGACCTCGTCCGCGGCGCGCGCGACCGCCTGCGCGCCGCCGTCCTGATCGGCGTCGACCGCGGGCTCGTCGCCGAGGCACTGCGGCGACACGCGCCGGATGTCCCCGTCGTCGAGGTCCCGAGCGGCGAGGATGGCCTCATGGACCGTGTCGTCGAGGCCGCCGCCGGATTCGCGCAGCCCGGCGACACCGTGCTGCTCGCACCCGCCTGCGCCTCGTTCGACCAGTTCGACAGCTACGGCGCCCGCGGTGACGCGTTCGCCGCGGCCGTGCACCGGCGCCTCGGACGGGAATGAGGGTGAGCGCCCCCACCGACGGCCGCGTGCCCGTGCTCGAGACTGCGCGCCGCACGCTCGAGCGCCCGCTCGCGTCCTACCAGCTCGTGCTGGGCACGACGGGCCTGCTCCTGGGGCTCGGCCTCATCATGGTCCTGAGCGCGAGCTCGGTGCTGGCCTTCGAGCTCTACGACAACTCCTACGCGATCGTGCTGCGCCAGCTGGCGTTCGCGGTCCTCGGCCTCGGGCTCGCCTACGTTGCCTCGCGCGTGCCGCTGCGGCTCGTGCGCCGGCTCGCCGGCTGGGCACTCATCGCGAGCGTCCTGCTCATCGCCGCCACGTTCGTCCCGGGCGTGGGCGTCGAGGTCAACGGCAACCGCAACTGGCTGCCCGTCGTCGCGGGCTTCCAGCTGCAGCCCTCGGAGTTCGCCAAGCTGGCGCTGATCCTGTGGATCGCCGACCACTACGCCCGGGCGGGCAGGGCGCTCGCCAACCCGCGGCGGGTGCTCTGGCCCATGGGGCTGTTCGCGGGGCTCGTCACCGCGATGGTCGTCGCGCAGCACGACCTCGGCACGGCGTCGGTCCTGTTCCTCATCATCATCGGCATGGCGTTCGTCGCCGGCCTGCCGGCTCGGTGGATGGGGGGCGTCCTGGCCTTCTTCGGCGTTGTCAGCGTGTTCTTCATCGCCACCGCGCCGCACCGCGTCACGCGACTGCTCAGCTTCCTGAACCCCATGGCCGACCCCGACAACGCGGGCTACCAGTCGGTGCACGCGATGATGGGCTTCGCCTCCGGCGGTTTCTGGGGCGCCGGGCTCGGTCAGAGCCGGCAGAAGTGGGGAACCCTGCCCGAGGCGCACACCGACTTCATCCTCGCGATCGTCGGCGAGGAGCTGGGGCTGGCCGGCAGCGTCGTGGTGCTGGCCCTGTTCGCGCTCCTGTGCGTGGCCGGCATCCGCATCGCGGCCCGCACGATGGAGCCGTTCGTGCGCTACGCCGCTGCGGGCATCACGATCTGGATCACGGCCCAGGCCATCATCAACGTGGGCATGGTGCTGGGCCTGCTGCCCGTCATCGGCATCCCGCTGCCGCTCGTCTCGTACGGCGGCTCGAGCCTGCTCGTCACGCTCCTGGCGGCCGGGCTGCTGCTGAACTTCGCGACGACCGAGCCGGGTGCGCGCCGCGCCCTCGACGCGGCCAAGGCCCGTCGGGCCCGACGCGCCGCTGCCAGGAGGCGATGAGTCCGTGCGTGTCCTGCTGGCCGGCGGAGGGACCGCCGGACACACGTCGCCCCTGCTCGCGACGGCTGCCGTGCTGCGCGACCAGGGTGCCGAGGTCACGTGCCTCGGCACGCCGCGCGGGCTCGAGGTCGACCTCGTCCCGGCGGCCGGCTACCCGCTGGAGTTCGTCCCGCCCGTCCCGCTGCCGCGCAAGCCCGGCAAGGCGATGCTGCAGGTGCCCGGCAAGCTGCGCGCAGCCGTCAAGGCCACGCGCGAGGTCGTCGAGCGCGTCCGGCCCGACGTGATCGTCGGCTTCGGGGGCTACGTCTCCGTGCCGGCCTACCTCGTGGCCCGGCGCACGCGCATCCCGCTCGTCGTGCACGAGGGCAACGCCCTGCCGGGCATCGC
>JALRCA010000187.1 GCA_023257515.1 Aeromicrobium sp.
GTTTTTTCATGCAGACGGACGGCCACGACCCACACCACCCACCACGAGGAGAAGGACCCACCATGACGGAGCAGGTCACGAGGCCGCCGGCCGAGGAGCTGACCGGAGCGCAGAGCCTCGTCCGCGCGCTCGAGCAGGCCGGTGTCGAGGTCATCTTCGGCATCCCCGGCGGAGCGATCCTCCCGGCCTACGACCCCCTGTTCGACTCGACCATCCGCCACGTGCTGGTGCGTCACGAGCAGGGCGCCGGCCATGCTGCGCAGGGCTATGCGATGGCGACCGGACGCGTCGGCGTCTGCATGGCGACGTCCGGTCCGGGGGCGACCAACCTCGTCACCGCGATCGCCGACGCCTACATGGACTCGGTGCCGATCGTCGCCGTCACCGGCCAGGTCTCGAGCAACCTGATCGGCACCGACGGGTTCCAGGAGGCCGACATCCGCGGCATCACGATGCCGATCACCAAGCACAGCTACCTGGTCACCGACCCGGCCGAGATCCCGCGCGTCATCGCCGAGGCGTTCCACATCGCCGGCACTGGACGTCCCGGCCCCGTGCTCGTCGACATCGCGAAGGACGCGCTCCAGGCCACCACGCCGTACGCGTGGCCCCACGAGCTGGCGCTGCCGGGCTACCGCCCCACGACCAAGCCGCACGGCAAGCAGGTGCGCGAGGCCGCCCGCCTGATCGCCGCCTCGGAGCGCCCCGTGCTCTACGTCGGTGGCGGCGTCATCAAGGCGAACGCGTCGGCCGAGCTCGCCGAGCTCGCCGAGCTGACCGGGATCCCGGTCGTCACGACGCTCATGGCTCGCGGTGCGTTCCCGGACTCCCACGAGCTGCACCTGGGCATGCCGGGCATGCACGGCACCGTGGCGGCGGTCACCGCGCTGCAGCGCAGCGACCTGCTGATCTCGCTCGGCGCCCGGTTCGACGACCGTGTCACCGGCAAGCTGTCGACGTTCGCGACCGGCGCCAAGATCATCCACGCCGACATCGACCCCGCCGAGATCTCCAAGAACCGCACGGCCGACGTGCCGATCGTGGGCGACTGCCGCGAGGTCATCTCCGACCTCGTCACGGTGCTGCACAAGCAGGCCGA
This sequence comes from Aeromicrobium sp., assembly GCA_023257515.1. Classification (GTDB taxonomy): domain Bacteria; phylum Actinomycetota; class Actinomycetes; order Propionibacteriales; family Nocardioidaceae; genus Aeromicrobium. Next base: position 1,100 of record JALRCA010000187.1, read on the forward strand.
CGACGACGGGGTGGTCCTGGACTTCGAGCCGTGGCGCACCCAGGTGCTCGGGATCAAGAACCGCTTCCCGGTCGGTTACGACAAGCCCGAGGAGGGCCTCGCGCCGCAGACCGTCATCGAGCGCCTCAACGCGCTCGTCGGCTCGGAGGCGATCTACGTGGCAGGCGTCGGCCAGCACCAGATGTGGGCCACGCACTACGTCGACTACGAGCGCCCGCGCCAGTGGCTCAACTCCGGCGGCGCCGGCACGATGGGCTACGCCGTGCCCGCGGCGATGGGAGCCAAGGTGGGCGACCCCGACCGCACCGTGTGGGCCATCGACGGCGACGGCTGCTTCCAGATGACGAACCAGGAGCTCGCGACCTGCGCGATCGAGGGCATCGGTATCAAGGTCGCCGTCATCAACAACAGCTCGCTCGGCATGGTGCGGCAGTGGCAGACGCTGCTGTACGACCAGCGCTACTCCAACACCGACCTGAACACCGGTCCGACGTCGATCGGCGCACTGCGCATCCCCGACTTCGTCAAGCTGGCCGAGGCCTACGGCTGCGTGGGTCTGCGCTGCGACGACGAGGCCGACCTCGACGCGACGATCGAGAAGGCCATGGCGATCAACGACCGTCCCGTGGTGATCGACTTCGTGGTCGAGCGCGACGCGATGGTGTGGCCGATGATCCACGGCGGCGCGAGCAACGACGACATCCAGATCGCCCGCGACCTGGCCCCCGACTGGGACGACGAGGAAGGCATCTCATGACGACGCAGCACACGCTGTCCGTGCTGGTGGAGAACACGCCGGGCGCGCTCGCGCGCGTCTCCAGCCTGTTCATGCGCCGCGGGTTCAACATCGACTCACTCGCCGTGGGACCGACGGAGATCCCCGAGATCTCGCGGATGACGATCGTCGTCAACGTCGACGAGCTGCCCCTCGAGCAGGTCACGAAGCAGCTCAACAAGCTGGTCAACGTGCTCAAGATCGTCGAGCTCGACTCGTCGTCGGCCGTCGAGCGTGAGCTCATGCTCATCAAGGTCCGCACCGACGCCGCCACGCGCGGCCAGGTGCTCGAGACCGTCCAGCTGTTCCGGGCCAAGGTCGTCGACGTCGCCACCGACGCCGTCACGATCGAGGCCACGGGCGACTCCGGCAAGCTGAACGCCATGCTGAACGTGCTGGAGCCGTTCGGCATCCGAGAGATCGCCCAGTCCGGGCGCGTGGCCATCGGCCGCGGCGCCCGGTCCATCACCGACCGCACGCTGCGGGCCGTCCCCGGCTCGCACAGCGCCTAAGAGGAGAGCACAAGTGACTGAACTGTTCTACGACGACGACGCCGACCTGAGCATCATCCAGGGCAAGAACGTCGCCGTCATCGGCTACGGGAGCCAGGGCCACGCCCACGCGCTCAACCTGCGCGACTCTGGTGTCGACGTGCGGATCGGCCTGGCCGAGGGCTCGCGCAGCAAGGCCAAGGCCGAGGCCGAGGGCCTGCGCGTGCTCACCGTCGCGGAGGCCGTCGAGGAGTCCGACGTCGTCATGATCCTCACCCCCGACCAGGTCCAGCGCCACGTCTACGCGGAGTCGATCGCCCCGAACCTCAAGGACG
>JALRCA010000141.1 GCA_023257515.1 Aeromicrobium sp.
ACGGCGCCTCCTTGCGCTCGAGCGACCTCAGGGCCTTCTGAAGAGCCTCCGTGAAGTTGCGGCCGATCGCCATGGCCTCGCCGACGGACTTCATGGTCGTCGTGAGGGTCGCATCCGCCGCCGGGAACTTCTCGAAGTTGAAGCGCGGCACCTTGACGACGACGTAGTCGACACCAAGGCTCTGCAGGATCTGCGCCTCGGCGAAGTGACCGATGCGCGCCTTGGCCATGACGGGGATCGAGACCGACTCGATGATCGCGTCGATCAGGTCGGGGTCGCTCGCGCGCGCCACGCCACCCTGGGCGCGGATGTCGGCGGGAACGCGCTCGAGCGCCATGACGGCGACGGCGCCGGCGTCCTCGGCGATCTTGGCCTGGTCCGCCGTGACGACGTCCATGATGACGCCGCCCTTGAGCATCTCGGCCATGCCGCGCTTGACGCGGGACGTCCCGACGGTGGTGTTCTCGTTGCTCACGCTGGTTCCTCGCACGGGTTCTGGTGGGGTGGTTCGTCTCGATTCTACGCGGCGGGGTCGCAGGTCCCGCGGCCTCGTCTCATCCGTCGAGCCCGGGCTGCTGCACGGCCTGGCGGTGCACGATCGCCATGCGCTGGACCACCGTCACGAGGCTCGCGAGCGCGAGCGCCCACAGCGTGATCTCCGTCAGGAACGGCAGTCCGAGCAGGCCGTTGAAGCCCGTCATGACGAGGATCGCGACGAGCCGGTCGGCGCGCTCGGCGATGCCGCCCTTGGCCTGCATGCCGAGGCTCTCGGCGCGGGCCCGCGCGTACGAGGTCAGGTTGCCGAGCACGAGGCACGCGAGCGCGAGGCAGAAGTAGAGCTTCACCGGACCGAGCTGCGACTCCGCGTGCGACGACGCGTAGTACAGGACGAGCCCGCCGAACACGGCGGCGTCGCCGACGCGGTCGAGCGTGGAGTCCAAGAACGCGCCCCACTTCGACGACTGGCCCGACGCCCGCGCCATGTAGCCGTCCATGAGGTCGCTGAACACGAACGCCGTGATGACCATGACGCCCCAGAACAGCTCCCCGCGGGGGAAGAAGAAGAGCGCGCCGAACGTCACGCCCGCCGTGCCGACGATCGTCACGTGGTCGGGCTTGACGCCCAGGCGCAGCAGCAGGTTCGCCAGCGGTGCCCAGACGTTGGTCCAGAACTGGCGGAAGCGTTCGAGCATCAGTCCTCCTGCGGCCACGCGGCGGCCAGCAGGTCGCGCGTGTCCTCGAGCAGCTGCGGCAGCGTCTTGGTCTGCCCGATGACGGTCATGAAGTTGGCGTCCCCCGACCAGCGCGGGACGACGTGCTGGTGCAGGTGCTGCGACAGCGAGCCACCTGCGACACCGCCCAGGTTGAGCCCGACGTTGAACCCGTGCGGCTGCGACACGGCCCGCAGGGTCGTGAGCGCCCGCTGGGTCAGGGTCGCGACCTCGGCGGTCTCGGCCGCATCCAGGTCGGTGTAGTCGGCGACGTGCCGGTCCGGCACCACCATGAGGTGGCCCGGGTTGTACGGGTAGAGGTTCAGCACGACGAACGCGGTCGCGCCGCGGTGCACCACGAGCCCGGACTGGGCTCCCCCGGCCTGGGCTCCCCCGGACTGGGCTCCCCCGGCCGCGATGCGGCAGAACGGGCACGCGTCGGCCTCGGCCACCCCTGAGTCGGCCTCCTCGCCCCGCACGTACGACATGCGGTACGGCGTCCAGAGCCGTTCCAGGCGGTCCTCAGCACTCACCGTTCCAACCTACCGAGAGCGTGCGGCGGCTCGCCGAGCGGTGCTGATTCCCAGGCTCACCTGGGAATCAGCGCACCGACCACGGTTCTCCGCACGAAGCCCGGGTCGTGCGCCGGGCTTCGTGACGAGAACCGGGCTGCGTCCGCCGCAGCTCAGCCCAGACCTCAGACCTGGGTGCGCGAGGCGATGGCCTCGAGGATGCGGGTCACGGCCTCGTCGACCGGCACCCCGTTCTCCTGCTCGCCACTGCGGTAGCGGAACGAGACGGCGTCGGCCTCGACGTCCTGGTCGCCCACGATCAGCATGAACGGGATCTTCTGGGTCTGAGCGGTGCGGATCTTCTTCTGCATCCGCTCGTCGCTGTCGTCGACCTCGAACCGGATGCCCGCGCCACGCAGGCGCTGGCCGAGCGTGTGGAGGTACTCGACGTGGCGCTCCGCGACCGGGATGCCGACCGCCTGCACCGGGGCGAGCCACGGAGGGAAGGCACCCGCGTAGTGCTCGACGAGCACGCCGAGGAAGCGCTCGATCGAGCCGAACTTCGCCGAGTGGATCATGACCGGCTGCTGACGGCTGCCGTCGGCCGCGACGTACTCGAGGCCGAAGCGGTCGGGCGCCGGCTGGTTGAAGTCGTACTGGACGGTGCCCATCTGCCACGAGCGCCCGATCGCGTCGCGTGCCTGGACCGAGATCTTGGGGCCGTAGTACGCGGCGCCACCCGGGTCCGGCACGAGCTCGATGCCGGTCTCGGTCGCCACGTCGGACAGCACCTGGGTCGCGACCTCCCAGTCCTCGTCCGACCCGATGAACTTGTCCTTCGTGGCGTCGCGGGTCGACAGCTCCAAGTAGTAGTCGTCGAGCCCGAAGTCGCGCAGCAGGCTCAGCATGAAGTGCAGCAGGTGACGGATCTCGTCCGGGGCCTGCTCCGGGGTGACGTAGGAGTGCGAGTCGTCCTGGGCGAAGCCGCGTACGCGGGTCAGGCCGTGGATGACGCCGGACTTCTCGTTGCGGTAGACGCTGCCGAACTCGAACAGCCGCAGGGGCAGCTCGCGGTAGGAACGCTGGCGCGACCGGAAGATCAGGTTGTGCATCGGGCAGTTCATCGCCTTCAGCTGGTAGTTCGTGCCCTCGAACTCCATCGGCGGGAACATCGTGTCGGCGTAGTACGGCAGGTGCCCCGAGGTGTGGAACAGGCCGTCCTTGGTGATGTGCGGGGTACCGACGTAGGAGAA
>JALRCA010000163.1 GCA_023257515.1 Aeromicrobium sp.
TCGCGTCGCGTGCGGCCTCGCGTCCGGCGTCCTGGCCGGGCTCGTGGATCTCTGCCATGTCAGGCCTCCTGGTCGAGCTCGGCCTCGGTGGCCTGCTCGAGCTCGGTCTCGTCCAGCTCGGTGATGTCGGTGTCATGGTGCGCGCCCAGGTAGGCGTCGATGACGGCCTGGTCGGACATCACCTGGTCGGGGGTGCCCTCGGCGACGATCTTGCCCTGCGCCATGACGATGACCCAGTCGGAGATGTCGCGGACCATGTCCATGTCGTGCTCGACGAACAGGACCGTGCGGCCCTCGTCGCGCAGCGACTTGACGTGCCCGAGCAGCGACTGCTTGAGCGCGGGGTTCACGCCGGCCATGGGCTCGTCGAGCATGATGAGCTCGGGATCGACCATCAGGGCACGCGCCATCTCGAGGAGCTTGCGCTGACCGCCCGAGAGCGACCCGGCGAAGTCCTCGCGCTTGGCGTCGAGCTTGAACCGCTCGAGCAGGCTGTCGGCGCGCGACGTGACCTCGTCCTCCTGGCCGGACCACAGCGCCTTGAACGGTGCGCTCCAGAAGCTCTCGCCCCGCTGCCCGGTCGCCCCGAGCCGCATGTTCTCGATGACCGTCAGCTTCGCGAGCACCTTGGTCAGCTGGAAGGTGCGGACCATGCCGGCGCGGGCGACCTTGAAGGCCGGGACCTTCGCGAGCGAGCGGCCGTTGAACGCCCACGTGCCCGTGTCGGGGGAGTCGAAGCCCGTCAGCAGGTTGAACAGGGTGGTCTTGCCGGCGCCGTTCGGCCCGATGAGCGCCGTGATGACGCCTCGCTGGATCTCGATGTGGTCGACGTCGACCGCGGTGAGACCGCCGAAGGTGCGGGTGATCTTGTCGCCCGTGAGGATCGCGTCGGGCTTGGGTGCGCCCGGCTCTCGCGAGACGGAGGCCAGGGCCTCCCGTGCGGTGGTGGTGTCAGCGGGCATCGATCGCAATCTCCCTTCGGTCGCCGAAGATCCCCTGGGGTCGGAAGATCATCAGCAGCATGAGGCCGAGGCCGAGGACGATGAACCGCACCAGGCTGGCCTGGGTGTCGGTCATGATCCACGTCGGCAGGTCGACCCCGGAGCCGTCGGTCAGCTGTCCGAAGATCGAGCCGAGTCCGGCGACGAGGAACCAGAACAGGATCGACCCGATGACCGGGCCGAGCACGCGGGCCGCGCCACCGACGAGCAGTGCGGCGTAGGCGTAGAACGTGAAGGTCGTGTTGAAGTCGGTCGGCACGGCCGAACCCTGCTTGAGCACGTGGAAGAGTCCGGCGAGGCCGCCGAACACACCACCGAGGATCAGCGCCTGCAGCTTGTAGCCGAAGACGTTCTTGCCGAGCGAGCGCACGGCGTCCTCGTCCTCGCGGATGGAGCGCAGCACGCGGCCCCACGGGCTGCGCATGAGCGACCAGACCAGCAGGCACGACAGGGCGACGAGCACCCAGCCGACCGTGAGGGACCAGAGGTCGGCACGGCTCCACGAGACGATGCCGAGGTCGAGCGGCCCGCCGTACGGGTTCAGGTCCTGGAAGGGGCCCACGAACCCGTTGAGGCCGTTGGAGCCGCCGAAGAAGTCCTTGAACTCGACCGCGCCGAGGACCAGGCGCAGGATCTCCGCCGTCGCGATCGTGGCGATCGCGAGGTAGTCGGCGCGTAGCCGCAGGGTCGGCACGCCCAGGACGAAGGCCAGGATGACCGACATCAGCAGGCCGATGACGACGGCGAGCGCGAAGGGCAGGTCGAGCTTGACGACGCTGACGGCGAGACCGAAGCCCGCGACCGCCATGAAGCCGGCCTGGCCGAAGTTCAGCAGGCCCGTGTAGCCGAAGTGGATGTTGAGGCCGATCGCGGCGAGCGCGAAGACGATGGCCTGGGGGCCGAGCGCCTGCGACAGGGCCGCGTCGATGACAGTTCCGAAGTCCATGACGCTCCCTTAGCCGATCCGCTGCTTCTTGCCGAGGATTCCTTGCGGTCTCAGCAGCAGGATGAGGATGAGGACGAGGAGCGGGCCCACGTCCTTGATGGAGGCGGGGACGCCGAAGACCGGGCCGGCCTCGGAGACGATGCCGATGACGATCGAGCCGATGATGGCGCCCCAGATCGTGCCGAGGCCACCCAGGGTGACGGCGGCGAAGACGAGCAGCAGGATCTTGAAGCCCATCACGAAGCTGACCTGCTTGTCGACCGCGTACAGGAAGCCCGCCAGGCCGGTCAGGGCCGTGCCGAGGATCCAGACGGCGGTGATGACGCTGTCGACCCGCATGCCGGACGAGGCGGCCAGGGCCGGGTTGTCGGCGACGGCGCGCATCGACTTGCCGAGACGCGTCGTGGCCAGCGAGATGCAGGTGACGGCGATGACGACGATCGCGACCGCCATGATCACGATCTCCTTGTCGGCGACGTCGATCGGGCCCACGCTGTGCGGGCCCTGTGCGACGTACTGCGAGTAGGTGCGTGTCGATCCGCCGAACGTGTACTGGAAGATGCTGCGCGCGAGCAGCGCCAGGCCGATCGAGACGATCATCATGGCGACCAGGCCGGTGCCGCGCTTGCGCAGCGGGCCCCACAGCCCCTTGTCCTGGGCCCAGCCCAGCGCCGCGGAGGCGACCACCGCCAGCACGCCGGCGACGATGACCGGCAGGCCGAGGCCGCGGTTGAACACGTAGCCGATGATGGCGCCGAAGGTGATGAGCTCGCCGTGGGCGAAGTTCGTCAGGCCGGTCGTGCCGAACACGAGCGAGAGGCCGAGACCCGCGAGCGCGATGATCAGGCCGTACTTGACGCCGTTGAAGAGCGCCTGCGACAGCTCCGCGCCGAAGCCGACGCCCTTCTCGGCGACGACGCCGATCTGGAACTGCACGTTCGTGGCGCCCTCGAGGATGACCGAGACGTTCTTGGTGGTCGCGGCCTCGCCGGAGAGCTTGACGCCGTCGGGCAGCGTCTTGGGGTCGAGCTCGACCTTGTACTTGCCGCCCATCTCGAGCGGGATGTAGACGCGGCCCTCGGCGTCGGTGACGCCGGAGCCGACCGCCGTGCCGCTGCCCTGGGTCACGGTCAGCTTGACGCCCGGCACGGGTTCGCCGGGGCTCGTGGCGGTCTTCTTCGAGCTGTCGATGAGCTGGACGGCGACGTAGAAGTCGGCATCGGGGGGCTCAGCGGTCTCTCCGGCGGACGGGCTGCTGCCGGCGGAGGCGCTGGCCTGGGGACTCGGGGTCTCGTCGGCAAGGGCCGAGCTGGTGAGACCGCCAAGCACCGTCAGGCACATCACCAGCGGGACGAGAGCTGCAAGTCGCAGTCGCACGCGGGACTCCTGGGGGTCGGGGAATGACGCGAGGTCGTTCCCGGAGCATAGCCGTCAGGAGGGCCGTCCTGACCGGGATCGAGCCGTGGCAGGTAACAGTTCGATGAAGTCGACTCAGGAGACCCTGATCGCGACCTCCGTGAGCAGCGGGGCGACCAGGAGGGCCGGCAGCAGGTCCGCCACGGGGAGCTTCGCCACGTCGAGCAGGCGCAGCGCGACGCCCACCAGGAGCAGGCCGCCGGTGGCGCCGAGCGCCAGCAGGTGAGGTTCGGGGAGGACCGACCCGAGCGCGAGACCGAGAAGGGTCAGCGAGCCCTGGACGAGACCCACGGACAGCGCCGAGGCCATGACGCCGAGGCCGAAGGCGGCCGCGAAGGCAAGGGAGGCGAAGCCGTCGAGCGCGGCCTTGAGCAGGAGCTGGTCGGCACCGCGTCCGAGCCCCTCGTTGATGGAGCCGAGCACGGTCAGCGGCCCGACGCAGAAGACGAGCGAGCTGACCACGAATCCCTCGACGAAGCGCGAGTCACCGGCGTCGCCGCGCACGAGCACGCGCTGCAGGAAGCGTCCGAACGTTTCGAGCCGGTCCTCGATCCGCGCGAACGCGCCGAGGATGCCGCCGAGCGCGAGCGAGCCGAGGACGATCAGCGTGGGAGCGCCCCGGTCGACGGCCTCGACGAGGTCGGCGCCGTCGACGTCCATGGCCGCGTCGGCGGCGATGAGCAACGTCACCAGCCCCAGGGCGACGGTCACGGTGGTGCGCACGCGCTCGGGCAGGCGGTGGCCGATCGCGAGACCGAGGCCCGAGCCGACGACGACCGTCACGACGTTGACCGCCGTGCCCGTCCCGATCAGCATGTATCGTTCCTCTGTCGTTGAAGACCGAGCTTCCCTCGGCCGGCGTTCAGTCTCGCACCTCGCGGGCCGCTCCTGGTCGACGGTCCGACCCCCAGGAGTGCCGATGGCAGGACGTCCTCCCGTCGAGCTGCGCGACGCCGACCGGCACGACGCGGCAGCGCTCATCGCCCTCTGGCGCGAGTGCGCCGCGGCGAGCTCCGACGAGGGGTCCGAGGCCTTCACGCAGCAGACGCTGTGGCGCGAGCCGGGGGTCGCCGAGGCCGCCGCGGCGATCGACCTGCACCTGGGCAAGCCCGACAAGCGCATCATCGTGGCGGAGTCCGAGGGCGAGATCGTGGGGGCGACGGTGTGCGACCTGAGCACCGTGACGCCGATCAACCTGACCAAGATCCTCGTGGTGACCGAGATCCAGGTCTCGCCGCGGTACCGCCGCCGTTCGGTGGCCATGACGCTGCTGTCCGCCGTCGCCTCGTACGGCGAGGAGAACGGCTGCGAGTTCGTGGTCGCCTCGATCCCGGCGCACGCGCGCGAACCCAACCGGTACCTCACGAAGCTCGGCTTCAACCAGATCGCCGTCCTGCGGGCGATCCAGGCCAGCAAGCTGCGCTCGCGCCTGTCGACCAAGGCGACGAACTCGCGCGACACGGGGCGGATGATCGCGGTGCGCCGCACCTTGCGTCGTCGCGCCCGCGCCTGACGGCGGCAGGTACGGCACTGTCAGAGGGTCCGACTACAGTCGGCCGGGTGGATCGCCTGCTGCTGATCGACGGCCACTCCGTCGCCTACCGAGCCTTCTTCGCCCTGCCGGTCGAGAACTTCTCCACGACGACGGGGCAGCACACCAACGCCGTCTTCGGCTTCACCTCGATGCTCATCAACGTGCTGCGCGACGAGCAGCCCACCCACGTCGCGGTGGCGTTCGACGTCTCGCGCCAGACGTTCCGCACCCAGGAGTACGCCGACTACAAGGGCAACCGCAGCGCGTCGCCGACCGAGTTCAAGGGTCAGGTCACGCTGGTCAAGGACGTCCTCGACGCGCTGGGCATCAGGACCTTCGAGAAGGACGGCTTCGAGGCCGACGACATCATCGGCACGCTCACGCGCGAGGCCGAGGCCGAGGGCATGGAGGTGCTGATCTGCACCGGCGACCGTGACGCGCTGCAGCTCGTCACCGACCGGGTGACCGTGCTCTACCCCCGCAAGGGGGTGTCCGACCTGGCCCGCATGACGCCGGCCGCGGTCGAGGAGAAGTACGGCGTGACGCCCGAGCACTACCCCGAGATCGCGGCCCTCGTGGGCGAGACGAGCGACAACCTGCCGGGGGTGCCGGGGGTCGGGCCCAAGACGGCGGCCAAGTGGATCAACGCGTACGGCTCGCTCGAGGCACTCGTCGCCGACGTCGACGCCGTGCCGGGCAAGGCCGGGCAGTCGTTGCGCGACCACCTCGACGACGTGCTGCGCAACCGGCGCATCAATGCCCTCGTGCGCGACCTGGACCTGCCGGCGGGCCCGAAGGACCTGGTGTTCAGCACGGAGTGGAACCGCGACGCGATCCATCGCGTGTTCGACGCCCTGGAGTTCGCAGCGCTGCGCACGCGCCTCTTCGACTACCTCGGCGGTGGCGACGAGTCGGCCTCGACCGAGGCCGCCGTCGAGGTCGAGGTCGCGCTCCCGGGCGAGGGCGAGGTGAGCGCGTGGCTCGCCGAGCACGCGCCAGCGGGCACGAGCGTGGGCGTCGAGACGACGGGCGTGCTCCGTCCGACGGGTGCGCGTCTGGACACGCTGAGCGTCGCGACCGCCGACGGCCGGGCCCTGTGGGTCTCGACCGACTCGCTGGCGGCCGCCGACGAGGCCGCCCTGGCCGCGTGGCTCGCGGACGCCGACCGGCCCAAGGTGCTCCACGACGCCAAGGGACAGCTGCACGCGCTGGCTGCCCAGGGCTGGCCCGTGCGGGGCCTCGTCGCCGACACCGCCCTGGCGGCCTACCTGGTGCGACCGGACCAGCGGGCCTACGACCTCGCGGACCTGACGGTGCGCTACCTCAAGCGTGACCTGACGGCCGAGGACACCTCCGGCCAGCTCGCCTTCGACGACGACACCGCCGGCGCCGACGCCGCGGCCCAGCGCGCGCGGGCCGTGCTCGACCTGTGGGCCACGCTCGAGCCCGAGCTGGAGCAGCAGGAGTCCCTCGAGCTGCTGCGCGACGTCGAGCTGCCCCTCGTCGACGTGCTCCTCGCGATGGAGACCGACGGGATCGCGATCGACACCGAGCACCTCGACGCGTTGCACGCGGAGTTCACCGAGCGGATGCTGGCCGCGGCCCAGGAGGCCTACGACGTCATCGGCAAGGAGGTCAACCTCGGCTCGCCCAAGCAGCTCCAGGTCGTCCTGTTCGACGAGCTCGACATGCCCAAGACCAAGCGCACCAAGACGGGCTACACGACCGACGCCGAGGCACTGCAGCAGCTCTTCGTCAAGACCGAGCACCCGTTCCTGGAGCACCTCCTGGCGCACCGCGACGTCACGCGTCTGCGCCAGACGGTCGAGGGTCTGCAGAAGACCATCCAGCCGGACGGCCGGATCCACACGACGTACGCCCAGACGATCGCCGCGACCGGACGTCTCAGCTCGGCGGACCCCAACCTGCAGAACATCCCCATCCGCACCGAGTCGGGACGACGCATCCGCGAGGCGTTCGTCGTGGGACCGGGCTTCGAGACCCTGCTGACGGCCGACTACAGCCAGATCGAGATGCGCATCATGGCGCACCTGTCCGAGGACGACGACCTCATCGAGGCATTCCGCTCGGGCCACGACTTCCACACCGTCATGGCGGCCAAGGTGTTCGAGCGCGAGCCCGGCGACATCGACGGTGGGCTCCGTGCGCGCATCAAGGCCATGAACTACGGGCTCGCGTACGGTCTGTCGTCCTACGGCCTGAGTCAGCAGCTCGGCATCACCACGGGCGAGGCGCAGTCGCTCATGGACGACTACTTCGAGACGTTCGGTGGCGTCCGCGACTACCTGCGCGGCGTGGTCGACGAGGCCCGCCAGACCGGGTTCACGGCGACGATCATGGGCCGGCGCCGCTACCTGCCGGACCTGCAGAGCGACAACCGGCAGCGTCGTGAGATGGCCGAGCGCATGGCCCTCAACGCGCCCATCCAAGGATCGGCCGCTGACATCATCAAGGTCGCGATGCTCGAGGTCGATCGACTGATCGGAGAGCGCGGCCTGGGATCGCGGCTGCTCCTCCAAGTGCATGACGAACTCGTGCTCGAGGTGGCGCCGGGGGAGTCCGCCGAGGTGCGCGATCTCGTCGTGGCTGCCATGGCCGGTGCGGTCGAGCTGCGCGTCCCCCTCGACGTGTCCGTCGGCGAGGGTCCGAACTGGGAAGCCGCGGGACACTAGCCCGGCGCCCTGAGCCCCGACGTCAATCGCCCCCGGCGCGCCGGTGCCCGTGGCACACTGCCGGCATGCGCCGACTCGCCCTCGCCCTCGCCTCCGCTTCCACCCTGCTCCTCGCCGGCTGCGCTTCGGCCGTGGCCATGCCCGAGGCCCGCGACCAATCCACTG
>JALRCA010000201.1 GCA_023257515.1 Aeromicrobium sp.
CTGCACCGGCGAGGTCTGGGTGCGCAGCACGACGTGGCGGTCGGCCGGCTCGGTCCAGAAGGTGTCCTGCATGGTGCGCGCCGGGTGGTCCGGGCCGAGGTTGAGGGCGTCGAAGTTGAGCCACTCCGCCTCGATGACCGGCCCCTCGGCCACCTCCCAGCCCATCGCGACGAAGATGTCGCCGACGGTCTCCTGGATCGTCGTGATGGGGTGGCGCGCACCGACCGGCTCGACGTCGACCGGGAGGGTGACGTCCACGGCCTCGGCGGCCAGCCCGCGCTCGAGCTCGACGGCCTCGACCTCGGTGGTCCGAGCGGCCAGCGCCTTGGTGACGGCCCCGCGGGCCTGACCGACGCGCTGACCGGCGTCCTTGCGGGCCTGGGGCGGCAGCGCACCGATCTCGCGGTTCGCGAGCGCGAGGGGCGACCGGTCGCCCACGTGGGCGAGCCGCGCCTCCTTGAGCTCGTCGAGGGTCGAGGCCGCGGCGATCGCGGCGAGCGCCTCGTCACGGGCGCGCTCGACCTCGTCGGCGCGCAACGGCGTCACCTCGACAGGGTCGTAGTCGGAGTTCGGGGCAGACACCCGGACAGTCTAGTGAGGGCCGTCGGCGGCCCTCAGTCGGTCAGGGTGTCGGGCTCGTTGATCGGCAGCCAGATGCGGATCGCCGCTCCCCCGCCCTCGGAGTCCTGGATGTCGATCTGCCCACCGTGCTCGACGACGATGCCGCGCACGATGTACATGCCCAGCCCACTGCCCGCCCCGGGGCCCGAGCGCCAGAAGCGGCTGAACACACGCTGGCGCATCTCCTCGGGGATGCCCGGGCCGTGGTCGTGGACCTGCAGCGAGACACCGCCCTGGTAGTCGGGGTGCTCGGTGTTCTGGACCAGGATGCGCTTGAGACCGTGCCCGTGACGCATCGCGTTCTCGACGAGGTTGGTGACGACCTGGGTGATGCGGTCGGCGTCGCCCCAGATGAGCTGCAGGTCGTCGCCAACCTCGACCTCGTGGGCGTCGACGGCCCCGGCCGCGGACACGTTGCGCAGGACGTGCCGCACGATCTCGTCGACCTTGACCGGACCGCGGCGCAGCGTCAGCCGCCCCGCGTCGATGCGCGCGGCGTCGAGCAGCTCGGTGATGAGGCGCGTCAGGCGGTCTGCGTCGGCGTCGACCGTCTCGAGCATGAGCTGGCGCTGCTCCTCGGAGAACTTGTCCCACTTGCTCAGCAGCGTCGAGCTGAACCCCTTGATGCCGGTCAAGGGCGAGCGCAGCTCATGGGCGACGGTCGCGACGAGGTCGGACCGCTCGCGGTCACGTTGGTTGCGCACCCGGGCGTTCCGCACGCTCACCACGACGCGTCGGACCGGTCCGGCGGGACGTTCGCGCACCAGGCGCGCCGTGATCAGGTACTCGCTCCCGCGCGGGGACCACCACGCCTGCTCGGAGATGCGGGTGCGGATGGCGAGCCCGTCGTAGGGGCGCGTGGAGTCGTACCAGGAGTTTCCGTTGAGGTCATCGAAGGGCATCGCCTCGCTGATGTGCATGCCGATCATCTCGCCGGGGTCGGCGCGCGCCATGTTCTCGATCCGCTCGTTGACGTACTCGACGCGGCCCTCGGCATCGGCGACCACGACCCCGTCGGGGAAGTCGTCGATCCACTCCATGCCGCGCAATCTAGTACGAAGCGACTGGGCCGGCACACCAGCAAGTTCTTGAACTTTCGTTCCATAACTGGCAGCCTGCCGTCATGGCCCGGCCCAAGCAGTTCGATCCCGACGTCGCCCTGGACCGGGCGATGCACACCTTCTGGACCCACGGCTACGCCGGCACGACACCCCAGCGGCTCGTCGACGACCTGGGCATCGGTCGTGGCAGCCTGTACGGCACGTTCGGCTCGAAGGACGAGCTGTTCGCCCGAGCCCTCGACCGGTACCGCGCCTCGTCGTCGCAGGCCGTCGTCGACGCCCTCGCCGGCGCGGGCACCGGTGCCGAGCGCCTCCGTGCCGCCATGGCCGCCGTGGCGCACGCCCTCGCCTCCGGCCCGCCCGGTTGCCTGCTCACCACGACGGCCGTCGAGCTGGCTCCGTCCGACGAACGCGTCGCCACCGCCGTCGCCGAGACGCTGGAGTCGCAGCGCGCGGCCTTCGAGCAGGTCGTGGCGGACGGGGTGCACGACGGCAGCCTGGTCCCCGGCCTCGATCCCCTCACCACCGCCACGTGGCTCCTCGCCACGACCAACGGCCTGCAGGTGCTCGCCCGCACCGGCACCGACGCCGACCGCCTGGTCGCCGTCCTCACCCACGCGGTCGACGTCCTGTCGCCCGCCGCCTGACCCACGAGGAGCCCCAGTGGACCTGGACCTGACCGACCGCACCGTCGTCGTGACCGGCGCGAGCCGAGGCATCGGCCGCGCCACCGTCGACCTGCTCGCGGCCGAGGGCGCCGACGTCGTCGCCGTCGCCCGCTCCTCGCTCGCGGACGCTCCGGCGAACGTCCGCACCGTCGCCCTCGACCTGACGCGACGCGACGCCGCCGACGAGCTGGCCCGTCAGGTCGGAGCCGCCGACGTGCTCGTCAACAACCTGGGCGGCGTCGTCGACGCCAGCATGCGAGCCGCCGGCTTCCTGGACCTCGACGACGAGACGTGGGAGGCGACCTACGAGCTGAACTTCTTCGCGACCGTCCGGGTGACTCGCGCCCTGCTGCCCGGGCTCATCGAACGACGCGGCGTCGTCATCAACGTGTCGTCGATCGGCGCGCGTGCGGCGTTCAAGCCTGTCGACTACGGGACCGCCAAGGCGGCGCTCAACAACCTGACCAAGGCGTTGGCCGAGGAGTTCGGCGGCCGGGGCCTGCGGGCGCTGACGGTGACTCCGGGCCCCACCCGCACCCAGAACTGGTCGGACCCCGGCGGCTACGCGGCCTACCTGGCCGAGCAGTCCGGCACCGACCTGGAGGCCTTCCTCGAGGGCGTCCCCGGGGCCATGTCGATCACGACCGGCCGGCTCACCGAGCCCGAGGAGACCGCCGCGCTGATCACGTTCCTGGCGTCCGGACGCTCGGGCAACCTCACCGGCATCGACGTCGTCGCGGACGGCGGCGTGCTCAAGACGGTGTGAGTGAGCCCGGGCCGGATCAGCGTTGGGCGCGGGCGCTCGCGTAGAGGCAGACCGCCGCGGCGGTGGCCAGGTTGAGGCTCTCGGCCTGCCCGTAGATCGGCACCGACACGACTCTGTCGGCGAGCCCGCGCGCGTGCGGGGTCAGACCGTTGGCCTCGTTGCCCATGACCCACGCCGTCGGTCGGGCCAGGTCGAGCGCTCCGTCGAAGAGTCCGACCGTGCCGCGACCGTCGGCCGCCAGCACCTGGACACCCCGCTCCACCAGCGCCGCCGAGACCTCGCCGTGGTCGCGGTGCGCGATCACGGGCAGGTGGAACAGGCTGCCGGCGCTCGCACGCACGGCCTTGGGATTCTGCGGGTCGACGCTGTCGGCCGTCAGGACCACGGCATCGGCGCCCGCGGCATCGGCGCACCGGATCACGGCGCCGGCGTTCCCCGGGTCGCGCATGTCATGGCACACGAGCACCAGGCGCGGGTCGTCCGGGAGGGCGTCGAGGCCCTGGACGAGCGAGCGGCAGCGTGCCACGAGCCCCTGCGGCGTGACGGAGTCGGCGACCCCGGCGACGACCTCGTCGGGCACGACGAGCCAGTCGGCGCCGGAGGTCTCGGCGGCCGCGAGCACGTCCGGGTGCCGCTGCGTCGCCTCGGCGGTCGCGAACACCTCGATCGCGTGCCCACCGGCGACCGCCTCGCGGACGGCCTGCGGGCCCTCGGCGAGGAACTCGCCGGTCTTGGCCCGGAACGCACGCGTGGCGAGCCTCCGAGCGTGCCTGACCCGTCCGGATCGGACGGTCAGGTCAGGCTCGGGGCTCGCCACGTGGGTGGAGGGGGACGCCGTCAGGCGGCCGCGCCGTCCTTGGGGGCGTTCACGTCGGCCGGCAGGTTGTCCTTGGCGACCTGGACCAGCGCGCTGAACGCGGCGGGCTCGCTCACCGCGAGCTCGGCGAGGTTCTTGCGGTCGACCTCGACACCCGCGGCCTTGAGGCCCTGGATGAAGCGGTTGTACGTCATGCCCTCGGCACGGACCGCAGCGTTGATGCGCTGGATCCAGAGACGACGGAAGTCGCCCTTCTTCGCCTTGCGGTCACGGTAGTTGTAGACCAGCGAGTGGGTGACCTGCTCCTTGGCCTTGCGGTACAGGCGCGACCGCTGACCGCGGTAGCCGGAGGCGCGCTCGAGGGTCTCGCGGCGCTTCTTCTGTGCGTTGACGGAACGCTTCACGCGTGCCATGTGGGTACTCCTAGGGTTTCGGGGGCGCGGTGAGCCGGGCGGGGCTCAGAGACCGAGCAGCTTCTTGATCTTCTTGGTGTCGGCCTTGGCGACGTCGGCGGTGCCGTCGAGACGACGCATCCGGGTCGACGGCTTGTGCTCCGCCAGGTGGTAACGGTTGGCCTGCTGACGACGCAGCTTGCCCTTGCCCGTGACCTTCACGCGCTTCTTGGTGCCCGAGTGGGGCTTGAACTTCGGCATCTCATGCCTCCATGTCTGGATCGAGGTTCTCGGAACGACGCCGGGGCTTCTTGGTCGTCGCGGTCTTCTTCGCGGCCTCGCGGTGGGCCTTGTCGGCTGCCGCCTCGGCCTCGCGCTCCGCGGCCTTCTCGGCGGTGGTCTTGGCCTTCTCGGCCTTGACCTCGGCCTGGGCCTCGGACTTCTTCTTCAGCGGGGCGAGCACCATCGTCATGTTGCGGCCGTCCTGGCGCGGGTGCGCCTCGACGACACCGAGATCAGACACGTCCTCGCCGAGCTTCTGCAACAGCCGGTACCCGAGCTCGGGTCGGTGCTGCTCTCGGCCGCGGAACATGATGGTGATCTTGACCTTGTCGCCCGCCTTCAGGAACCGCACGACGTGACCCTTCTTGGTGTCGTAGTCGTGCTGGTCGATCTTCGGGCGGAGCTTCATCTCCTTGATGATGGTGTTCGTCTGGTTGCGTCGGGACTCGCGTGCCTTCTGGGCGGCCTCGTACTTGAACTTGCCGTAGTCCATGAGCCGGCAGACCGGCGGACGGGCAGTCGGGGCGACCTCGACGAGGTCGAGATCGGCTTCGGCGGCGAGGCGCAGGGCGTCCTCGATGCGCACGATGCCGACCTGCTCGCCGCCGGGTCCGACGAGACGGACCTCGGGAACACGGATGCGGTCGTTGACGCGCAGCTCGTTGCTGATGGATCCTCCTGTGGTTCGTGGAGGGGCCACACGAAAAAGTGGCCCCCTGCCGAAGCGGGAGCCACCGATCCAGGCCACGACGCACGCGTCGCGACCGCGGGTCGGACGAACCGACCGGTTACCCCAGGATCCAGAGGATCGAGCAGGTGGGAGGGCGAGCCTCCGCTTCGGACTGCCATCCTACCAGCGCTGCGGCACCAGGCGAAATCGCCTAGCGCAGCTGCAGCGTGTGCACCGAGATCTGAAAGTTCTTGAACGTCAGGTACCTGTCGAGCCGCTGGTACATGAGATCCTTGCCGTTGACCACCGGCCGCGCGAGCGGCTTGGGCGAGCTCGCGAGGACGCGCGTGGTCTGCGACGCCCGGCCGTCCGGTCCGAGGTCCGAGACCGCAAGACGCCACCGCGAGCCATCGCGGTAGCCCAGGAAGACGCGGTTCGCACCCGGACGTGGATCGAGGGTCACGCCCGGGACGTAGTTGCCGTTGCCCGTGCCGTAGGTGCCGCCCGCGGACCTGATGACCGAGCTGCTCCAGGTCCCGTCCTCGGCACGGAGCACCTGGCGGTACACCGGCACCGAGCTCGTGGCGTCCCAGGTCGCCAGGAACACCATGGGCCGTCCGCCCTTGTCGCCGCCGTCGAGCAGGCGCACCTGCTGGTTCGCCGGCCCCTCCGGATCGCTCACCCAGACGCGCTGCATGCCACTCACCGTGAACCGCTCGGCGGCACCGCTCCAGAGCTGCTCGAACGTCAGCCGGCGGTAGCCGACGACGTTGTCGGGTCCGTACTTCGGGTGCCAGTAGGCCATGACGTGCAGCTCGGAGGCGTCCGTCTCGGTGGCACGCATCAGCAGGTACGCCTGGTGGCTCTCGCTGTCGAACAGCTCGCTCGGCTCGGACCACGTGGCGCCGGAGTCCGACGAGCGCACGTAGTACCAGCCGCTCTTGCCGGCCTGGAGGTAGCGGGCGAGCACGACGACCCGGTCACCGTCGCGGAGCACCTGCGCGTAGGTCGTGCGGACGTCGAAGGGCATGCGTCGCGCCCGACCGAACGACGACGAGGTCTTCGACAGCCGGGGATCCTGGCCCGCTGCCGCGCGTCGGTAGTACATCGTGCCCGGGTGGTCGGTGTAGAAGACCAAGGACGGCTTGCCACGAACCATCGACAGCGCCGGCGCGTTGTGGTCGTCGACCGTTCCCTTGCGAAGGTTCGTGTACGTCATGACCAGCTTGCGCTTGGAGTTCCGGCTCCACCGGTAGATGCGCTGGTAGCCCTGCGAGTTCACCCCGGTGAAGTAGAAGGACGAGGCGGTGCGCCCGAAGGTCGGGCTGGTCCACCACGAGTAGGCCGCGTTGCCCGAGCGCTCCTTCGGCGGACCCTTCACGGCTTGGGCCGGACTTCCCGCCAGCAGCCCGAGGGCCAGGACGGAGACGAGCGCGACGGCGAGGACCGAGAGTTGACGACGCATGCGAGTGCTTCCCCGAAGTGGCAGGTGGTGGAACGGTCGAGCGCGGACCGACCGGGCGACCTCGACGATCGTAGACGGCGGATCCACGTCCCGGGACCAATTCACAGAAGTTCGCGTGGATTCATCCGTGACGTGTCGGACATACGCCTGACGTCGACGGGCAACACGACAGGAGCAGGATGACCCCATGATGTGGCGCGTGCGCACGACCCTGTCGGATCGGCCCGGTCTCCTGGCGCGGATCGCGACGGCGTGCGGCGAGGCCGACATCAACATCGTGGCGATGCAGGTCTTCCGTGTGCGTCCCGACGTGATCGACGAGTTCGTCGTCGAGGCACCCGACGGACGCACCGAGCTCCAGGTCGCCGACCTGTTCGTGGCGGCCGGCGGGACCCATGTGTCGGTCACGCGCACCGACGAGGACTCCCTGACCGACGGACCGACCCGCTACCTGGAGGCCGTGCATCGCGTGCTCGAGGACGGCGAGGACGTGGAGACCGTCCTGCACGACCTGCTGGACGTCGACCTGCCGGACGTCGCCGACTACTCCGGCCACGACGTGCTCGACCTGCAACGCCGCAACGGCAGCGCCCTGCGCATCAGCCGCGCCGTGCCCTTCACGCCGGTCGAGCGGGCGCGCGCCCAGGCACTCCTGTCGCTCGTGAACGACGCGGGTGTCGACGTGCCGCTGCTGGAGCCGTCGCCACGACACCCGCTCCCCCTCGTGCGTCAGGCGACCCTCGCCGACATCGAGGCGGTCGCCGCGCTGCACAGCCGGTGCAGCGTCGAGACGCTGTACACGCGCTACCAGGTGCCGCTGCGGATGCCGATGACGACGCGACTCGTCCGTCGGCTCGTCGTGCCCGAGGGCGGTCTCGCCCTGGTCGTCCAGGTCGGCCTCGACCTCGTCGCGCACGGCGTGCTCGAGCAGCAGGACGGCGCCTGGGTGTTCCAGCTGCTCGTCGAGGACGCGTGGCAGAACCGAGGACTCGGGACGCTGCTGGTCCGGCACGCCGCTGGCCGCGCCAAGGCGCTCGGTGCCGACGAGCTCGTGCTCGTCTCCGCCGGCACGAGCGACACCATGCTGCGGGCCGTCGGGTCGGCCGGGTTCGTCGCCCGCGTCGAGCGTCACGACGTGGCGGTCCACATCACCGTGCCCCTGCACGGCGTGCGGGCCATCGAGGCCGGCTAGGTCGATGCCCCCGAGGCCGCGATCCACGCCGTGCCGGACGGTGTCCGGACGAGCTGGTGACCGGCGGCGAGGTGCTGGACGTCGTCGGACTCCACGACCGTGAAGTGCGGGTGACCGAGGTCGAGCAGGATCGCGGAGGCGCCCTCGTCGATCGCCGCCCTGGCGGCGTCGCGTCCCCACACCGGTACGGGACGCGCGTGCGGGTCCCACGCCTGCATGGTCGCGACGCTGCTGAACGTCAGCAGCGCCTGCCGACCGTCCGCGCCCGTCATGAGCACGGCCGCCATGTCGGCGTCCTTGTCTGTTCCATCTCTTGCCGCCCGTGGCCCGGCACCCCCGCCGGGACCATCCTGGGCCGCCCGTGGCCCGGCACCCCCGCCGGGACCATCCTGGGCCGCCCCGGCGCCGCCGAGCGTGGCGACGACGGGGACGAAGACCCGCACGTCGCCGAGGACGCCCAGCACGCGCGTGTCGTCGCCGAGCGCCGCGGCGAGCTCGGGGTAGGCGCTGCCGTCGTCGTCGGGGAACGCGGGGGCGGCGAGCGAACGGTCGTGGCTCATCGCTGCACCGCGTCGGCGTGCGCGGCGATGTCGAGCACGGCCTCGCGCGAGGTCTCGATACCGGCGGAGCGCTGGATCCCGAACAGCATGACCCGCTCGTCGTCGGCGAGCACGAGGATCGGCCACGGCGCGCCCTCGGGGTACGCGACGCCCTTGACCTGCGGCCACGGGTGACGGTGTCGTCGGAAGCCGTTCAGGACCTCGATCTCGTCGTCTCCCACACGCACGTAGCTGCGCCCGATGCCGTGCAGGATCGCGAGCATCGCCACGAGGGTGCCGAGCAGCGTGAGGGCCTGGGACGGCGTGACCTGCGCGCGGATCTCGCCGGGCAGCGCGATCGTGATGGCGGCCGCCACCACGACGAGCGCCAGTCCGCCGCCGTAGGCGACGGCTCGGGTGCCGACCGGACGGTACGTCGTCATGTCAGACCCGGCACGCCAGGATGTCGGTCACCAGGATGCCGCGCGCGCCGAGGCCGTAGAGCCCGTCCATGATCTTCTGGGCGGCGTCGCGCGGCACCATCGAGCGCACGGCGACCCATCCCTCGCGATGGAGCGGCGAGACCGTCGGCGACTCGATGCCGGGCGTGAGCCGGACGGCCTCCTCGACGTTCTCAACACGGATGTCGTAGTCCATCATCACGTAGGTGCGCGCCACGAGGACCGAGTCGATGCGGCGCCTGAGCACCTCGTACCCCTGCGGCTCCTCCCCGTCGCGCGTGATGAGCACGGCCTCGGACGACAGGATCGGGTCGCCGAACACCTCGAGGTCGGCCTGCCGCAGCGTGCTGCCGGTCTCGACGACGTCGGCGATCGCATCGGCCACGCCGAGACGCACCGACGACTCGACCGCACCGTCGAGACGGACGACGCTCGCCTCGATGCCGAGCCGCGAGAGGTGGTCCTCGACGATGCCGGCATAGCTCGTGGCGATGCGCTGGCCGGCGAGGTCGGACTCCGCCGTCATCGTGCCGCGCGGCGCCGCGAACCGGAACGTGGAGGCGCCGAAGCCGAGGCTCAGGGCCTCGCGGGCCGACGCGTGGGAGTCGAGGAGCAGGTCACGACCGGTGATCCCGACATCGAGGGTGCCCTCGCCGACGTAGATCGCGATGTCGCGCGGACGCAGGTAGAAGAACTCCACCTCGTTCTCGGCGTCGATCGTGACGAGGTCCTTGCTGGAGCGGCGCTGGCGGTAGCCCGCCTCCGCGAGCATCTGCGCGGCGGCCTCGGACAGGGCGCCCTTGTTGGGGACGGCGACCTTGAGCATGGGTGGATCTCCTGGGGATGAGGACGTGATGACGGTCGGCATCGGGGGGCCTCCCCTCACAGATGCGTGTACACGTCCTCGAGCGTCAGGCCGGAGGCGAGCATCATGACCTGGGCGTGGTAGAGCAGCTGGCTGATCTCCTCGGCCGTGCGCTCACGTCCCTCGTGCTCGGCCGCCATCCACGCCTCGGCGGCCTCCTCGACGAGCTTCTTGCCGATCGAGTGGACGCCGGCATCGAGCTCGGCGACGGTGCGCGAGCCCTCGGGGCGGGCCTCCGCCTTGGCGGAGAGCTCGGCGAACAGGTCGTCGAAGGTCTTCATAGCGGTGCCAAGTCTAGGGGGCACGCACGGTGAGCAGCTCACCCGGCGTGCAGTCGAGCGCTTCGCAGATCGCGGTGAGGGTCGAGAACCGGATCGCGCGGGCCCGGTCGTTCTTGAGCACGCTGAGGTTGACGACCGTGACACCCACGACGTCGGCGAGAGCGGCCAGCGTCATCCCGCGCGCTTCGAGCAGCTCATCGAGGTGGCACGCGACGCGATGCTCCTCAGGCGGCATCAGACGAGGCCCTCCGCGTCGCGGCGAAGACGCGTGCCGACGGCGAACGCCTGGGCGAGGGCGGCGCACGCCAGACCCGACACGAGGCCCCAGAGCGGGA
The DNA here is from genome assembly GCA_023257515.1 of Aeromicrobium sp. Classification (GTDB taxonomy): domain Bacteria; phylum Actinomycetota; class Actinomycetes; order Propionibacteriales; family Nocardioidaceae; genus Aeromicrobium. The sequence continues at coordinate 10,416 of JALRCA010000201.1, forward strand.
TGTCGACACCGGAGCCGACCTGGGACAGCTCGAGGCGGTGCAGCACGATCTGCTCGGCCACCATGCGCACGTACGCGACGACCACCGGGGCGGCGATCAGCAGTCCCGCGAGGAGACGCAGACGGCGGGTGTTGGTCTCGCCGAACGGCCGGTCGCGCATGACGTCGCGCAGGACGGCGACGGCGAGCCAGGCACCCCCGGTCAGCGCGATGACCCCGACGAGCCCCGGCACGAGGTCGACCAGACGTTCCAGGCCACCGGCACCCCGGACCTGGACGACCACACGCTCCCCGGGGACGGCGTCCTCGGCACCGGCCGCTCGCGCATCGAGCGCCACGCGCAGCGGACGATCCTGGGCCCATCGCCAGGTCGGCAGGACCAGCAGGACCAGCGCAGCGGCGAGCGGGACCGCCGCGACGGCCCCGAAGGTGGCCCAGCGGTCCGTGCGGTCCAGTCGTGCCTCGTTCATCGGTTCCTCCCGAGCGTCGTTTCATATCGTTCTTCGATACTATCGAGGAACGATATGTCAGACAACCCGGGATGCCCTAGCCGATGGACCGCAGGGTGCTCCACGTCGCGAGCGCGGCCTCGGCGGCCTCACGGCCCTTGTCCTCGGAGCTGCCGGGCAGCCCTGCGCGGTCGAGCGCCTGCTGCTCGTCGTCGCACGTCAGCAGGCCGAAGCCGACCGGGACGCCGGTGTCGAGCGCGACGCGCGCGAGCCCGTCGGTCGCGGCGGACGAGACGTACTCGAAGTGCGGGGTGCCCCCGCGGATGATGACGCCGAGGGCGACCACAGCGTCGAAACCGGCCGCGGCGTGCGCCTGCGCCACGAGCGGCAGCTCGAACGAGCCGGCAGCGCGCACGAGGGTCACGTCGGTGACCCCCGCGTCAGCCAGGGCCCGCTGCGCCCCGGCGACGAGCCCGTCCATAACCTCGTCGTGCCAGCTCGAGGCGACGATCGCGACCCGTGCGCCGGTCGCCTCGACGTGCAGGGTGGGTGCTCCGTGACCGCTCATCGCGCGGACTCCTCGAGGTCGAGCCCCAGGTGGGGCAGGTCGTGGCCCATGCGCTCGGCCTTCGTGCGCAGGTAGGCGATGTTCTCCGGCGTCGGCGCGATCTCGATCGCCTCGCGCTCGGTCACGGCGATGCCGTACGCCTCGAGCTGCGTCGCCTTGTCGGGGTTGTTCGTCAGCAGCCGCACCGAGGACACCCCCAGGTCGCGCAGCATCTGGGCCCCCGCGGCGTAGTCCCGCTCGTCCTCGCCGAAGCCGAGCTCCAGGTTGGCGTCCACCGTGTCGCGGCCCGCGTCCTGGAGCGCGTACGCCTGCAGCTTGTGGAGGAGGCCGATGCCGCGGCCCTCGTGCCCGCGCAGGTAGACGACGACACCGGCGCCCTCGGCCGTGATGGCGGCCATCGAGGCCTGCAGCTGGGGGCCGCAGTCGCAGCGTCGCGAGCCGAAGACGTCGCCGGTCAGGCACTCCGAGTGCAGCCGCACGAGGACGGACTCGCCCCGCGCCGCTCGCGCGGCCACGTCGCCGTGCACGAGCGCCACGTGCTCGGCGCCGTCGATGCGGTCGCGGTAGCCGACGGCCGTGAAGTGCCCGAACTCGGTCGGGAGCGTCGTCTCGGCCAGACGGTCGACCTGGCTCTCGTGCAGCCGCAAGTACACCTGCAGGTCCTCGATCGAGACGAGCGCCAGGTCGTGCTCGTCGGCGAACGCCCGCAGCGCCGGGGCCCGCATGAGCGTGCCGTCGTCGTGCACCACCTCACCGATCACGCCGACCGGTGTGAGCCCCGCGAGGCGGGTCAGGTCGACCGCGGCCTCCGTGTGACCGGCGCGCTCCAGCACTCCTCCGGACTTCGCGCGCAGCGGCAGCACGTGACCGGGCATGACGAGCTCGAAGGACTCCGTCGCGGAGTCCGCGAGCACCCGGACCGTGCGGGCTCTGTCCGCCGCGGAGATGCCGGTCGTGATGCCGTCGCGCGCGTCGATCGAGATCGTGTAGGCGGTGCGCATGAGCTCGCGGTTGTGCGGCGTCATGAGCGGGATGCCCAGCCGGTCGAGGATCTCGCCCGGCGCCGGTGCACACACGTAGCCGCTGGAGTGTCGGACCAGGAAGCCCATGAGCTGCTGGGTGGCCTTGCTCGCGGCGAAGATGATGTCGCCCTCGTTCTCGCGGCCGGGGTCGTCGACGACGACGACGGCCTTGCCGTCACGGATGTCGGCGATGGCGCGCTCGACGGGGTCCAGACGGACGGTGTCGCCGGCCGCGTCGGAGTAGGTGGTCATGCGGTCTCCTTCGGGAGGCGAGCGACCAGGAGCCGCTCGACGTACTTGGCGAGGACGTCGACCTCGAGGTTGACGCGGTCGCCGGGTTCCAGGCCGCCGAGCGTCGTGTCGGCGAGCGTGGTCGGGATGAGCGAGACGGTGAAGGACGGGGAGGTCGCTGTGCCGTCCGCCGTCCAGGGCCCGGCACCGCCGCCGGGAGGATCGGAGACGTCGACGACCGTGAGCGAGACGCCCTGCACCGTGATGGAGCCCTTGGGCACCAGGTAGCGGGCCAGGTCGTCGGGGAGGTCGAACCGCAGCACGTCCCAGTGCTCGCTGGGCGTACGGTCGACGAGCCGGCCGGTGCCGTCGACGTGACCCTGCACGATGTGTCCGCCCATGCGGGCGCCCGCGGCCATGGCGCGTTCGAGGTTCACCTCGTCGCCGACCGCCAGGTCGCCGAGCGACGTCCTGTCGAGCGACTCGGCCATGACGTCCGCGCTGAAGACGTCGCCCTCCTGGCCCATGACGGTGAGGCAGCAGCCGTTGACGCTGATCGAGGCGCCGTGGGTGGCGTCGGAGGTCACGACGGGCCCGCGCACCGACAGGCGCACGGAGTCGCCCAGCGGCTCGATGGCCGTCACGACGCCCTTCTCCTCGACGAGTCCGGTGAACATCAGGGCATCTCCTCTCGAGGGGCACGTCCCGGCGTCCCGATGATCCGGATGTCGGGTCCGATCGTGCTCAGGTCGTGGATGTCGATGGGGCGCATGTCGGCGAGCGTCGCCGCCTCGCCCTCGAGCGCCGCGCGGCCGGAGCCGAGCATGGCGGGCGCGATGTAGCCGATGACGCGGTCGACGTAGCCGGCGTTCCAGAATCCACCCGCGAGTCGCGGGCCACCCTCGAGCCACACGTGGTGGATGCCCTGCTCGTTGAGCTTCGCGAGCACCTCGTCGGGCTCGCGGGTCTGGATCAGCAGCGTGGGGGCGACGCGGTCGAACACGCGGTAGTAGTTCGGGATCCGCGTCTCGCCGACCACGATGCGCAGCGGCTGCTGGTCGTACGGCAGCGGGAGATCGTCCTCGGACCGGACGGTCAGACGCGGGTCGTCGGCCAGCACGGCACCCGTCCCGGCCATGATCGCGTCGGCGCCGGCACGGAAGCGCTGCACGTCACGACGCGCCTCGACGCTCGTGATCCACTTGCTCGAGCCGTCGGGCGCGGCGCTCAGCCCGTCCATCGTGGCCGCGTACTTCCACGTGACGAACGGTCGTCCGTGCGTGATCGCGAACGTCCACTCGACGTTGAGCTCCGCGGCCTCGTCTGCCAGGACACCGGTCTCGACGTCGACCCCGGCAGCTCGCAGCCGCTCGGCTCCCCCGGCCGCCGTCGGGTTGGGGTCGAGCTGGCCGACGACCACGCGCGTCAAGCCCGCCTCGAGGAGGGCGTCGACGCACGGCCCGGTGCGGCCGGTGTGGGTGCAGGGCTCGAGCGTCACGACCGCGGTGGCCCCGCGGGCGCGCTCGCCGGCCTGCGCGATCGCGTCGACCTCGGCGTGGGCGGTGCCGGCACCACGGTGGTGCCCGACGGCCAGCTCCTCGCCCTCGGGCGAGAGCAGGACGCATCCCACGCGTGGGTTGGGCAGGGCTCGCGACACCTCGCGCGCGGCGTCGATCGCGCGGCGCATCGCCTGCAGCTCCGTGTGGCTCGCCATGCTGTCCTCCGGTCGGGCCCGCGGGACCTGGAGCGACGGGAGGTCGTGCGTGGCGGCGCGGTGGCCGTCCCAGCCGCCGCGGTGCACCGCACCGCGACGTCGTGCGCCTCCCATCCGGACTTTCACCGTCGGTACCGGAGTTCCACCGGTTCAACCGGGCTCCCGAGGGAGCACGGGTCGCGGACTGTCACCGCCGGCTCGGAATTGCACCGACCCCGGGCACGCGAGCGTTGGCTCGTGCCCTCAGTGTAGCCAGGCGGCGAAGCGCGACGTCACACGTCCAACCCGCGGGCACCGGCGGCGAGCTGGCGCAGGGTCTCGACCATCGCGCCCGGGTCGTCGGCCCCGAAGACCGCCGAGCCGGCCACGAACGTGTCGGCCCCCGCCTCGGCGCACCGCTCGATGGTCTCGGTGGAGACCCCGCCGTCGACCTGGAGCCAGATGTCGCCACCGGTGCGGTCGAGCAGCTCGCGCGTGCGCCGGATCTTGGGCAGGCACAGGTCCAGGAACTTCTGGCCGCCGAACCCGGGCTCGACGGTCATGACGAGCACCATGTCGAGCTCGGGCAGCAGGTCCTCGTACGGATCGATCGGGGTCGCCGGCTTGAGCGCCATCGATGCGCGCGCGCCGAGCGACCGCACCTCGCGCGCCAGCCGGACCGGCGCAGCAGCGGCCTCGACGTGGAACGTCACGCTGCCGGCCCCCGCCTCGACGAAGGCCGGGGCCCAGCGGTCGGGGTCCGCGATCATGAGATGGGCGTCGATCCGCTGGCTCGCGGCCCGGCTGAGTGCCTCGATGACCGGCGCACCGAGCGTCAGGTTGGGCACGAAGTGGTTGTCCATGACGTCCATGTGCAGCCAGTCGGCCGTCGGGATCCGCGCGGCCTCGTCAGCCAGGTGCGCGAAGTCGGCGTTGAGCAGGCTCGGCGTGATCTGGATGCCCATGGCGAGAGCCTAGCGATCACGCTCAGCGCGTTCGCAGCACACCGTCACGCACGATGCGGAGCATGGGTCGGGCCTCGTCCGCCCTGATGCCTACGGCGTCGACGACATTGGCCACGCCGGTGACCAGCCGCCCGATCTCGAGTGCGTCGACGTCGTCGCGGACGGCACCGCGGCCTGCCACCGAGGCGATGACCTGCTCGTTCGCGAGGCCCAGCGCGCGGCACGAACCGTAGAGCGGGTTCTCCGGGTCGTCCATCGCCTTGAGCATCGCCACGGACGCACCCTGGTAGATGATCACGTGGCGCAGCAACGCCTCGAACCACTCGAGCAGCAGGTCCTCCGGTGCGAGGTCGTCGCGCGCCGCGAATCGCTCGGCATCCAGCGTGATGTGCTCGACCCAGTCCCCCAGCACCTCCTGGAGCAGGTCCTCGCGGGTCGCGAAGTGGCGGTACAGGGTCCCGGGCCCCACCCCGGCCCGCTTGGCCACGTCGTCCAGGGAGCATGCCGCGCCCTGCTCGGTGAAGGCGTCGCGAGCGGCCACCAGGATCTTCTCGCGATTGCGGCGCGCGTCGGCGCGCAACGGCTTGACCTCTGTGACGTGCGTCACGATGCAACCCTCCTTGCCAAACGGAGACCGTCTCCATATCGTCGTGGCAATCGAAGTGGAGATCGTCTCCACTCACTATAGCCGAAGGGGCCCGCCATGACCGCCACCACCGCGCCACCCGGGAGGTTCACGCGCGCCGTCACCCTCGGCGTGATCCTCGTCGTCCAGCTCATGGTGATCCTCGACGGGACGATCGTGAACGTCGCGCTGCCCACGATCCGCACCGAGCTGGAGGTCTCCCCCGCGACGCTCTCGTGGGTGCTGAACGGGTACGCGATCGCGTTCGGTGGCCTCCTGCTGCTCGGAGGTCGGCTCGGCGACGCGTTCGGGTTCCGCAGCACCTTCGTGGTGGGCAACCTGGTCTTCGTCGCGGCGTCGTTGCTCGGCGGACTGGCGCCGAACCACGAGGTGCTCATCGCCGCCCGCGTCCTGCAGGGCGTGGGGTCGGCGCTCGCCGCACCCGCCGTGCTGGCCCTGTTGACCATCGGAGCCGTCGACGACGCCGACCGCCACCGACGGCTCGCCCTGTTCAGCCTGGTCGCCGCAGCCGGCGGCACCGTCGGCCTGATCCTCGGCGGACTCCTGACCGAGTCCATCTCCTGGCGGTGGACGCTCTTCGTGAACGTCCCGATCGGCCTGGTCGCCGTCGCCCTCGCGCCCCGGTTCCTGCCCGACACCGACCGCAGCCCCGGCCGGTTCGACGTCGCCGGCGCCGTCACGGGGACCCTCGGGGCCGCTGCCCTGGTGAATGCCCTGATCAGCGCTGCCGACCATGGCTGGACGGCGGGCCGCACCCTGGCCTCCGCCCTCGTCGCGGCGATCGCGATCGTCGGCTTCGTGCTCCAGGAGCAGCACACCCCGTCGCCCCTGGTCCGGCTCGGCCTGCTGACCGAGCGCAGTCGCGCCGGCGCACTCCTGAACGCCGCGATCCTCGTGGGCGGGCAGATGTCGATGTTCTTCCTGCTCGTGCTGCTGCTCCAGCAGCAGCTCGGGTTCTCGCCCCTGCAGACCGGGGTCGCGTTCGTCCCCCTGACCTTCATGATCTTCGTCGGGTCGAGACTCGCCCCGCGTCTCGTCGAACGCTTCGACCCGCGATCCCTCATGATCGTCGGCAGCCTGGGGGTGGCGGCCAGCATGCTCGTGTTCTCGCTCGACGTGCACGCCCCGGCGTACTGGCCCCTCGTGGTCGGTGGTCTCGTCGTCAACGGCGCCAGCATCTCGATGTTGTTCATGCCGGGCATGGCCGTGGCCCTGCGGGACGTCCCGGCGGGCGACACCGGAGCGGTCTCGGGCGTCGTCCAGACGGCCCAGCAGGTCGGCGGCGCCCTCGGGTTCGCGGTGATCGTCGGCACGTACACCGCCGGCAACGACGCCGGGCCCGTGCCCGACGGGATGTCGACCGCCTTCGGTGTCGCCGCAGCCATGGCGGTGCTGGCCGCCGGCGCGGCCGCCGTCGTGCGTCGACGCGTCAGTGACGCCTGAGCACGGCGAGGAACATCGCGTCGGTGCCGTCGCGGTGCGGCCACCAGCGGTGCACCGACTCGACGTCGAGGCCGTCGACGACACCGAGCGTCTCGGCCGGCACCGGGGAGCACGTCGCGTAGCCGACGACGCCCCCGGGCCGGACGAGTCGCAGCGCACTCTGCAGCAGGTCCCGCTGGAGCGGCACGAGCTGGTCCAGGTCAGCGGCCCCGCGACGCCAGCGGGACTCCGGGCGACGACGCAGGGCGCCGAGGCCGGAGCACGGCGCGTCCAGGAGCACGCGGTCGAACGACGCCTCGGGCCAGGCGGTCTCGCGGCCGTCGTGGACCGTGACCTCGACCTCCGGCAGGGCGCGCAAGGCCTGGCGGACCAGCTCGGCCCGGTGCGGCTGCACCTCGTTGGCCACGAGGTGGGCGCCACGCTCGGCGGCGAGCGCGCCGAGCAGGGCGGCCTTGCCGCCGGGACCGGCGCAGAGGTCGAGCCAGCGCTCGTCGGGGCCCTCGAGCGGCACGTCCGCGAGGGTGAGCGCGACCATCTGCGAGCCCTCGTCCTGCACACCCGCTCGGCCGTCGCGCACGGCCGCGACGGCGCCTGGGTCGCCGCCGTCGAGGACGCGCGCGATCGGCGAGACCCGGCCGGGGCTGCCGGGCAGGTCACCCGGCTCCACGAGGCCGGGGCGCGCCACGAGCGTCACCTTGGGTGCTGCGTTGTCGGCGGCCAGCAGGGACTCCAGCTCGTCGACCGCGTCGACGACCTCGAGCGCGTCGCGCAGCTGCTGCACGACCCACGTCGGGTGCGAGAACCGGATCGCGAGCGCGTCGTCGGGGGCGGCGTCCTGCGTGAGCCGCTCGACCCAGGTCTCGAGGTCGTGCTCACCGACGCGGCGCAGGACGGCGTTGACGAATCCTGCAGGCTTGTGACCGAGCTCGCGCCGGACGAGGGCGACGCTGGTCGAGACGGCGGCGTGTGCCGGGATCCGCATCGAGAGCAGCTGGTGGGCCCCGAGGCGCAGCACGTCGCGAACGCCCGGGTCCAACGGGCGGTTGGCGAGCGAGTCCAGGATCGCGTCGTACGTGCCGCGCAGGCGGATCGTGCCGTGGGTCAGCTCGGTCGCGAGGGCAGCGTCGCGGCCGGTCACGCGGTGGTCGTCGAGCAGGCGCGGCAGCAGCAGGTTGACGTAGGCGTCGCGCTCCTCGACGGCACGCAGAACCTCGTAGGCGATCGCGCGAGGCGCGCTCGCACTCACGAGAGCACCGTGTCGTCGCCGAGACGTGCGCCCCGCGCCCAGTCGGCCGCGGCCATCTCCTTCTTGCCGTGCGGGCGCACCCGGTCGAGCACGACGTCGGTCGTGGCGGTGCCCACGCGGACCTCGCGCTTGCCGGCGCGGAGGTGACCGGGCGCGAGCGTGTCGTCGTCGGTCGGACGGACGGGACCGATCTTGAGCCGCTCGTCGCCGAGCAACGCCCAGGCGCCCGGCGCCGGGGTGCAGCCGCGGACCTGCCGGTCGACCGCGAACGCGGGCCGGTCCCAGCGGACGTGCGCGTCGTCCACGGTGAGCTTGTCGGCGTAGGAGACGCCGTCCTCGGGCTGCGCGATGGCGCCGATGTCGCCGTCCTCGACGTGGTCGAGCGCGTCGCGCAGGAGCACCGCGCCCTGGTGGGCGAGGCGGTCGAGCAGCGTGCCGGACGTGTCGTCGTCGCGGATCCGCTCGGTGATCGTGCCCAGCACGGGCCCGGCGTCGAGGGCCTCGACGAGGCTGAAGACGGTGGCGCCGGTGACCTCGTCGCCGGCCATGATCGAGCGCTGGACGGGAGCCGCTCCGCGCCAGGCGGGGAGCACCGAGAAGTGCAGGTTGATCCACCCGTACTCGGGGACGTCCAACGCCGCCCGCCGCAGCAGGGCGCCGTAGGCGACGATCGAGCAGCACGCCGGATCGATCGCGCGCAGCCGCTCGAGGAACTCCGGGTCCGACGGGGTCGGCGGCGTCAGGACCTCGATGCCGAGCTCGTGGGCGCGCTGGGCTACCGGCGACGGCACGAGCGCGCGACCGCGTCCGGCGCGGGCGTCGGGTCGCGTCAGCACGGCGGCGACCTCGTGCCGGCTGTCGACGAGTGCGTCGAGCGACGGCAGGGCGGTGTCGGGCGTGCCCGCGAAGACGATCCTCACGTCGCCCGAGTCTAGGTGGCGCTCAGAACGTGGCGGGGTCGACCCGGATGCGCAGCGGTGGCAGCTTGGCCGCGGCGCGCTCGGCCTGCGCCGTCTGCAGCAGGCCGGACAACGCAGCGCCCTCGCGTCGCGGCGCCCGCAGCACGAGCCGCTGGCCACCGTCGTCGGCCGGCACCGGGCCGAGCACCTCGGTGTGCGGCGTCCAGGAGCGCGAGGCCAGCTGCTCGGCGACGTCGTCAGGTGCGTCGACCGTGACGAGCCGACCCGCCGGCGGCAGGTGGGTCTGCACGCGTTGCTCGAGCTCGCGGGCGGCGAGCCCCTCGGGATCGGCGCGCACGAGGGCCTGGAGCGTGACGGGGTCGCCGACCGCGACGGCCCGGGCCCGATCACGACCGAGCGCGAGGGCGTTGAACCAGCGTCGGTGCGCCTCGCCGACGACCGCGACGTCGTCGCGGCCCAGCAGGAGCCACGTGTCCATGAGGACGACGGCGTGGTAGCCACCCTCGACGCGCGGCTCGGCCCCTGGGGTGGCCAGCACGATCCGCCGTCCCGGCTCGACCGCGGCGAGCACCTGGGCCCCGCCGGAGGTGACGACCTCGTGGTCGGGAAAGGCCCGGGCGTACTCCTCGGCCGTGCGGAGCTGACCCACGACGGGAGCACGCAGCCGGTGGCCGCCGCACGTCGGGCAGGTCCACGGCGGCTCGACGGGGGTGGCGCACCACCGGCACGCCGGGGCGACCGACGCCGCGGCCTGGCCGAGCGGCCCGCTGCACGCGGCGCACCGCGCGGGTGCACGGCAGTCCTGGCACGCGAGCGAGGCGCGGTAGCCGCGCCGCGGGACCTGGACGAGGACCGCGCCGTCGCTCTGGCGGATCGTGTCGAAGACCTGCGACGGCAGGCGGGCCGGCGCTCCCCCGGCCACCGAGCCGTCGGTGACCTGGACCGTGGGCCAGCCGAGTCGTCGGGTCGTCGCCTCGGGCACGACCTCGGCGCACCAGCCGGACTCCGCGAGCGACTGGGCCTCGACGGACCGGGCGTAGCCGGCGAGGACGAGCGCGGCCTGCTCGCGGGCGGCCCGCAGCAGCAGCACCTCGCGCGTGTGGAGGTAGGGGGCGCGGGGCTCGACGTACAGGTCGTCGCCGTCGTCCCACTGGGCGACCAGACCCAGGTCGTGCACCGGGGCGAACGCTGCCGCCCGCGTGCCGAGCACGACCTTGACGTCGCCGCGCGAGACGGCGAGGAAGGCGGCGTAGCGCTTCGCGGGCTTCTGCGACGCGGTCAGCAGCACGTGGCGACCCGGACCGAGCACGCGCGTGAAGACCTCGTCCCAGTGCGACGCGTCCCGCACGTCCGGGACGCACACGACCGAGCCCCGCCCCGACCGGAGCGTCTCGAGGACGGCCTCGGCCATCCCCACGGCCGGGTCGCGGTCCGGCAGGCACCCCCACACCACCCGGGGCGAGCCTCCCTCGGCGAGCGAGCGCAGCAGCCGCACACCGTCGGGCCACGGCTCCCAGCCGGTGTCGTCGAACGGCGGCAGCGGGTCCTCGGGCGCTCTCGGACGCGGCTTCGCCTCGGCGGCGGCGTGCCGCGGCGGGACCGCGAGCCGCAGCACGTCGTTGAGCGTCCCGGCCCACCGGTCGGCGACCTCGCGGCACAGTCCCAGCACCTGGGGCGCGAGCACCGGCTCGGGCGAGACGACCTTGGCGATCGGCGCGAGCCGTCCCTCGTGGTCGGAGACGTCGTGCCGCGCCACGACGTAGGCGTCGGTGAGGCGACCGGCGAACCGGACCCGCACACGACAGCCGGGCACGACGTCCTCGTCCAGCGAGGCCGGGACGAGGTAGTCGAACAACCGGTCCAGGTGCGCGAGCGGCGTGTCGACCACGAGCCGGGCGACGGGACGGGACGGCGCGGCGTCGGGCCCGGCGTCGGGAGCAGCGGGCTCCGCGGCCGGGACGAGCTCGAGCTGTCCGTCCTGCGTCACGCGGCAGTTCTACCAGCCGGGGACCACACGGCCTTGACGTCAGTCCCCCGCTCCCCTAATCTACAACCAAATGGTTGTATCAACGAATCTCAGCGACGCCGAGGTGGACCGCCTGTTCCACGCCCTGGCCGATGCGACGCGACGTGACATCGTCCGCCGCACCGTCGAGGGCGAGCTGTCGGTCAGCCGACTGGCCGAGGCCTACCCCATGAGCTTCGCGGCCGTGCAGAAGCACGTCGCGGTGCTCGAGAAGGTCGGGCTCGTCACCAAGGTGCGTCACGGAAGGGAGCTCCGCGTGCGCTCCGACCCCGATGTCGTCGATCGCGCCCGCCGCGCGCTCGACGAGCTGGCCGAGGCCTGGCAGGGCCGCGTCCAGCGCATGGCCGACCTGCTCGACTCACCCGAAGGAGACTGACATGGACCTCACGATCGACAAGGACCTCGAGGCCGCGACGCTCACCGTCGTCGCCACGTTCGACCACCCGGTGGAGAAGGTGTGGGACCTCTACGCCGACCCCCGCAAGCTGGAGCGCTGGTGGGGACCGCCGACCTACCCCGCCACCGTCGTCGAGCACGACCTGCGTCCCGGCGGCGTCGTCCGCTACTTCATGACGAGCCCCGAGGGCGAGAGGTTCCACGGTCGCTGGGACGTCGACGCCGTCGACGAGGGCAAGGGCTTCGAGACGCGGGACGGCTTCGCGGACGCGGACGGCAACCTGGTCGACGGCATGCCCGTCTCGACGATGGTCTACACGCTCGAGGCGACGGACACGGGCGCACGGATGACGTGCGTGGCGCGCTACGCCTCGACCGAGGACCTCGCGAAGGTCCTCGAGATGGGCATGGAGGAGGGCCTCGCCGCCTCCATGGGCCAGATGGAGGCCGTGCTCGCCGAGTCCTGAGCACTCCCCCAACCTGATGGGCCCTGCAACGACGAAAGCCCCCGTCCCGACCGGGACGGGGGCTTCGTGCGTCGGTCAGAGACCGGCGGCGGCGCGCAGGGCGTCGGCGCGGTTCGTCTCCTCCCACGGCAGGCCAGGACGGCCGAAGTGGCCGTACGCGGCGGTCTGCGCGTAGATGGGGCGGAGGAGGTCGAGGTCGCGGACGATCGCACCGGGACGCAGGTCGAAGACCTCGAGCACGGCATCACGGATCGTGTCGACCGGGACGACCTCGGTGCCGTACGTGTCGACGTAGAAGCCGACCGGCTTCGACACACCGATCGCGTAGGCGACCTGGACCTCGGCCTTGCGGGCGAGGCCGGCGGCGACGATGTTCTTGGCGACCCAGCGCATCGCGTACGCGGCCGAGCGGTCGACCTTGCTCGGGTCCTTGCCCGAGAACGCGCCGCCGCCGT
>JALRCA010000175.1 GCA_023257515.1 Aeromicrobium sp.
CGCTGATGGTCACCGCGTCACGCCCGTCGTGCTCGACGAGCAGCACGCGCACGGTTTCGGCCAGCGAGGTCGGCACGTTCTTTCCGACGTAGTCGGCACGGATCGGGATTTCCCGGTGTCCCCGGTCGATCAGCACCGCCAACTGCACCGCCCGGGGGCGGCCGATGTCGCGCAGGGCCTCCAGCGCCGACAGCACCGACCGGCCGTGGAAGAGCACGTCGTCGACCAGGATCACCAGGGCGTCGTCGACTCCGCCGGCGGGGATCGAGGTGTCCGCGAGCGGCCGGGGCGGTTTGAGCTTGAGGTCGTCGCGGTAGAGCGTGATGTCCAGCGCGCCGTGCGCCACCGGAACGGAGGAGAAGTTCTCGATCCGGTCCGCCAGCCGGGCGGCGAGGTCGACGCCCCGGGTCGGGATGCCGAGCTTGTCGTAGGTGTTCTTGATGTCCTCGGGCAGGTCGTCCCAGGTGGCGGCCTGCTTCTCCGAGGAGCGCACGAAGTACTTGATGTTGTCGAAGTCGATCGCGCTCAGGTCCGAGCCCCACGTGGGCATCGGCTTGCGGTCGAACAGGCGCAGGCCCTTGAGGCGCAGGTCGAGCATCCACTGGGGCTCGCTCTTCTTGCCCGAGATGTCGCGCACGACGGCGTCGTTGAGACCGCGCTGGGCGGCGGCGCCCGCGACGTCGGAGTCGGCCCAGCCGAACTCGTAGCGTCCGACGTCCTTGAGGCCGGGGTTCGCCTCCTCGATGGCGTTGGGCCCGGCGGTGGTCTGGTCCGTGCCGTTCTCGTGCGAGGTCGTGGTCATGACGTCGCCCTCTCTGTGGTGGGGATCAGCGGCAAGTGAGTGGTGCAGACGCCGTCGCCGTGGGCGATGGTCGCCAGTCGTTGGACGTGCGTGCCGAGCAGCTCGGCGAAGAGCTCGGTCTCGGCCTCGCACAGCTGCGGGAACTGCTCGGCCACGTGGGCGACCGGGCAGTGGTGCTGGCAGATCTGGTCACCGGAAGGCCCGGCCTGCGCCGAGGCGGCGAAGCCGTCGGCGGTGAGGGCCTCGGCGAGCACCTGCGCTCGGTCCTGAGGTGCGGCGGCCCCGACGAGGGCGCCGTAGCGCTCACGCAGGCCCCCGAGCCGGCGACGGGCGAACGCCTTGACCGCGTCGGGCCCGGCCGTCTCGGCCAGGAACTCCAGGGCGTCGACCGCCAGCTCGTCGTAGGTGTGGTCGAACCGGTCGCGTCCGGCGTCGGTGATGGCGAAGACCTTGGCCGGTCGACCCCTGCCCCGCTGTGCACCGGGACGGGGGTCGCGCGCGACGAGCAGGCCGTCGGCGACGAGCTGGTCGAGGTGGCGCCGGACCGCGGCGGGCGTCAGGCCCAGGCGGTCGGCCAGGGCGGCTGCCGTCGACGGTCCCTGCTCCAGGATCGTGGTGGCGACACGGTCACGCGTCGGGGCGTCGTCGACCGACGCCTCCGAGGTCGTGAGATCCGTCCGCACGTTTTTCACAACACCAGTGTGGCGTTATTGATTCCGAGCTTTCAACGAAGGTTCGCCTCAGTGAGCCACTCCTCATCCAGATCTGCGCCAGGATGCACGGTCCTCGCGCGGCGATTCGGTGGAACCCGGCGCAGATCTGGGCAAGGGTGGGTTCATGGCGACCAAGGCCGCGGCCGTGACGATCGACGCAGGCGGCCGCGAGGTGCGCGTCTCGAGCCCGGACCGGGTGATCTTCCCGGCATCCGCGCACGGGCCCGACGTGACCAAGCTCGAGGTCGCGGAGTACTACGTGGCCGTCGCCGACGGCATCGTCCGCGCGTTGCGCGACCGGCCCACCGCTCTAGAGCGCTGGCCCAAGGGCGTGCTGCCGGGCATGACGCTGACGGCCCGCGACGCCACGCACGGACGCGGACCGCAGGGCGACGCGTTCTACCAGAAGCGCCTCATGCGCGGCATGCCCGCGTGGGCGCACTCGGTCCGCGTGCACTTCCCGTCCGGTCGCACGGCCGACGAGCTGTGTCCCGACCACGTGGCCGTCGCGGCCTGGGCCGCGCACATGGGCACGATCACGTTCCACCCCTGGCCGACGCGACGGGACGACGTCGACCGCCCCGACGAGCTGCGCATCGACCTCGACCCGTACGGCGCCACCGACTTCCGCGACGCCGTCCGCGCGGCGGGTGCAGCCCGCGAGCTGCTCGACGACCTCGGCGTGCGCGGCTTCTGCAAGACCAGCGGCAAGAACGGTGTCCACGTCTACGTCCGGATCGAGCCGCGATGGACGTTCACCGACGTGCGGCACGGCGCGATCGCGTTCGGTCGCGAGCTGGCCCGTCGCGCGGACGGGATCACGACGGCCTGGTGGAAGGAGGAGCGCGGCGACAACATCTTCGTCGACTTCAACCAGAACTGCCGCGACCGCACGATCGCCTCGGCCTACAGCCTGCGGCCCAAGGAGGGCGCGCCCGTCTCGACCCCGCTGTCGTGGGACGACCTGGCCGAGGTCGACGATCCGATGGCCTTCACCCTGCGCACCGTGCCCGACCTGCTCGCGGCCCAGGGCGACGCGTGGGCCGAGATCGACGACGTCCACCACAGCCTCGAGCCGTTCCTCGACCTGTGGCGAGCCGACCTCGAGCGCGGCCTCGGCGAGCTGCCCTATCCCCCGGAGTACCCCAAGATGCCGGGCGAGCCGAAGCGTGTGCAGCCGAGCAAGGCGCGGCACGACGACGACTCCCAGGCGTAGGACAGGCACAACACAGCCGAGTCCGTAGGGTGGTGTCGTGGACCTGAGCACGCACCTGACCGGCTCGGGGTCGGCCGAGGCCATCACCTTCGACGACCTGCGCGGGCTGCGCCAGGACTTCACCCGCTTCATGCTGCGGCACCGTTTCGGCATGGAGGAGGTCGTGACGAAGCTGCACATCCTGCGTGACGAGTTCGCGCTCATGCACGAGACGAACCCCATCGAGCACGTCGCGTCGCGGCTGAAGTCACCCGACAGCCTGGCCGAGAAGATCCAGCGCAAGGGTGCCGACCCGACGTGGGAGTCCATCAGCGCGGCCATCACCGACATCGCCGGTGTGCGGGTCACGTGCTCGTTCGTCTCGGACGTCTACCGGATCTGCGACCTGCTGTCGCAGCAGCAGGACGTCACGGTCAAGGAGGTGCGCGACTACATCGCGAATCCCAAGGCCAACGGGTACCGCAGCCTGCACGCGCTCGTCTCGGTGCCGGTCTACCTGTCCGACGGGCCGGTGCCGGTCGGTGTCGAGGTCCAGTTCCGCACGATCGCGATGGACTTCTGGGCCAGCCTGGAGCACAAGATCCACTACAAGTACCGCGGCGCGGTGCCCGAGGACCTGCAGGACCGGTTGCGTGACGCCGCCGAGTCGGCGCACGGTCTGGACGCGCAGATGGAAGCCCTCCACGCCGAGGTCCGCAGCCTCGACGACCAGGGTGTCTCCGGCCTGCCCGACGACGTCCGGGCCGAGCTGCGAGGCGGAGACGACCTGGTGCCGAGCGAGAGGCTGCTCGACCAGCTGCGCCGCCTGGCCGGCGAGATCGACTGACGCCTCAGGCGGTCAGCACGGTCGGCTCGTGCCGCACGGGGAACGCGACCGATGCCGCGATGAAGCAGTTCTGCGAGGCCTCGACGTGGAGGCGCTGGGCCAGCTCGCGCTGCGCACCCTCGGCGATGGTGACACGAGGACGCAGGAGCACGTCGACGAACCGACCGCCCTGGCCCTCCTGCGTCATGGTGCCGACGGGGTCGTCGGCGTAGTCGATGACCACGAGACCATGACGCACGGCGGAGTGCAGGTAGGACAACAAGTGGCACTGCGCCAGCGCCGCCACCAGCATCTCCTCGGGGTTCCACCGCGAGCGGTCGCCGCGGAACGTCGGGTCGGCCGACCCGAGCAGGTCCGGCTTGCCCTCGGCACGCAGCAGCACGTCACGGTCGTAGTCGCGGTAGCCGGAGGTCCCCGAGCCGCGATTGCCCTGCCATGCGACGGCGAGCCGGTACTGGTGGTCCACGGGTCCTCCTGCGGGTCAGCGGTCGGGTCGTTCGCCCGCGGCGCACCTGGTGACGATGGACGCGACCCGTGATGCCTTGGTCTCGTCGCGCTTGGCCAAGGCGACCTGGGTGAGGGCGTACTTGCGGGCGCTCGACGGCAAGCCGTCCCAGAAGGCCCGTGCGGCCGGCGTCGCGTCGAGTGCACGCGTCAGGACGTCGGGCTCGAGCAGTGCCTCGGGGCCGTCGAGCACCTGCCACATGCCGTTGGCCTTGGCCTGCTCCACCACGGCGAGACCCGGAGCCCTCATGCGGTCCTCTGCGATCAGTCGTTCGAGGCGTGCCTTGTTGGACGCGGCCCACGGGCTCTGGGCCCGTCGCGGCGAGAACCAGATCCGAGAACCCTCGACGCCGAGGCTCTTGGCCTGGCCGTCGATCCAGCCCCAGCACAGCGCCTCGAGCACGGCGTTCTCGTAGGACAGGGCCTCGTCGCCAGGGGCGGTGCGGTCGTCGATGCGCAGCCACACGCCGGCGGTGTCGGCGTGGTGCGCCTCGAGCCAGGTACCCCACGCCGCCGCCGTCTCGGGGTGCAGCACCGCTGCGTCGTCCATGACACCCATCAGTCCTCCTCGGGGCCCAGGACGTCGGCCAGGTCGTATCCCACGACCTCCTCGAGCTGGGCGTAGCCGCACGACTCCGGCTCACGATCGGTGCGCCAGCGCTTGAACTGGGCGGTGTGGCGAAAGCGCGCGCCGTCGCCGTCGCCCTCCATGTGCTCGTAGCCGACCTCGGCGACGCGCTCCGGGCGCAGCGGCACGAAGGACAGGTCCTTGGTGCCCGTCCATCGGCTCTGGCCACCGGGCAGCCGGCCGTCGGCGTGGGCCGCCTCCTGCTGCCACGCGCCCCACGGGTGCTCGGCGATGTCGGCGCGCAGCGGCTCGAGCTCGTGGATCAGCTCGGCGCGGCGGGCGGCCGGGAACGACGCGGCCACCCCGACGTGCTGGAGGCGCCCGTCGTCGGCGTACAGGCCGAGGAGCAGCGAGCCGAGCAGCGGCTGCTCCTCGGTCGAGGTCTTGTGCAGGCGGTAGCCCGCGACCACGACGTCGGCGGTGCGGGCGTGCTTGACCTTGAGCATCCGACGTCCGTTCGGCTCGTACACGGCTGCGAGCGGCTTGGCGACGACGCCGTCGAGCCCGGCACCCTCGAACTGCTCGAACCAGCGCTCGGCCTCGGCGGCGTCGCGCGTGACGCGGGTGAGGTGGACAGGCGCCGAGACGTGGGCGAGCAGCTCCTCGAGCCGAGCACGGCGCGCCTCGAGCGGCTCGTCGACCCAGGACGTGTCGCCCTCGGCGAGCAGGTCGAAGACCACCAGGCTCGCCGGCGTCTCGCGGGCGAGCATCTCGACCCGAGAGGCGGCCGGGTGGATGCGCTGGCTCAGCAGGTCGAAGCTGAGCCGGCCGGCGTGCGGCACCACGATCTCGGCGTCGACGACGCACCGATCGGGAAGCTGGGCCAGCACGGCCTCGACCACGTCGGGGAAGTAGCGGGTCAGCGGCTTGGTCGACCGGCTCCCGATCTCGACCTCGTCGCGGTCACGGAACACGATCGCCCGGAACCCGTCCCACTTGGGCTCGTAGACGAGTCCGCCGTCGATCGAGTCGGCCGCCGGCACGCCCTTGACCGACTTGGCGAGCATCGGCCGCACCGGCGGCATGACGGGCAGGTCCATGCGGCTCACCCTAAGGGTGGCCTCCGACGGTCGACCACGGATCGGCTCCCTAGAATGGCCCGGTGACCCAGCCTGCCGTCGACGTGCGCGGCCTCGTGATGACCTACGGGGCGACCCGTGCGGTCGACGGGCTCGACCTGCAGGTCGAGCCGGGCACGATCACGTCGGTCCTCGGGCCCAATGGCGCGGGCAAGACGACGACGGTCGAGACGTGCGAGGGCTTCCGCCGTCCACAGTCCGGCAGCGTGCGGGTGCTCGGTCTCGATCCCGTCGTGGACGCCGCGCGACTGCGTCCACGGGTCGGGGTCATGCTGCAGTCCGGTGGTGCCTGGTCCGGCGTCCGCGCCGACGAGATGCTGCACCACGTGGCACGGCTCCACGCCCACCCGCTCGACGTCGACGCCCTGGTCGATCGCCTCGGTCTGTCGGCGGCCGGGCGCACGCCCTTCCGACGCATGTCGGGCGGCATGCAGCAGCGGCTCGGGCTCGCGATGGCGATCGTCGGGCGACCCGAGCTGGTCTTCCTCGACGAACCCACCGCCGGCCTGGACCCGCAGGCGCGACGCGCGACCTGGGAGCTGGTCTCGGAGCTCCGCGACAGCGGGACGACCGTCGTGCTCACCACCCACTTCATGGACGAGGCCGAGGCGCTCTCGGACCGCGTCCACATCGTCGACGCCGGACGCGTGATCGCCAGTGGGACTCCGGCCGAGCTCGCCGAGGCCGGGGCTCGCAACACGATCCGCTTCACCGCCCGGCCCGGGCTCGACGTCCAGTCGCTCATGGGCGCACTCCCCCATGGGACCAAGGTCGAGGAGACCACCGCCGGGCACTACGTCATCGCCGGCGAGGTCGACCCCGAGCTCCTCGCGACGTTCACCGCGTGGTGCGCCGGGCAGGGCGTCCTCGCCGAGTCGGTCCTGGTGGAGCGTCAGTCGCTCGAGGACCGCTTCCTCGACCTGACGGGCAGGAGCCTGCGATGAGCCTCGACCTGTCTCCCCGGCCCGGGGCGTCGTCCATCGGTCCCATGCTCCGGGCCCAGGCCGCCATGGAGCTGCGCCTGCTGAGTCGCAACGGCGAGCAGCTGCTGCTGACGCTCGTCATCCCCCTTCTCCTGCTCGTCATGGGCACTCATTCCGACGCTGTCGTCGACCTGGGTCCGGGCCGCCCGATCGACGTCGTCGCGCCCGGTGTCCTGGCCCTCGCGATCCTGTCGACGTCGTTCACCTCCGTCGCGATCGCGACCGGCTTCGAGCGCCGCTACGGCGTGCTCAAGCGCCTGGGCGCGACGCCGCTCCCCCGTTGGGCGCTGCTCGTCGGCAAGCTGCTCGCGGTCGCGGTCGTCGAGGTCGTGCAGCTCGTCGTGCTCGGCGTCGTCGCCCTCCTCGTCGGGTGGGAGCCGCACGGAGGTCTCGCCGCCGTGCTCTGGCTGGTCCTGCTGAGCCTGCTCGGCACGGCGGCGTTCGTCTCGCTCGGCCTGCTGATCGCGGGCACGCTGCGGGCCGAGGCCACGCTCGCGGTCGCGAACCTGGTCTACGTGCTGCTGCTCGTGGGCGGTGGCGTGCTCGTGCCGCTGTCGCGCTATCCCGAGGCGGCGGCCGGGTTCCTGCAGCTGCTGCCCTCGGGCGCGCTCGGCGAGGCACTCCGCGACACGTTCGCCGGGCAGACGCCGGGCCTGCTGCCCTTCGTCGTGCTGGTGGCCTGGACGGCCGTGGCCGGCACCCTGACCGCGAGGAGCTTCCGGTGGGAGTGAGGACGTCGCTCACGCGACCGGAGCAGCGTCACGTCGTCGCCTGGACGTGGGCACTGCTCGTGGCCAACACCGTCATCATCCTGACGGGTGGGCTCGTGCGGCTGACCAGCTCGGGCCTCGGCTGCCCGACGTGGCCCCGCTGCACCGAGCAGTCGTACACCCCGCACGCCGAGCTCGGCCTGCACGGTGCCATCGAGTTCGGCAACCGCCTGCTCACCTACGTGCTGATCGCCGTCGCGATCGCCGCGGTGGTGGCCGTGCGCCGGTGGGCCGGCGCCACCGCCGGTCAGCGTCGCCTCGTCGTCCTGCTCGCGCTCGGCATCCCGTTCCAGGGCGTCATCGGCGGCATCACCGTCCTGACACAGCTCAACCCGTGGGTCGTCGCACTGCACCTGCTGCTCTCGATGGCCCTCGTGGCGGGCAGCACCGTGCTGCTGCTCGGCGTGCGGGGCACGACGGGCGACACGGCCCACCGCGGTCTCGCCGTCGTCACGTACGCCGTGATCTGGGTGACGGTCTACCTCGGCACCGTGGTGACGGGCAGTGGTCCGCACGCGGGCGACGAGAAGGCCGTCAGGACCGGGCTCGACCCGCACGTCATGAGCCACGTCCACGCCGCGTCGGTCTACGTGCTGCTGGCCGTGACGCTGCTGCTCGTGTGGAGATCGCGCGGGACCGCGCTCGGGGTCGCGGCGACGTGGTTGTTCGCGGCGGAGCTCGGCCAGGGCGTCATCGGGTTCGTGCAGTACTTCACCGACCTGCCGATCGCGCTCGTCGCCGTCCACCTCGTGGGTGCGGCGATCCTGGTCGCCCTCGGTACTCGCGTCTTGCTCCTCGGCACCGGCCGACGCGTCGACCAGCCCCTCGCCGCCGCCACGCCCGGCCGCTGATCACCAGGCTCGCCAGGGAAGCAGCGGGCCGAGCACGACGATCGTCACCGAGCCCGGGTTGCGCACCGCGTCTCGCGAGTGAGTCCCGTGCTCGGTGGGGGCGAGTCACCGCGAGAACGTCATCCCGAGCGTGTCCTCGGCGTCGGGGCCGGCGCCATCGAGCGAGAAGCCGTGGCGCTCGTAGAAGCGCATCCCAGCGACGTTGTCGCTCATGACGCGCAGCACGACGGTCTCCTCGCCCGCCGCGGCGACCACCGCCTCGACGAGTCGAGCCGCCACACCCGATCCACGCAGCTGCGGTGCGACCCACATCGAGACCAGCTCGTGCCCGGCCGGGTCCCAGGCCGCGGACGCGAGCGGGCGACCGTCCACCAGCGCCACGAAGGTCGACGTCGTGGCCAGCCGGTCGCGCCAACGCGACTCGACGTCCCAGGTCGAGAGCCAACGGTGCGCCGTCGTGCTGAAGGCGCCGGGGTCGGTGCGCAGACCCAGCTGCCGCACCTCGCGCCACATGCGCCAGTCGTCCGGGACGAGCAGGCGGACCTCGGCGTTCATGCCAGGCGGAGCCGGTCCGTCGGCACCTCGAGTTCGACCCGCGCCCCGTGGTCGGCACCGACCACGTTCGCGAAGTCCGCGTTCGCCACGACGACCCGCTCACGATCGACCTCCACCAGCGCGACCCGCTGCTCGGAGCCGTCGTCGTGCCGCAGCAG
This sequence comes from Aeromicrobium sp., assembly GCA_023257515.1. Classification (GTDB taxonomy): domain Bacteria; phylum Actinomycetota; class Actinomycetes; order Propionibacteriales; family Nocardioidaceae; genus Aeromicrobium. The sequence continues at coordinate 9,086 of JALRCA010000175.1, forward strand.
CCAGGTGTCGGCGAGGTAGCCGATCCCGATCTCGTCGAGCCGGGCCTCGGCGTCCTCCCACGGCCCGACGGGTCCGAGCGGTGTGCCGAGCAACGACGTCGGCACGAAGTCCTCGCCCTCCGGCACGACGAAGCCGATCAGCTCGCGGTCACCGCCGCGACGGTGCTCGATCCAGTGCTCGGGGATCACGAGCAGCGCCTCAGCGCAGGAACGGGTCGATCGCGGCCGCGACGAACAGCAGCGCCAGGTAGGCGTTGGAGAAGTGGAACAGCCGCATTGGCTTGATGACCGAGAGCTCCTCGCTCTCCTGCGCCCGCGCCTTGAGGTCGTAGGCCTCGACGAGGAAGACGATGCCCAGGATGATCGCGACACCCGGGTAGAACCAACCCGTCTGCGCGACGGGCCACAGCGCGAGCGACGTGGCGACCATGACCCACGAGTAGGTGACGATCTGCGACGCGACCTCGCGCATCGGGGCGACGGACGGCAGCATCGGCACCGACGCGGCGGCATAGTCCTCGCGGTAGCGCATCGCGAGCGACCAGAAGTGCGGCGGCGTCCAGAAGAAGACGACCAGGAACAGCACGACGGGCGCCCACGCGAGCTCGTTGGTGACGGCCGTCCAGCCGATCAGTGCCGGGAAGCAGCCGGCGGCGCCGCCCCACACGATGTTCTGCGTCGTGCGGCGCTTGAGGATCATGGTGTAGCCGACGACGTAGAAGACGTTCGCGGCGAGGGCGAGACCGGCCGAGAGCCAGTTGACGAGACAGCCGAGCCACAGCGTCGAGACGACGCCGAGGGCGAGCCCGAACCACAGGGCGCCGCGCGTGCCGACCTGGTGGCGCGGAAGCGGCCGCCGCGCCGTGCGGCGCATCTTGGTGTCGATGTCGGCGTCGACCACGCAGTTGAGGGCGTTCGCCGAGCCGGCCGACAGCGTGCCGCCGACGACGGTCGCGACGACGAGCCACAGCGAGGGCACGTCGCGAGCCGCGAGGAACATGACCGGCACCGTCGTGAGGAGCAGGAGCTCGATGATGCGCGGCTTCATGAGCGCGACGTAGGCCTTCACCACGTCGACCACGCCGCGACCCGCAGCGGGCCGCTGGTCGGTCGTGGACCCCGGTACCTGGTCCGCGGAGTCGAGGACCGGATCCCGGCCATCGGTGTGGAGTGCACTCACCTGTCGCAGTCTAGTCGCACGCGAGTAGGCTCGGGACGACGGCACCTGACCGTCCACGAGCACCCGCTGACGACAGCGTGAGGAGCCTGAACGCGTGACCACTGGAGACGCTTCCCTGGACTGGACCGAGCTCGACCAGAAGGCGGTGGACACCGTCCGCCTCCTGGCCGCCGACGCCGTGGAGAAGGCCGGCAACGGCCACCCGGGCACGGCCATGAGCCTGGCCCCTGCCGCGTACCTGCTGTACCAGAAGCTGTTGCGCCACGATCCCAACGATCCGCACTGGCTCGGCCGCGACCGGTTCGTGCTCTCGTGCGGCCACACGAGCCTCACGCAGTACATCCAGCTGTACCTGTCGGGCTACCCCATGACGCTCGACGACCTCAAGAGCCTGCGTCAGTGGGGCAGCCAGACCCCGGGTCACCCGGAGTACAACCACACCCCCGGCGTCGAGGTCACCACCGGCCCCCTCGGCCAGGGCATCGCCAACGCGGTCGGCCTGGCCATGGCCGGTCGTCGCGTCCGCGGTCTGCTGGACCAGAACGCCGCCGCGGGCACGAGCCCGTTCGACCACCACGTCTACGTCATCGCCTCCGACGGCGACCTGCAGGAGGGTGTCTCGGCTGAGGCGTCCTCGCTCGCCGGTCACCAGAAGCTCGGCAACCTCACGCTGCTCTACGACGACAACAAGATCTCGATCGAGGACGACACGAACGTCGCCTTCACCGAGGACGTCGGCGCCCGCTACGCCGCCTACGGCTGGCACGTGCAGACCGTCGACTGGACCAACGGGGGCACGGGCTACACCGAGGACGTCCACGCGCTCTGGGACGCCTACCAGGCTGCCGCGCAGGTGACGGACAAGCCGTCGATCATCGTGCTGCGCACCGTGATCGCCTGGCCCGCACCGAGCGCGCAGAACACGGGCGCCTCCCACGGCTCGGCGCTCGGCGCCGACGAGATCGCGGCCACCAAGAAGCTGCTCGGCTTCGATCCCGACAAGACGTTCGACGTCGCCGACGAGGTCATCGAGCACACCCAGGCCGCCCGCGAGCGTGGACGTCAGGCCCACGAGGCGTGGCAGCGCGAGTTCGACGCGTGGGCGGAGAGCAACGGCGAGGGCAAGGCGCTCCTCGACCGCCTGCAGGAGCGCGAGCTTCCCGCCGGGTGGGAGGACGCCCTGCCGACCTTCGAGGAGAGCGAGAAGGGTGTCGCGACCCGCGCCGCCTCGGGCAAGGTCCTGACGGCCATCGCGCCGGAGCTGCCGGAGCTGTGGGGCGGCTCCGCCGACCTCGCTGGGTCCAACAACACGACCCCCGACGGCCAGCCGTCGTTCCTTCCGCCGGAGTACTCCACCAAGAAGTTCCAGGGCGACTGGTACGGCCGGGTGCTGCACTTCGGCATCCGCGAGCACGCGATGGGCTCGATCATGAACGGCATCGCGCTCAACGGCCTCACTCGCCCCTACGGGGGCACGTTCCTCGTCTTCAGCGACTACATGCGGCCTGCCGTCCGTCTCGCCGCGCTGCAGGAGCTGCCGGTCACGTTCGTGTGGACGCACGACTCGATCGGTCTCGGTGAGGACGGCCCCACGCACCAGCCGATCGAGCACCTGGCCGCGCTGCGCGCGATCCCCGGCCTCGACGTCGTGCGTCCCGCCGACGCCAACGAGACGGTCGAGGCCTGGCGCACGTTGCTGGGCATCACCGACCGTCCCGTCGCGCTCGTCCTCAGCCGCCAGAACCTGCCGACGGTGCCCCGCACCGAGGGGTGGGGACCCGCCGCCGACACCGCCAGGGGCGGCTACGTGCTGCGTGACGCCGGCTCCGGCGATCCCGAGGTCGTGCTCATCGCGACCGGGTCCGAGGTGCAGCTGGCCCTGCAGGCCCGCGAGACGCTCGAGGCCGAGGGCGTGGCCACCCGCGTGGTCTCGTTGCCCAGCCGCGAGTGGTTCGAGCAGCAGGATCCCGGGTACCGCGACAGCGTGATCCCGCCATCGGTGCGCGCCCGCGTGGGCGTCGAGGCCGCCGTGTCGTTCGGCTGGCGCGACCTGCTCGGAGACGCGGGTCGCTTCGTCGGTATCGAGCACTACGGTGCCTCGGCCGACTACGCGACCCTCTACGAGAAGTTCGGGATCACGGCCGACGCCGTGGTCGCCGCTGCCCGTGACTCCATCGAGGCCGCCGCCCATACCGGTGGCGTGCCGTTCTTCGCCAGGCCCTCCGGGCCGGTCGGCCCCGGCGACAACGCAGACGTCCGCTGACCCACCGGTCGCGGACCCCCCGTACTGAAGGAGAGACATGACTGACTCACTGAAGGCACTCCGCGACGCGGGCGTGTCGATCTGGCTCGACGACCTGTCGCGCGAGCGTCTGGCCTCGGGCAACCTGGCCGAGCTCGTCGAGGACTCCGGCGTCGTCGGCGTCACGACCAACCCCACGATCTTCGCCTCGGCCCTCGCCAACGGCGAGCGCTACGCCGACCAGGTCGCCGAGCTCAAGGCCCAGGGTGTGGAGCTCGACGAGGCGGTCTTCCAGATCACCACGACCGACGTGCAGCAGGCCGCCGACGTGCTGCGTCCTGTCTACGACGCCACGAACGGTGTCGACGGCCGGGTCTCGATCGAGGTCGACCCGGGCAAGGCGCGCGACACCGACGGCACCGTGGCGCTGGCCAAGCGGCTGTGGGACACGGTCGACCGGCCGAACCTGCTCATCAAGATCCCCGCCACCGTCGAGGGGCTGCCGGCCATCGCGGCCACCATCGCGGCAGGCATCAGCGTCAACGTCACGCTGATCTTCTCGCTCGAGCGCTACCGCGGTGTCATGGACTCCTACCTCTACGGGCTCGAGCAGGCCGACGCCGCCGGCATCGACCTGTCGACCATCCACTCGGTCGCGTCGTTCTTCGTGAGCCGTGTCGACTCCGAGGTCGACAAGCGACTCGAGGAGGGTCACCCGCTGCGGGGCAAGGCCGCGATCGCCAACGCCCGCCTGGCCTACGAGGCCTTCGAGGAGGTCTTCTCCTCGGACCGCTTCAAGGCGCTCGAGGCCAAGGGCGCCCACGCCCAGCGGCCGCTGTGGGCCTCGACCGGCGTCAAGGACCCGGCCTACCCCGACACGCTCTACGTCACCGAGCTCGTCACGGCCGACACGGTCAACACGATGCCCGAGAAGACGCTCCAGGCCTTCGCCGACCACGGCGAGGTCGTGGGCGACACGATCCGAGGCCGCTACGACGAGGCGCGTCAGGTCATCGCGGACCTCGAGAAGGAGGGCATCTCCTACGACGAGGTCGTCGCTCAGCTCGAGGACGAGGGACTGCAGAAGTTCGACGACTCGTGGGCCGAGCTCCTCGAGACCGTGCGCGGCGAGCTCGAGAAGGCCTGAGCCGTGACGGAGCCGACGCTGTCCCTGTCCGTCCCCGACTCCCCCGCGTTCGGCGAGGCGCTGCAGCAGGCCGTCGACGACGCCGTCGCCTCACGCATCTTCGCCCAGGACGCCACGCTGTGGGGACCTGACGCCGAGCACGAGGCCGGTATCCGTCTCGCGTGGACGCATCTGGCCACCGAGTCGCGACCGCTCGTCGCCGAGCTGGCGTCGCTGCACGACGAGCTCGCGTCCGCCGGTCTCGACCACGTCGTGCTGTGCGGCATGGGCGGGTCGTCGCTGGCTCCGGAGGTCATCTGCCGCGCCGCCGGTGTGGAGCTCACGGTCCTCGACTCCTCGCAGCCCGACATGGTCCGTCGTGCGCTGGAGGACCGGCTCGAGCGCACCGTGGTCGTGGTCTCCAGCAAGTCGGGCGGCACCGTCGAGACCGACAGCCAGCGCCGGGCCTACGAGCAGGCGTTCCGTGACGCGGGCATCGACCCGGCCGAGCGCATCGTCGTCGTCACCGATCCCGGCTCACCGCTCGAGGAGCAGTCGCGCGACGCCGGCTACCGCGTGTTCCTGGCCGACCCGCACGTCGGCGGCCGGTACTCGGCGCTGACGGCGTTCGGCCTCGTGCCGAGCGCCCTGGCCGGAGCCGACGTCGCGGCGCTGCTCGACCAGGCCGAGGCCGTGACGGGTCTGGTGGCCGGCGACTCGACCGACAACCCCGCGCTGCAGCTGGGCGTGGCACTCGGCGTCGCCAACCACGACCAGGTCGACAAGCTCGTGCTCGCGGACACCACGGGGTCGGGCCTCGGTGACTGGATCGAGCAGCTCGTCGCGGAGTCCACCGGCAAGATCGGTCGCGGCATCCTGCCCGTCGTGGTCGAGTCGCCCGAGGCCCCGAACGCCGACCCCTCCACGCGCGACAGCGTCGTCGTGACCATCGGCTCGGACTCCGCACCGTCGGACACGTCAGGCTACGCCGCCGGCCTCGTCGGCGACCTGGGAGCCCAGTTCCTCCTGTGGGAGGTCGCGGTGGCCGTTGCCGGTCGTCTCATCGGCATCAACCCGTTCGACCAGCCCGACGTCGAGAGCGCCAAGCAGGCCGCGCGCGACCTGCTCGGTGGCGCCGGCGAGGCGGAGAAGCCAGCCTTCACCGAGACGGACGTCAGCGTCTTCGGTACCGACGCGACCACCGTCGAGGACGCCGTGGCCGACCTGCTCGCGGCGCTCGACGACGAGCACGGCTACGTCGCGATCCAGGCCTACCTGGACCGCACAGGTCTGCCGGAGCTGGCCGAGGTGCGCGCTCCGCTTGCCGAGCGCCTGGCCCGACCAGTCACGTTCGGCTGGGGTCCGCGCTTCCTGCACTCGACCGGCCAGTACCACAAGGGCGGCCCCGCGACCGGCGTCTACCTGCAGGTGACGGCCGAGCCGCGGCAGGACCTCGCCGTGCCGGGCCGTGACTTCAGCTTCGGCGACTTCATCGCCTCGCAGGCCTCGGGCGACGCCCAGGTCCTGCGCGACAAGGGCCGACCCGTCGTGCGTCTGCACTTCGCGGACGCGCAGGCGGCGGTCGCGCGGCTGCGCGAGCTGCTCGCATGAGCGACGGATCCACCACGACGGCCGAGTTCGTCAACCCGCTGCGCGACCCGCAGGACCGACGGCTCCCCCAGATCGCCGGGCCGTGCGGCATCGTGCTGTTCGGGGTCACGGGAGACCTGGCGCGCAAGAAGCTGATCCCCGCGATCTACGACCTCGCCAACCGAGGTCTGCTGCCACCCGGGTTCGCCCTGGTCGGCTTCGCGCGGCACGACTTCGGTCGGCAGGGCTTCGCCAGGCTCGTCAAGGACGCGGCCAAGGCCGGGGCGCGGACCGCGTGGAACGAGTCCACCTGGAAGCAGCTCTACTCCGGCTTCCGGTTCGTCGAGGGCTCGTTCGACGACGACCAGGCGTGGGAGACGCTGCGCACGACGCTCGACGACCTGGACGCCAAGCAGGGCACGCAGGGCAACCACGCCTTCTACCTGTCCATCCCCCCGGGGCTGTTCCCGGTCGTCGTGAGCAAGCTCAAGGAGCACAAGCTCGCCGAGGCACCCGGCAACGCCTGGCGACGTGTCGTGATCGAGAAGCCCTTCGGCCACGACCTGGAGTCGGCACGCGAGCTCAACGCGATCGTCGGCGAGGTGTTCGCGCCCGAGGACGTCTTCCGGATCGACCACTACCTGGGCAAGGAGACCGTCCAGAACATCCTGGCGTTCCGGTTCGCGAACGAGATGTTCGAGCCCATCTGGAACTCCAACTACGTCGACCACGTCCAGATCACGATGGCCGAGGACATCGGCATCGGCACCCGCGCGGGCTACTACGACGGCATCGGTGCAGCGCGCGACGTCATCCAGAACCACCTCCTGCAGCTGCTCGCGCTCGTGGCGATGGAGGAGCCGATCTCCTTCAACGCCGCCAGCCTGCGGATCGAGAAGCAGAAGATCCTGGCCAACGTGCGCGCACCCGAGCGGCTCGACCTGCACACGGCGTTCGCGCAGTACACGGCCGGCTGGGCCGGTGGCCAGGAGGTCATCGGCTACCACGACGAGGAGGGCATCCCGGCCGACTCGACGACCGAGACGTACGCGGCCATGCGCCTGGACATCGGGACCCGCCGGTGGGCAGGCGTGCCGTTCTACCTGCGCGTCGGCAAGCGACTCGGCCGTCGCGTGACCGAGGTGGCGGTCGTGTTCAAGCGCGCGCCGCACCTGCCGTTCAGCTCCGACGACGTCGAGGAGCTCGGGCAGAACGCCCTGGTCATGCGGATCCAGCCCGACGAGGGCGTCACCCTGCGCTTCGGCGCCAAGGTGCCGGGCACCGTCATGGAGATCCGCGACGTCAACATGGACTTCGCCTACGGCGGTACCTTCGTCGAGGACTCTCCCGAGGCCTACGAGCGGCTGATCCTCGACGTGCTGCTGGGTGACCCACCGTTGTTCCCGCAGCACCAGGAGGTCGAGCTGTCCTGGCAGATCCTCGATCCCATCATCCAGCACTGGTCACGCAAGAAGTCGATCGACAGCTACGAGGCCGGCACGTGGGGTCCGGCGTCCGCCGACAAGATGATCGCCCGCGACGGGCGACGCTGGAGGAGGCCCTAGATGCAGGTCACGCTCGAGCACACGAGCTCGTCGCAGGTCGCGACGGCGCTTGTGAAGGCACGACACGCGTCGGGAAGTCCCGCGATGGACATGGTGCTCACGCTCATCGTCGTGTGCGACGACGAGACGGTCGCGGACGCGCTCAAGGCGGCCACCATCCTCTCGACGGAGCACCCGGCACGCGTCATCGGTGTGATCCTGGGCAAGGGCACGGGATCACCCGACATGCACGCCAAGATCCGCGTCGGCAGCGAGACGTCCGGTGAGTCGATCCTGCTGCGCATGTCCGGGCGTCTGGTCAAGCACGCCGAGTCGGCGGTCATGCCGCTGCTGCTGCCCGACTCCCCCGTCGTCGTGTGGTGGCCGGGTCAGGCTCCGGCTCGCCCCGCCGAGGACGCGATCGGGGCGCTCGGCACCCGACGTCTCACCGACGCCGAGGCAGCGAGCCAGCCACTGCGCAGCCTGCGCTCGAGCGCCAGGGCCTACGCCCCCGGCGACACCGACCTGTCATGGACGCGCCTCACGCCCTGGCGCGCGCTGCTCGCCGCGGCCCTGGACCAGGTGCGCTCGCCCGTCACGGGAGCGCTCATCGAGGCCGGACCCGGCAACCCGGTGGGCGTGCTGCTCGAGTCGTGGCTCGAGGACCGGCTCGGGGTCGACGTGCGGTGGACCCGGACGGAGACCGATCGGATCCACCGCGTCCTGCTCGAGACCGATGCCGGCGAGGTGTGCATCGAGCGCGGTGACGACGACTCGGCCACGTTCTCCGTGCCGGGTGCCACGGCCCGCACCGTGCCCCTGCCGACCAGGTCGCTCGCCGAGCTGCTGGCCGAGGACCTGCGCCGCCTCGACCCCGACGAGATCTACGGCGCCACCGTGGCTCACCTGCTGGAGGCCTGATGACCGTCCACGTCGTCCGAGACGCCGACACCCTGGCCGGCGACGTCGCGGCCCGGCTCACCGAGCTCGTGACCGAGCGGGTCGCGGCCGGCTCCGTGCCGAGGATCGTGCTGACCGGCGGCACGATCGCGAACGCGATCTACGAGCGGCTCGACGCGACGGCCACCGACTGGTCGGCCGTCGAGTGGTACTGGGGCGACGAACGATTCGTGCCCGAGGGCCACGAGGACCGCAACGACCGTCAGGTGCGTGAGGCGTTCCTGGACCGCGCCGGGGTCCCGGCCGAGAAGGTCCACGCGATGCCGGCGCACGGCTGCGACCTGTCGATGGCCGAGGCCGCCGACGCCTACGCCGCCGAGCTGCCGGAGGACCCGTTCGACGTCGTGCTGCTGGGCGTCGGGCCCGACGGCCACGTGGCGTCGCTGTTCCCCCACCACGCCGCCTCGCTCCACGAGACGTCTCGCCGCGTCGTCGAGGAGCTCGACTCCCCCAAGCCCCCGGCCCAGCGTCTGTCGCTGACGTTCCCCGCGCTCAACCACACGGTGCGCACGTGGTTCCTGGTCTCCGGTGACGGCAAGGCCGACGCGGTGGCGCGGGCCCTGGCCCCGGAGGGCACGGTGGAACAGACCCCGGCTCGCGGCGCCCATGGTCTCGAGGAGACGCTCTGGCTCCTCGACGACGACGCGGCCTCCGCCCTCTGACCCGCCCCGTGGGTCGCGGTTTACCCGGCCGGCCGGGTAAACCGTCACTCGGCGCGGCAAGCTTCCCGCGCCGAGCGACGGGATACCTCGCCAGGTTCGTCCGGGCGCGGGGGCCCGGACGTGCGACGACCGACCCACCCGAGCATGCGGGCAGGTCGGTCGTCAGGACCCGAGGGTCAGAAGATGATCTCGCCCGACTTGCGCTTGGAGCGCAGGGTCGCAAGGGCCTCGTCGAGGATCTCGGCGGCCTCGGTGTCGGAGCGACGCTCCTTCACGTAGGCGAGGTGCGTCTTGTAGGGCTCCGTGCGGGGAGCGTCGGGACGGTTCGCGGCGTCGTTCGAGGCGGGCATGCCGCAGCGTGGGCAGTCCCACTCGGCAGGCGCCTCGGCCTCGATCGAGAACTGCAGCACCGTCTCGTGGTTGTTGACGCAGAAGAACGTCACGGCCTTGCGCGGAGCGGCCTCGCCGCGCTCGGCCTCGCCCATCGGCCCGGAGCCGATACGGCTGCCTCGGATCGCACCCGCGGCCATGTCAGTTGCTCACCTTCATGAGCAGGCCGAGCGCGATGACGCTGATCGTCCAGATCGCCGCCGTTCCGATCGTGATGCGGTCGAGGTTGCGCTCGGCCACGGACGAACCGCCGAGCGAGCTGGAGACACCGCCGCCGAACATGTCGGACAGACCGCCGCCGCGGCCCTTGTGCATCAGGATCAGCACGATCATGAGCAGGCTCGACAGGGCGAGCACGATGGAGAACAGCAGGATCACGAGGGATGCCTTTCAGACCGACAGGTTCGGCAGGTCGTAGAACCGGGCGATGGCAGCGAACTCGTCCGCCTGGAGGCTCGCACCGCCGACCAGGGCTCCGTCCACGTCGGACTTCGCCATGATCGCGGCGATGTTGGCCGCCTTGACCGATCCGCCGTACAGGATACGCAATGAGTCAGCCGCCTCGGACGAGAAGGTCTCGGCGACGCGCCCGCGAATGGCGGCGCACACCTCCTGCGCGTCATCGGGCGTGGCGACCTCGCCGGTGCCGATGGCCCAGACGGGCTCGTAGGCGACGACGAGCCCAGCGACCTGCTCGGCGCTCAGACCGGCCAGCGAGCCGTCGACCTGGCCGAGGGTGAAGGGCACCTGCTCGCCGGCCTGGCGGATCTCGAGACCCTCGCCGACGCAGACGATCGGCGTGATGCCGGCCGCGAGGGCCTTCTTCGCCTTGGTGTTGACGACCGCGTCGGACTCGGCGTGGTACTCGCGGCGCTCGGAGTGGCCGACGACGACGTAGGAGCACCCCAGCTTGGCGAGCATGGCCGCCGAGATCTCGCCGGTGTACGCGCCACCGTCGTGCTCCGAGACGTCCTGCGCGCCGTAGCGGATCGTCAACCGGTCACCGTCGACGAGCGTCTGCACGCTGCGGATGTCGGTGAACGGCGGGATGACGACGACCTCTGACCTCGCCGGGTCGTGCTTCTTGTCCTCGAGCGTCCACGCGAGCTTCTGGACGAGCACCACCGCTTCCTGGTGGTTCAGGTTGCTCTTCCAGTTGCCCGCCATGAGCGGGGTGCGTGCCATCAGCTCTCCTCCAGTACGGCCAGGCCGGGCAGCGTCTTGCCCTCGAGGTACTCCAGGCTCGCGCCACCGCCGGTCGAGATGTGTCCGAACGCGTCGTCGTCGAAGCCGAGCTGGCGCACGGCTGCAGCGGAGTCGCCGCCGCCGACGACCGAGAGCCCGCCAGAGCTCGTGACCTGGGTCAGGGCCTCGGCCACCGCACGGGTGCCGCCGGCGAAGTCGGCGAACTCGAACACGCCCATGGGGCCGTTCCAGAAGACGGTGCGCGCCGCGCGGACGACGTCGGCGAAGGCCTGGGCCGACTCGGGGCCGATGTCGAGACCCATCTGGTCCGAGGGGATGGCTTCGGCGGCCACGACGGTGGCCGGTGCACCGTCCTTGAACTCAGGCGCGACGACCACGTCGGTCGGCAGCACGAGGTCGACGCCCTTCTCGGCGGCCAGCTCGACGTAGCGGCGGGCGACGTCGAGCTGGTCCTGCTCCAGCAGCGACGAGCCGACGCCGTGGCCCTGGGCGGCCAGGAACGTGAAGACCATGCCGCCGCCGATGAGCAGGCTGTCGGCCTTGTCGATCAGGTTGTCGATGACGCCGAGCTTGTCCGAGACCTTCGAGCCGCCGAGCACGACCACGTAGGGACGCTCCGGGGTCTCGGTCAGGCGCTTCAGCACCTCCACCTCGGCCTGTACGAGTCCGCCGACCGCCGCGGGCAGTCGCTCGGCGACGTCGTAGACGCTGGCCTGCTTGCGATGCACGACGCCGAAGCCGTCGGAGACGAAGACGTCGGCGAGGGCGGCCAGCTCGTCGGCGAAGGCTCCGCGCTCGGCGTCGTCCTTGCTCGTCTCGCCCGCGTTGAACCGGACGTTCTCGAGCACGGCGACCTGACCGTCCTCGAGCGCGCCGGCGATCCGCTGCGCGTCGGGACCTACGGTGTCGGACGCGAGCTGGACCGGTGCACCGAGCAGCTCACCGAGCCGCTCGGCGACCGGCGCCAGCGAGTAGGCCGGGTCGGGCTCGCCCTTCGGGCGACCCAGGTGGGCCGTCACGAGCACCCGGGCGCCCGCGTCGACGAGTCGCTGGATCGTGGGCACGCTGGCGCGTACCCGACCGTCGTCGGTGATCGTGGTGCCGTCGAGCGGCACGTTGAGGTCGCTGCGGACCAGGACCCGCTTGCCGCGCAGGTCGCCCAGGTCGTCGATCGTCTTCACGGGCGGTCCGGCGCTCAGAGCGAGGCGCCGACGTGCTTGACCAGGTCGACCAGACGGTTGGAGTAGCCCCACTCGTTGTCGTACCAGCCCACGACCTTGACCTGGTCGCCGATGACCTTCGTCAGGCCCGAGTCGAAGATGCACGACGACGGGTC
>JALRCA010000178.1 GCA_023257515.1 Aeromicrobium sp.
GTGGTGTTCTGCGCCTCGTCGAGGATGATGAAGGCGTCCTGCAGCGTGCGGCCGCGCATGTAGGCGAGCGGGGCGATCTCGATCGTGCCGCTCGTCAGCAGCTTGGGGATCGACTCGGGGTCGAGCATGTCGTGGAGCGCGTCGTAGAGCGGCCGCAGGTAGGGGTCGATCTTCTCGCTCAGCGTGCCCGGCAGGTAGCCGAGCCGCTCTCCCGCCTCGACCGCGGGCCGGGTGAGGATGATGCGGGTGATCTCCTTGGCCTGCAGCGCCTGCACGGCCTTGGCCATCGCCAGGTAGGTCTTGCCGGTACCGGCCGGGCCGATGCCGAAGACGATCGTGTGCTTGTCGATCGCGTCCACGTAGCGCTTCTGGTTGAGCGTCTTGGGGCGGATCGTGCGGCCGCGGTTCGAGAGGATGTTGAGGCTCAGCACCTCGGCCGGACGCTCGCGCGTCTCCTCGCGCAGCATCGCGATGCTGCGCTCGACCGTCTCGGCGGTCAGGCCCTGCCCGGTGCGCACGATCGCGACCAGCTCGTCGAGCAGCCGCTCGACGAGGGCGGCCTCGCTCGGGGCGCCCGTGACCGTCACGACGTTGCCGCGCGCGTGGATCGTGGCGTCGAAGGACTCCTCGACGAGGCGCAGGAACGCATCGGACGGTCCGTAGAGCGCGACGGCGTCGATGCTCGTGGGAACGGTGAAGGTGTGAGGGATCTGCTCGTCAGTCATGTGATGCCCAGTCTACGACTCACCCGGGCGGCCAGCCCAGCTCACGCCCGGCCAGCACGTGGCCGTGGGCGTGGAACACGGTCTGGTGCGCGTCGGCACCGGTGTTGAAGACCAGGCGGTACGACCCACCGACCTCGTCGGCGACGTGCTTGGCCAGCCTCAGCAGACCCGCGGCCGCCGCCGGGTCGGCCTCGACGAGCGAGCCCACGTCGGGCTCGTGCCGTCGCGGGATCACCACGACGTGGGTGGGGGCCTGCGGCGAGATGTCGCGGAACGCGAGCGCCTCGTCGTTCTCGGCCACGACGTCCGCCGGGACGTCACCCGAGGCGATGGAACAGAACAGGCAGTCGCTCATGTCCCCAGCCTGGCACAGGACGAGGACACGAGGGTCAGCGGAAGGCTTCCTTGATGCGCCCGAAGACGCTCTTGTGGTTCGAGCCGAGACGCGCCTCGGGGCGCTCCTCGTCACGCAGCGCCGCGAGCTGGTGCAGCAGGGCCCGCTGCTCCTCGTCGAGCCGGGACGGTGTCTCGACCACGACCTGCACGTGCAGGTCGCCGCGTCCCGGCCCGCGCAGTCGCGGGACGCCCTCGCCCCGCAGCGTGACGGTGTCGCCCGACTGCGTGCCGGCCTGCACGTCGACCGCGAACGTCGGTGCGGGCTCGTGGCCGAGCTCCTCGGCCGTCAGGTCGGACTCCAGCGTCGGCAGGTCGAGGTGGGTGCCGAGGGCCGCCGCCGTCATCGGCACGGTGACCTGGCAGACGAGCTGGTCGCCCTGGCGCGCAAAGACGGGGTGCTTGGCGACGTCGATCTCGACGTACAGGTCGCCCGCGGGCCCGCCGCCGTGGCCGACCTCTCCCTCGCCCTGGAGCTGGATGCGGGTGCCCTGGTCGACGCCCGCGGGGATCGTGACGGTGAGCGAGCGACGCCGCCGCACGCGACCGTCGCCGCCGCACTCGGCGCACGGATCGGTGATGACCGAGCCGAACCCCTGGCACGTGGGGCACGTGCGCGCGGTCCGGATGTCGCCGAGCAGGGACCGCTGCACGTGCTGGACCTCGCCGTGGCCGTGGCAGGTGCTGCAGGTGACGGGCGACGAGCCCTCGGCGGCGCCGGAGCCCTCGCACGTGCTGCAGACGACGGCCGTGTCGACCGCGAGCTCACGCGTGACGCCGAACGCGGCCTCCGCGAGCTCGATCCTCAGCCGAAGCAGCGCGTCCTGGCCGCGCTGCGTGCGCGGTCGAGGACCGCGCTGGGAGCCACCACCGCCGAAGAAGGCATCCATGATGTCGTCGAAGCTGAAGCCCTGGCCGAACCCGGCGCCCCCCGCCCCGCCGCCGCCCAGCGGGTTGCCGCCGCGGTCGTAGACCGCCCGCTTCTGCGGGTCCGAGAGCACCTCGTACGCGACCGTGACCTCCTTGAACCGGTCGGCCGCGTCCGGCGCGTCGTTGACGTCGGGGTGCAGCTGACGGGCGAGACGGCGGTAGGCCTTCTTGAGCTCGTCGGCACCCGCGTCGCGGCTCACGCCGAGCAGGTCGTAGTAGTCGTTCGCCATGGCTCCTCGTGGAGTGGTCGGGTCGTGTGGGTGGGTCAGCCGTCCGCGAGGATGCGGCCGACGTAGCGGGCAACGGCGCCGACGGCGGCCATCGTCCCGGGGTAGTCCATGCGAGTGGGACCGAGCGTGCCCAGGGTCGCGAGCTGCTCGGAGCGGCTGCCGTAGGCCGAGGAGACGACGGCGGTGCCGACGAGCCCGTCGTGACCGGTCTCGAGACCGATGCGCACGGTGGGATCGACCGTGGCCTCCCCGAGCAGCTTGAGCAGCACGACGTGCTCCTCGAGCGTCTCGAGCACCGGTCGGATCGCGGTGTCGAAGTCGCCCCCGAACCGGGCCAGGTTCGCGGTGCCGCCGACGGCGATGCGCTCGTCGGAGCGCTCGTTCGAGAACACGTGGGTGAGAGACGTGACGACCGACGTGACGACCGGGCGGTCGGCGGGCGCGAAGGTGCCGATGAGCTCGGCGAGCTGCAGCGTGGCCTCCGGCAGGCGCTGCCCGACGGTGGCGCCGACGATGCGCGAGCGCAGGTCGGCGACGAGCTGCTCCGTCGGCGTCGACTCCACCTCGACGATGCGTTGCTCGACGCGGCCGCTGCTGGTGATCACGACCACGAGCAGGCGCGCGTTCTCGAGCGCGACGACCTCGACGTGTCGCACGGTCGAGCGCGTGAGCGACGGGTACTGCACGATCGCGACCTGGTTCGTGAGCTGCGCGAGCACCTTGACGCTGCGCTGCACGACGTCGTCGACGTCGACGGCCCCGCCGAGGAACGTCTCGATCGCACGCCGCTCCGCGGCCGACAGCGCCTTGACCTCGGCCAGGCGGTCGACGAACATCCGGTAGCCCTTGTCGGTGGGGATGCGCCCCGCGCTCGTGTGCGGCTGGGCGATGAGCCCCTCCTCCTCGAGGGCCGCCATGTCGTTGCGGATCGTGGCCGACGAGACGCCGAGCCGATGGCGCTCGACGAGGGCCTTGGAGCCGACGGGCTCCTGGGTCGCGACGTAGTCCTCGACGATCGCCCGCAGGACCTCGAGACGGCGTTCGTCGGCGGACATCTCGTGCTCCTCTCGCACCCGGTGCAGCTGGTCGACTCTGCCCCAGGCGTGTCGCTGGCACTCGCCGGGGCCAAGTGCCAGTCTAGCGAGGTGGAGGCTATCGGCACCGACGGTGAGGTCGTGACCGTGCACGGCGCCGACCGGACGCTCACCTACCGGCCGAGGCGCGTCACCGTCTCCGACGGGTCGTTCGTCATGCACGAGAGCCGTGGCGGCACCCTCAGCTCCGTGTGGGCCACCGACCTCGGCGACCGTTTCGTCGAGGTCGTGCACCTGGGCGACGGCCCCGTCGGCGGTGAGCTGGTCCTCGTGGTGCCCGATGCCGACACCGTGGCGATCGGCGAGCTGTACGCGCCCTCCCTGGTCACCAACGGTCTGCGCCCGACGTGGCCCGCGGCCGTCGACCTCGCCGTCGGGCTCACCACCGCCTCGACGCGCATCCTGTCCGTCGAGGGACCGATCGAGCGTGACGAGCTCGAGTCGTTCCACCAGCACCTCCTGAGAGTCCTGCATGGTTGACCGGTACGGCAGCGACGTCCTCGCCGGGGACTGGCGTCGCCCGGCCCGCGGGCGCACCGTGGAGCAGGCCGCCGAGTCGGGCCTCGTGGTCGAGGACGCCGAGAGCGGCTTCTGCGGCGAGATCATGACCGTCGAGAACGGCCTGGTGGTGCTCGAGGACCGCCACCTGACGCGTCGGGCGTTCCGCCTCGGGCCCGGCTTCCTGCTCGACGGCCGGCCGGTCAGCCTGGTGCCGCCGCCGCGCGGCCCGTCCGGGCCGCGTCGCACGGCGTCGGGCTCCCTCGCCGTCCAGGACGCACGTGCCAAGGTGGCGCTGCCGAGCCGCATCCTCGTCGAGGGCCGCCACGACGCCGAGCTCGTCGAGCGCGTGTGGGGCGACGACCTGCGCGTTGAGGGCGTCGCCGTCGAGATGCTCGACGGCGTCGACGACCTCGCTGCCGTCGTCCGTGAGTTCGCTCCCAGCCCCGACCGACGTCTCGGCGTCCTCGTCGACCACCTCGTCGAGGGCTCCAAGGAGTCCCGCATCGCCGCGAGCGTCGCCCACGTGCCGCACGTGCTCGTGGTCGGCCACCCCTACGTCGACGTCTGGCAGGCGGTCAAGCCCGCCCGACTCAGTCACGAGTCCTGGCCCACGATCCCCCGTGGGACGGACTGGAAGCACGGCGTCTGCGAGGCGTTCGGCTGGCCGCACGCCTCGCAGGCCGACATCGCCCGTGCCTGGAAGCGGATCCTGTCGCGCGTCGACTCCTACGCCGACCTGGAGCCCGCGTTCCTGGGCCGGGTCGAGGAGCTCATCGACTTCGTCACCGGATCCTGACGGTCCGCTTGCCGATGAACGCGTGGCTCGCGCCCTTCGTGCCCGAGGCGTTGAGCAGGTAGACGTACACCGTCCTGCGCCCGGACGGCATCGACGAGGACCGCAGGATCCGGTGGAACCGGAAGTACGTCGTGGACGTCGTGTACGTGCGCGCGGCGGGGCTCGTGCGGGGCCCGCCGACCGACAGCAGGATCGTCGTGGAGCGTCCCATCGCCTCGGGATCGCTCCCCCAGCCCCAGAGGTCGAGCGTGTCCTTGCGGGGACTCGTGAGGCTGGTCAGACGACCCGACGGCGTGCCGTCGGACTGCGGGAAGCTGATGAAGCCCGACGGCCAGCCGGCCTCCTTCTTCTTGACGTGGCGCCACCCGAAGTCGCCGTTGAAGCTGTCCTCGGACACGTCGAACGAGCCGTCGGCGTAGGTCCGCTCGACGTAGGCGACGTGTCCGAGCTTGGAGGCGGGCGGCACGTCCTTGGCCCACCAGGCCACCGAGCCGACGGTCGGCACCGACCGCACCGCGATGCCGGCCGACCTGGCGGCCGAGCCCCATGAGTGCGCCGTGCTGAGGCCCGGCGGACGCGCGGTGAGACGACCACCGCTGTTGAGTCGGTAGCCCACGTAGTTCGTGCAGTTCGTGCCCGGGGTCATGCCCCAGTTGGCCCGCGTCTGCACCGTGGAGTAGCCCGAGTCGCCCAACGACAGCGACAGGCACTTGAGGATGCCCGTGCAGAGGTTGATCGACACCGCACCCGCGGGCGCTGCGACCAGGACGTTCATGATCAAGACGGCCGATGCGACTGCTCCCACAGCACGAATCGGCCCATGCGTGCGACGCATGGCTCCCTCGCCGTTCTCCCCCGAGTCTCCCTAGATCCCCCGATCTCCCGGGACCACGGTAAGCAGAGAGAGCGACGTTCGTGAGCCAGATCACAGGACTCGTTCAGATGTCCCACACCCGTGGGTAACTTCGGGTCCCGTGCACGTCAGCGCAGTCGGACCTTCTTGCGCCCCAGGTAGACGTAGGGCGCCCCGGCCGTCCCGGGGGTGTTCTTGAGGTAGACGTAGACCCAGCGCCGCCCGGCGGGGATGCGGCTGCTCCTGGTCAGGACCAGGAAGTCGAACTGATCGAGCGGGCGGAACGTGATCTGGGTGCGCTTGCGCGCCGTGCGCCGGCCGTCGATCGTCGCGACCACGGTCAGCTGCTCGCCATAGCTGTCGGGGTCGCTGCCCGACCCGCGGATCTGCAGGGTGTCCTTCGTGGGACTCGACACCGACGTCAACCGACCGAGCGGCGAGCCGTCGGAGGGCTTGAAGCGGATGAACGCCTGGGGGTAGGTCATGTCGGACCGGCCCGTGAAGGTGAACCGTCGCCAGCCGAAGTCGCCCCCGGCGTTGTCGTCGGAGACCGTGACGAGGCGCCCGGACTCCTCGACCTTCTCGACCATCGCCACGTGGCCCGTCGTGCCGGTGAAGGCTCCCTTGCCCCACCAGGCGACGTCACCCTTCCGGACCTTGGCGCGGTCCTTGACCGCGATGATCGTCGCGCCGGCCGCCTTGGCGGCGTCGCGCCACGTGCTGGCGCTGCGGGTGCCCGGCGGACGCGCGGTCCTGCGTCCGTGGGTCAGCCGGTAGGCGACGTAGTTCGTGCAGTTGTGGCCCGCGTCCTGGTGCCACGACGACGTCATGAAGGCCGCGTCGTAGCCGGCCGTCCCGTAGGGATCCGTCCCGCACGCCGCGAAGCCGGTGCACAGCTGCGTGACGTCCGGCTCGGCCGCGGCCGCGGTCGGCGGTGCGGCGAGCGACGCGGCCGCCAGTGCCGTGGTGACGAGGAGGACGAGCACGCGTCGCATGGGCCGAGCGTAGGCCTGTGCGGCCTACGTCGTGGCCCGAACGACGTGATCGGCCACGAGCCGGCCGGTGTGCGTGAGCACGAGCCGTTCGCGATCCGGTCGCAGGTAACCCGCCTCGACCATCGCGTCGGCGTCGCGCAGGAGCGATCGGTCGATGCCCTCGCGCAACCGGATCCCGAGCATGACGTCCTCGAGATGGCCGGACGCGGCGTCGACGAGCTCGCCGTCGAGCCGTGGCGACTCCCCCGCCGCGACCCGTCCGGCGTAGGCCGCCGGATGCTTGACGTTCCACCAGCGTTCCCGCGTGCCGTCGGCGTGGGCGAGCATCGAGTGCGCGCCAGGTCCGACACCCCACCAGTCCTGACCGTGCCAGTACCTCAGGTTGTGGCGGCACCGCGCAGCGTCCTCGCGTGCCCAGTTCGACAGCTCGTACCACTCGAGCCCGGCGGCGGTGAGCACCTCGTCGGCCAGCAGGTACTTGTCGGCGGTCTCGTCGTCGTCGGGCATCACCACCTCACCGCGTCGCACCGTGCGGGCGAGCGCCGTGCCCGGCTCGACGATGAGGGCGTAGGCGCTCACGTGGTCCGGCTCGAGCGCCACCGTCGCGTCGAGCGTCCTGCGCCAGTCGTCGACCGACTCCCCCGGCGAGCCGTAGATCAGGTCGAGGCTCACCTGCTCGAAGCCCGCCGCGCGAGCCCAGCGCACGGCGTCGGGCACCCGCGCCGGGTCGTGCGTCCGGTCCAGCACGCGCAGCACGTGGGGCACGGCCGACTGCACCCCGAAGGAGATGCGCGTGAACCCGCCCTCGCGCAGCGTCGTCAGAGACTCCGGCGTGACGCTGTCGGGATTCGCCTCGGTCGTCACCTCGGCACCGACGGCCAGACCCCATGCCGCGTCGATGCCACGCAGGATCCGCACCAGGTCCGCAGCGGGCAGCTGCGTGGGCGTGCCGCCTCCGAAGAACACCGTCTCGACCTCGCGGGGGCCGGTCGCGTCGCGCGCCTGCGCGACCTCGAGCACGGCACTGTCGGCGTACGTCGTCCGCGACACGCCCTCACCCAGCTCCTCGGCGGTGTACGTGTTGAAGTCGCAGTACCCGCACCGCACCGAGCAGAACGGCACGTGCACGTACAGACCGAGCCCCCGGACCCGCTCGGGGTCCGGGGGCTCGGTCGACGTCATGTCACCCAGCGTAGAAGCTGTCGAGCAGCTCCTTGTGGTTGGACTCCACGACCGCGCGCTTGACCTTCATGCTGGGGGTCAGCTCGCCGGACTCGACGCTCAGGTCGTGGTCGAGGATCGCCCACTTCTTGATCTGCTCCCAGCGGTTGAGCCGCTGGTTGAGCTCGTCGACCTGCCCCGAGATGATCTCGTGGATCTCCGGTGAGGACACGACCTCGGCGTACGACTGCCCGGACTTGCCATGGGCCTCGGCCCACTCGGCGATCGCGTCCGGGTCGAGCGTGATGAGCGCGGAGCAGAAGTTGCGCTCGTTGCCGTGCACGAGGATCTGGCTCGTCAGCGAGCTGATGCCCTTGAACACGCCCTCGATGTGCGGCGGCGCGACGTACTTGCCTCCCGAGGTCTTGAAGAGCTCCTTCTTGCGACCGGTGATGAACAGGAAGCCGTCGTCGTCGACCCGGCCCTCGTCGCCGGTGTGCAGCCAGCCGTCCTCGGTGACCGTCGTGGCGCTCTCGGCCTCGAGGTTGTGGTAGCCACCCATGACGCCCGGACCCTTGATGAGGATCTCGCCGTCCTCGGCGATCCGGACGTCGGTGCCGGGCATCGGCAGGCCGACCGACCCGAGCTTGAACGCGTCGGGGTGGTTGACGAACGAACCTGCCGAGGTCTCGGTCAGGCCGTAGCCCTCGAGGATCAGCACGCCCGCCGCGTGGAACCACTCCGCGATGTCGGAGGACAGCGCCGCCGCCCCCGAGATGAAGAACCTCACCCGCCCGCCGAAGCGCTCGCGCACCTTGGAGAAGACGAGCTTGTCGGCGACGGCGTGCTTGGCCTTGAGGGCGGGCGAGACGGATCGGCCGGAGCGGACGGCCTGGGAGTACTCGGACCCCACCTTCTCGGCCCAGCGGAAGATCTTGAGCTTGGCACCGCCCTCCTCCTCGACCATGCCGACGATGCGTCCGTAGGCCTTCTCGAAGATGCGGGGCGCGGCGCCCATGAAGGTCGGCTTGACGATCGCGAGGTTCTCGACGATCTTCGGGACGCGACCGTCGATGGCGGCGGCGAAGCCGATCTGCAGCTGCGTCGTGAGCAGCACCTTGCCGAAGGAGTGCGCCATCGGCAGCCAGCGGAACTCGAGGTCGTCGGCGCTCAAGAAGCCACCGGCGGCGATGGCCGCGCCCTCGTACGTCCAGCCGTCATGGCTCAGTCGCACCCCCTTGGGCCGACCGGTCGTGCCCGAGGTGTAGATGAGGGTCGCGAGGTCGTGCGGCTCGATCGCGTCGACGCGCTTGGAGACGGCCTCGGCGTCGGTGGCCAGCAGGTCCGTGCCGAGCTGCTCCAGCTCGTCGATCGAGATGATCCAGTCACCGTCGGTGAGCGAGGACCCGAAGGTGACGACCTTGGTCACCTCGGGCAGCTCCGAGCGCTTCTCCAGCAGCTTCTTGACCTGCTCGTCGTCCTCGGCGAACACGATCCGCGACGAGGAGTCCGACAGGATGTAGGCCTCGTCGTCGACCGTCGTGGTCGGG
>JALRCA010000182.1 GCA_023257515.1 Aeromicrobium sp.
CGTCATCACCCCACCCACTCGCTGAGTGTGACGATCCCGGGCGCAAACCGCGTGTTTGCGCCCGGGATCGTCACGCTCAGCGGGTGAGGGGGTCTGCTGGGTGGGTGGTCAGGAGAGCCAGGTGGGGCGGAGCGGGAAGTGCGCGTCGCCGTCCTCGGACACCTTGACACCCAGCACGTGGTGCAGACCGATCTCGTTGCGCTCGAACGCGATGCGCGAGCCGGCCATGTACAGGCCCCACACCTTGGCGGTGCCGAGACTGACCTCGCCGAGCGCCTCGTCCCAGTTGGCCTCGAGGTTCTCCGACCAGCCCTTGAGGGTCATCGCGTAGTGCTCGCGGATGTCCTCGACGTGACGCACCTCGAGACCGTTGTCGTGCATCGCGCTCACGATCGTGCCGACCGGGGCAAGCTCGCCGTCGGGGAAGACGTAGCGGTCGATGAACGCGCCCGCCTTCGGACCGAGCGAGCCGTCGCGGCGGGTGATGCAGTGGTTGAGCATCCGGCCACCGACCCGCAGCTTGCCCTGCAGGAACGTGAAGTACGAGGCGTAGTTGCGCACGCCGATGTGCTCCAGCAGACCGATCGAGCTGACGGCGTCGAAGCCGGTCTCCTGGATGTCGCGGTAGTCGCCGAAGCGCACCTCGGCCAGGTGGTCCAGCCCCTGCCTCTTGATCTCCTCCTGGGCCCACTCCGCCTGCTGGCGCGACAGCGTCACGCCGACCGCCTTGACGCCGTAGTGCTTCGCGGCGTGACGCACCATGCCGCCCCAGCCGCAGCCGACGTCGAGCAACCGGTCCCCCGGCTTGAGGTCGAGCTTGCGGGCCACGAGGTCGTACTTCTCGTACTGCGCCTCCTCGAGCGTCGCGTCCTCGCGGGGGAACACGGCGCACGTGTAGGTCATCGACGGGCCGAGCACGAGCTCGTAGAACCGGTTCGAGACGTCGTAGTGGTGGTGGATCGCCTCGGCGTCGCGCGTCTTGCTGTGCCGCAGGCCCTCCATCATCCGGCGCCACTTCGGGAGGTGCTCCTCGGGCGGCGGCGGCGGCGGCTTGAGGTTGGACAGGCCCAGGCTGCGCAGGATCTGCACGAGCTCGGCCGGGCTCGGCATCTTGAGGTTGAGCTTGCTCTGGACCAGCTGCATCGCCTCGTACGGGTTGGCCACCGAGACGCCCTCGACCTCGAGGTCACCCGCGACGAACGCGCGGCCGAAGCCGAGATCGCCCGGGGCGGTCATCAGGTAGGCGAGACCCCGCTCGTTGACGAGACGCAGCGTGAAGGGCGCGTCGACGGGGCCCGCCGTGCTGCCGTCGTAGGCCTCGAAGCGGAAGGGCAGGCCCTCCTTCATCAACAGCTCGACCGCCTGCGCGATCGTCAACCGGACATTCGTGTCCAGGCTCATGAGTTCTTCACCGCTTTCTCGTACAGGGAGCTGAGACGTCCCGCCGGGTCGTGCCGGCTCCGCAGGTCGTCGAGGGTCGAGACGTCGTAGAGCTCGGCGAAGGTCGCCTCGTCGTAGAACGCCTCGGAGTACAGGGACTTGTGGCCGCCGAGGGAGTGGACCTTCTCCTCGATGCGGCGATTGACCGCGCCCGGGGGCGAGTCCGCGGGCACGATCACCGTGCCCCAGAACCCGACGTTGACGTAGGTCTCGCCCGGCCGCAGCGGGTAGCTGGACCAGGGACGCGACGTGCGCAGGGGGCACAGCCAGACCGGGCGCATGCCGACCGAGGCGTCGAACCACTCCAGGAACTCCGGCAGGGCCGCGATCGGCACCTCGATGTCCTGGATGACCTTCTCGCGACCCGGTACCTTCTTGAACCGGTCGAGCAGCGAGCTGAACCCGATCCTGGAGTCGAGGCCGATGAGGCGGTGGTAGACGTCGCTGCGGCGCCACCGCCTGGGCCAGACGCGACGCACCCGGGGGTTCTGGGCGCCGAACGCCCCGGAGCACCAGAACCAGTCGGTGTCCCAGCGCCAGAGGTAGTCGTACGTCGTCAGGGTGTCGGACTCGCGCTCCGCGATCGAGCGGTAGTAGATGTCCTGACCGGTGTAGTCGCTCGTGCCCGTCGCCGCGTCGGTGAAGGTGGCGAGGGTCAGGTAGATCTCGTCGGGGCTGAACGCCGTGCCGTCGATCCCGTCGACGCGCACGCCCTCGTGCTCGCCGGCCTCGACGATGTCGGCCATCGCCTTGGCGGCGCTCGTCGGGTCGTCGAAGCGGACGTGCCGCAGGTCGACGTACGGCGGCACCTTCTCGAGCTGGATGCGCAGCCGGGTGGCGTAGCCGAGGCTGCCGTAGGAGTTGGGGAAGGCGTTGAACAGCTGCGCGTGCTCGTTGTCCGGCGTGGCGGTGACGATCTCGCCCGAGCCGGTCAGGATGTCCATCTCGAGGACCGACTCGTGCGGCAGCCCGTTGCGGAACGACGTCGACTCGATGCCGAGGCCGGTGACCGCGCCGCCGAGCGTGATGGTGCGCAGCTGCGGGACGACGTACGGGATGAAGCCGTGGGGCAGCACCGCGTCGACGAGGTCCTCGTAGGTGCACACGCCCTGGACGTCGGCGGTCTGGGCGTCGACGTCGATCGCGATGACGCCGTCGAGCCCCGAGACGTCGAGCCCGGGCGCGTCGCCCTGCTGGCGGGGGCGGAAGAGGTTCGAGGTCTTCTTCGCGAGACGGACCCTCGATCCCACCGGGATCGCCTCGTAGGACTGCCGCAGCGTCGCGACGGCCTGTTCGTGTGCTCTCCAGCCCTTCACGGTCTCACCCTAGACCCGTCCGCTCCCGGCCCGGAACGGTGTCGTTGCCCACAGCAACGAGGCGTTCGTCCAACGTCCATGCGTGGGTCAAGTCCAGGTGTCGGGAATTTCTTCCCTCGAGCACGTCGCGGCCGACCGGGGCGCTGATTCCCAGGCCAGCCTGGGAATCCGACATCCGGTCCCGACTCACCACGGTTCTTCGTCACTTCGCTGGCGTTGCCACCCGCGTTACGTGCAGAGAACCGTGCACGGCGCGCTGGTTCCCTGGCGAGCCTGGGAATGAGCGCGCCGGCTCACACGGCCAGGTCGAGCAGCCAGACCAGGGCCTCGCCGTCGCCGCCGAGCACGAGGCCGGGCTCGCCGGCGGCCCGGAGCTCGTCGCCGGGTCCGAGCACGTCGGAACCGACGGAGATCGAGCCCGACGTCACGTGGACGAGCACCCGCGGCGCCTCGGCGAGCGCCATCGCGCCGCCCTCCGGCCGCACGACCAGCAGACGCGCGTCGGCGTGCACGTCGACCGTCTCGAGCACACCCTCCCCCTCGGCGACCGTCGCCACGGCGTACTCCGGGGCGTCCGCGTGCCGCGACGTCAGCATCATCTGGACGAACCGCAACGGCTCGGTCCCCGATGCGTTGCGCTCGGTGTGCTCGGCCCCCGTGCCGGCGCTGAGGCGCTGGGCGACGCCGGGCGGCACCTCGCCGCCGTGGCCGGTCGTGTCCTCGTGGGCCAGGACCCCCTCGAGGACCCAGGTGACGATCTCGACGTCGGCGTGGCGGTGAGCAGCGTAGCCTCCGCCGGGCGGCAGCGACTCCTCGTTGATCGCGATCACCGGGCCGAACCCCACGTTCGTCGGGTCGTAGTGGTCGCCGTAGCTGAACGAGTGCCGGGTCGTGATCCCGTCACGGCGCGTCTCGAAGCGGTCCCCCGACCGCCGCAGCTCACGCATAGCCGAGCTCGTGCAGCCGGGCGTCGTCGATCCCGAAGTGATGGGCGATCTCGTGGACCACGGTGATGCGGACCTCCTCGACGACGTCGTCCTCGGTCTCGCAGATCGCGAGCGTCGGGTTGCGGAACACCATGATGCGATCGGGCAGGACCCCGCCGTAGGTCGAGTCACGCTCCGTCAGCGCCACGCCGTCATAGAGACCGAGCAGATCGGGGTCCTCGGGCGGCGCGTCGTCCTCGACGTAGAGCACGACGTTGTCGAGCATCGCCCGCAGCTCGTCGGGCACGTCTCGGTACGCCTGCTCGACCAGCTCCGCGAAGCGGTCCTCGCTCACCTCGACCACGCACCCATCCTGCCCGAGGCCGCCACGACGGCCTATGCTGGGCGGGCCGCGCCCCCTTCGTCTAGCGGCCTAGGACGCCGCCCTTTCAAGGCGGTAGCGCGGGTTCGAATCCCGTAGGGGGTACCACCGCTCGGCCCGATCCGCACCTGGTTGAATCCTCACCGAATGTGCGTCTGACCTGCGAAGACATGATTTGGGAATTCGGTCCAGCCGACCTACGATTCTCCATGTGACGATCCTCTTCCTCCTCTTCCTCAGCCTGGCGCTCGTCGCGCTCATCGGGGCTGCTCTCGTGTACGCCGTCAATCGGGTCGTGGCCTGGGCGGTGCATCGCGTCGAGTCCCGTGAGCGGGGAGCCGACACCCCGACCACGACGCCCGAGCGCGAGTCCGTCCCCACCCCCTGACCGCGCGGACCGTGCCATGCTGACGCGGTGATGGCCGGTCGATTCGCGCCGTCGCCGTCGGGCGACCTGCACGTGGGCAACCTGCGGACGGCGCTCCTCGCGTGGCTGTTCGCGCGCTCGAGCGGACGCCGCTTCGTGCTGCGCGTGGAAGATCTCGACCGCGTCGCGGCAGGCGCCGAGCAGAGCCAGCTCGACGACCTGCGCGCCCTCGGGATCGACTGGGACGGTCCCGTCCTGCGGCAGAGCGAGTGCGGTGGGCGCCACGACCTCGCCATCGGGCAGCTCGTCGAGCAGGGGCGCACGTTCGAGTGCTTCTGCACGCGCCGCGAGATCCTCGAGGCCCCGAGCGCTCCTCACCTGCCGCCGGGGGCCTACCCCGGCACGTGCCGGGACCTGACCGAGGCCGAGCGCGCCGTCCGTCGCGCCGAGCGGCCCCCGGCGCTGCGGCTGCGGGCCGACGTCACGGAGTGGACCGTCCACGACGTCCTGCACGGCGACTTCACCGGAGCCGTCGACGACCTCGTGCTGCGGCGCGGAGATGGCGTCGTGGCCTACAACCTCGCCGTCGTGGTCGACGACGCCGCCCAGGACGTCGACCAGGTGGTGCGCGGCGACGATCTGCTGACGTCCGCCCCACGCCAGGCGCACCTCGCCTCGCTGCTGGGACTCCCCCAGCCCGAGTACGCGCACGTCCCCCTCGCGCTCAACGCCGACGGCCGCCGACTCGCCAAGCGCGACGGAGCCGTCACCCGGATCGATCTCGAGACGCTCGGGGTCGACGTGCTCGCCATGATCCTGGACTCCCTCCACCTGCCGGGCCCCGACGCGACCGCCGCGCTCCGCGCCTTCGACCCGTCCGCCCTGCCTCGTTCGGCGTGGATCGTCATCCCGCCGACGCGAGGTGCTCCTCCAGCAGGGCGCTGACGGCGTTCGGCTGCTCGACGGTGCTGGAGTGACCGGCGCCGGGCACCACCTCGAGGCGGGCACCCCGGATGCGCGCGACGATCTGCTCGGCCTTGTGCACCGGCGTCGCGACGTCCTCGGCCCCGACGACCACGAGCGTCGGGGCGGTGACGGCACCGAGCTCGGGGGCGATCGGCTCACGATCGGTCACCCCGAGGATCGCCGCCTTCATGCCCCGGCGGTCCACCGTGCGCAGCGTCGCGATCCACGGCTCGACCACCTCCTGGCGTCGCGGCGAGTCCAGCAGCGTGGGGCCGAACATGAGGGGCTCCACCTGACCCCGCACGAGCCCGATGCCGAACCAGCGGTAGACCGTCGCCAGCAGGCGGTAGCGCGTGACCTTCTCCGGGTCCTCGGGGCCTGCACTCGTGTCGAGCAGCGTGAGCGAGCGGACCCGGTCCGGGTGCCGGGCCGCCAGCCGCATGCCGACGAACCCGCCCATCGACAGGCCCGCGTAGTGGACGCTGTCGAGTCCGAGGTGGTCGAGCAGACCCAGCAGGTCGCCTAGCAACGCGTCCATCGACGCGTCGTAGGCACCGTCCGGTCCCCGCACGGCCGGGGTGTCGCCCTGCCCGCGCCAGTCGACGGTGATGCAGCGGTACCGGTCACGCAGCACCTCGACCTGCGGGTGGAACATCCAGCCGCTGAACAGCAGCCCGTGCCCCATGACGAGCGCCGGCGCGTCGCGCGGCCCCTCGTCGGTGTAGTGGAACGAGGTCGCACCGATCTGGGCGTGCGGCATGGTCAACCCTCCTGCAGGTAGGCGATCACGGCGAGGACGCGTCGGTTGTCGTCGTCGTGCTGGGCCAGGTCGAGCTTGGCGAAGATGTTGCTGGTGTGCTTGCCGACGGCCTTCTCGGTGACCACGAGTCGCTGCGCGATGGCGGCGTTGGAACGTCCCTCGGCCATGAGCGCGAGCACCTCGGCCTCTCGTTCGGTGAGCCGCTCGAGCCGCGACGCCGGTCCGGAGCGCAGCAGTGCTCCCACGACGTCGGGATCCAGGGCGGTGCCGCCCGCCGCGACGGTGCGCACGGCCTCGACGAACGCGCCCACGTCGCCCACCCGGTCCTTCAGCAGGTAGCCGAGGGCGCCGTCACCGGAGCTCAACAGCTCTCGCGCGTACAGCTGCTCGACGTACTGCGAGAGCACGAGCACTGGGAACCGCGGCCGGCGACGACGCAGCTCGATCGCGATGCGCAGCCCCTCGTCGGTGAACGTCGGAGGCATCCGCACGTCGACGAGCGCCAGGTCCGGGTCGTGCGTCATCACGGCCTGGACGAGTGACGGGGCGTCCTCGACCGCGGCGGCCACCTCGATGTCGTGGGCCTCGAGCAGGCGCGTCAGTCCGTCGCGGAGGAGCGCGTGGTCCTCGCCGATGACAACGCGCACGGGACCTCCAGGGTCAGGACGGTCGGGCCGCCCGGTGGACTGACGATCCCCATCGTGCCGTCGAGGGCGCTGACGCGTCGAGCGACCCCCGCGAGACCGGTGCCGGACGCGACGTCGGCACCACCGTGTCCGTCGTCGGTCACCGACGCGGTGAGCACGCCGTCGGCCCATCCCAGCGCGACGGTCGCGCGGGTGGCCCCGGCATGCTTCGTGACGTTGGCCAGCCCCTCGGCGACGGCGAAGTAGATCGCGCTCTCGACGGGCAGCGGCGGCCGCCCCGGCAGGTCGGCGAGCACCGACACGGGCAGGGCGAGGTCGAGCGAGAGCGCGTGGACCGCGCCGACCAGCCCGCGGTCGGCGAGGACGGGTGGGTGGATGCCGCGGACCACGGAGCGGATGTCGCCGAGCGTCGTGGTCGTCGTCTCCTGCGCCTCGGCGAGGAGACGGGCGGCCGCGGCCGGGTCGGTCTCGAGAAGCTCGCGTGCCAGGCCCAGGTTCATGCCGAGCGCCACGAGCCGCGCCTGGGCACCGTCGTGCAGGTCACGCTCGATCCGTCGGACCTCCGACGCCGAGTGGTCGATCGACTCGGCGCGGCTGCGCGAGACCTGCTCGACCCGCGCCTCGAGCGCCTCGCGGCCGGGGCCGAGCATCGCACGGTCCAGGACGGCCAGGAACCGCACCAGCGGCGGGGTGAGCACCCACCAGAGCCAGAGGGCGACCGCGAGGAAGATCCACTCGAGGAACGCCTTGGCCTGCGTGTCGATCCTGACGACACCGTAGTTCGTCACGAAGGTCCCGTCCGGCGTGACGGCCCACACGAGCGGGAACACGAGGTACCAGAGCATGCCCAGCAGCAGGCCGAACGCGATCCAGGCGGTCGCCCAGCTGAGGGTCACCCGGACCCAGAGCCAGCCGTAGTCCCGCCACCGCGCGCCGTCGGCGGACCAGGTCCGCAGCACGCCGAGGCCGCTGCCACCGCCGCGCGCGTAGGGCCGTTCGATGGTCGTGCCCAGGACGTGACCGGCGAGTCGTCGGTGCACGTCGGCGAGCTGCGAGGCGAGGGGGACGAGCAGCAGCAGCAGCGCGAGACCGACCCCCAGCACCGCGACGCTCATCGACACGCTCACCAGGATCAGCAGGGCGAGCGCGGGAACGGCCAGGAGCACGTAGGCCAGCGCCACGAGGCTCAGCACCAGGCGTTCACGCAGGCCGGCGCCGATCCGCAGCAGCGCGGAGTCGGCGCGTCCCATCCGCAGCTCTGTACTCATGCGGCCATCCTCGCGTCTCGTCGCGTCGTGTGTCAGGGGGTCTGGACCCACCATCGAGCGGGGTCCTGCGCCCCTCGTCGGCAGCGGGCGTCCTCACGAGGCTGGGACCACATCGTCCCGAGAGGAACACCACCATGTCGAGCTCCACCACCGACCGACCACGCTCGAGCGTCCTGGCCCGCGTGACCACCTCGGCGGCGCGGCACAGCGCCCAGCACCCACGACGGACCCTCGCCCTGTGGCTGCTGTGCGTCGTCGGCGCCGCGACCGTCCTGGTCCTCGTGCCCACGCAACGCTCGTCCTTCGACGACGGCCGGATCGGCGAGTCCGGACTGGCCGCCGACGCGGTCGACGCGGCCGGCCTCACCCCCGCGTCGACCGAGGTCGTCGTGCTGACGGGTCCTGCGTCCGAGCGGACGGCCGCGGCGCGAGAGGTCGCCGACCGTGCCGCCGACGCTCCTGGCGTCGAGCAGGTGGCGCCGCCGGCGACGTCTCCTGACGGCGACGTCACGATCGTGCCCGTCGAGATGTCCGGCACGCCGGACGACGCTTCGGACCACGTCGACGACCTGCTGGACGTCACCGAGGCGGTCCAGCGCGGCCACCCCGACCTCGACGTCCGCCAGACCGGTCCCGCGACGATCGACGCGGGCATCATGGAACGGGTGGGCCAGGACCTCGCCGCCGGGGAGTCGCGCAGCCTGCCGGTCACGTTCGTGATCCTGCTCGTGGCGTTCGGCGCGCTGATCGCCGCCGGGATCCCGCTCGTGCTCGCGATCGGCTCGGTCGTCGTCACGCTCGGCCTCTACGCCCCGATCTCCGCCCTGGTGCCCGACGGTGGCACGGTCATGAACATCGTCCTGATGCTGGCGCTCGCCGTCGGCATCGACTACTCGCTGTTCTACCTGCGGCGCGAGCGCGAGGAGCGCCGGCGCGGCGCCACGACCCTCGACGCGATCCAGGTCGCGGCGTCGACGTCCGGCCACGCGGTCGTGGTCTCGGGGCTCACGGTCATGATCGCGATGTCCGGGCTGTTCCTGATGGACGAGCTGACGTTCACCGGCCTGGCGATCGGCTCGATCCTCGTCGTCGCCGTCTCGGTGATCGGCTCGATCACCGTCCTCCCCGCGTTGCTCTCGTGGCTCGGACGGTGGGTCGACCGCCCGCGGGTCCCGCTGCTGCACCGGATGACCGACCGACTGCCGACCGGGACGATCAGCGGCCGACTGCTGCGTCCCGTGCTCGCCAACCCGCGGGTCGCGGGTCTCCTGACCGTCGTCGTCCTGGGTGCTCTCTCCGTCCCGGCGCTGGCGATGGACACCCGGGCCGGGGCGCTCGACAGCCTGCCGCAGGACATCCCCGCGGTGCAGGCCCAGCACAGCATCGAGAAGGCGTTCGCGCAGCAACGACCGAGCATCGACGTCGTCGTCGAGGGCGGCAGCGAGGCCTCCCGCGCCGAGCGTCTCGAGGACCTGGCTCGCTCCGCGGGGCTGGCCGACGGACGGGTGGAGTCGGCGGACGGGACGAGCGTGCTCACCGCCGCGGCCCCGGGGCCGGAGGGCGACCCACGCAACGCCGACGTCGTCCGCGAGCTGCGCGCCGAGCCCGGCACGCAGCTGGTCGGAGGGGACGTCGCCGAGCAGGTCGACCTCGACGACCGGCCGTCACGACTGCCCTGGGTCGTCGCGTTCGTGCTCGGGCTCACGCTCGTGTCGATGGGCTGGGTCTTCCGCAGCGCCGTGGTCGCGCTGCTGACCACGGCGCTCAACCTGCTCTCGGTGGGCACCGCGTTCGGCGTCATGGTCCTGACGTTCCAGACCGGCTGGTTCGACGGCGTGTTCACGTCACCGGACTACCTGGTCGACTGGGTGCCGGTCTTCTGCTTCGTGCTGCTCATCGGCCTGTCGATGGACTACCACGTGTTCGTGCTGAGCCGGGTCCGCGAGCACGTCGCCGCAGGCCGGCCCATGACGGAGGCCGTCGGGCTCGGGGTGCGTCAGTCCGCAGGGGCCGTGACGAGCGCCGCGCTCGTCATGATCTCGGTGTTCGCGGTCTAC
>JALRCA010000193.1 GCA_023257515.1 Aeromicrobium sp.
CCGCGAGGAGGTCAGCCAGGCCCTGCGCGACCTGCACGAGGCCGGCTGCGACCTGATCACGATCACGCAGTACCTGCGCCCCTCGGCCCGCCACCACCCCGTGGAGCGCTGGGTCAAGCCCGAGGAGTTCGTCGAGCTCAAGGACGAGGCCGACGAGATCGGCTTCCTCGGCGTCATGTCGGGTCCGCTCGTGCGCTCGTCGTACCGCGCCGGCCGCCTCTACCAGCAGGCCGTCGAGGCCCGTGAGGCCGCCGGTGAGCCCGTCGCGCACCATGAGGGCCCGCGGATGGCCCCCATCAGCTGACCGACCCGACCCCGAGCCCAACGACCTCGGTCAGGGAACGAGGGCGGCTCAGGGACCGGGAGCCCGACCTCGGAGGGCCGACGTAGACTGCACCACATGTCGAACGCCGCTCCCGCACCCGAGCAGGGTCGTCTGCGCCAGATGCGCCAGGCGTACAAGATCACCAAGCGCTCGGACCGCAACATCGGTCTGATCCTGCTGCTCTGGTTCCTCGTCGTCGGGGGCGTGCTCGGGGCGGCATCGTGGTTCGTCTTCGGCCGCAGCTCGATCATCGGCTTGATCGCCTCGATCGTGTTCGGCCTGCTGTCCGGTCTCCTCGCGGCCCTCATCGTGTTCGGTCGTCGCGCCGAGCGTGCGGCCTACGCGCAGGTCGAGGGGCAGGCGGGAGCCGCTGCCGGTGCGCTGCAGATGCTGCGCCGCGGCTGGGACGTCAAGCCTGCGGTCGCGTTCACGAAGAACCAGGACGTCGTGCACCGCGTGGTCGGTCGACCCGGCATCATCCTCGTGGGCGAGGGCAATCCGGGGCGCGTGCGCGGACTGCTGGCTGCGGAGAAGAAGAAGCACGCCCGCGTCGCAGGAGAGGCCATCCCCGTGATCGACGTCGTGGTCGGCAACGGTGAGGGCGAGGTCAAGCTCACGCGGCTGACCCGCCACGTCCAGAAGCTGCCGAAGAAGATCAAGCCGGGCGACCAGACCGCCCTCATGAACAAGCTCAAGGCCCTCGACGCCATGCGTCCGGCCGCCCCGATGCCGCGCGGCCCCATGCCGACGAGCACGAAGGGCGCGCGTCGGATGATGCGGGGCTGAGCGTGCCCCGAGCCGCGCTGCGGCTCGCCCTGGTCGCTCCCCTGCTGGTGGGCTGCCAGTCCACGGGCCGTGACCTCCCCGACGGCCGGATCGACGCGCGCGAGTACCGGTCGCTCGCGGCACGCGAGGACCTCACGTACGACGAGGGACTCGAGGCCGGCCTCGTCGACGACGGCCGCCTCGCCGACCTCTACTCCCTCGAGGGCGGCACGGCCATGCCACAGGGCGAGCGCTGCCTGTACGCCGTCACGCTGTACCGGCGCACGGTCGAGGAGAAGCAGTACCGCGGCACGGCCCGCTTCTGCTTCGGTGCCGACGACGTCGTCACGAGCGTCGATCGCCGCCGGGCGGACCTGCGGGGCACGCCGTCGCCTCCCGCACTCCCCTGACGCCGTCAGCGCAGGGGCACGACGCGCGAGCCGCTGACGACGTCGTGCAGGCCGCGACCCTCGTCGTTGACGATGACCGCCGGGATCACGACGCAGATCGCTGCGGTGCGCAGGAGGCCACGCAGCAGACCGATCGGGCGCCCGTCCGGACCCTCGACCTTGAGCCGCGTCACGCGCTTGCCGATCGAGTACCCGACCAGACCTGTCGTCACGCCGACCTCGACCAGGAAGACTCCCAGGGTCCAGAACGACGAGGCCGCCCCCTGACCGGCGAGCGGGGTCGCGGTCAGCGCCGAGGCGCTGAGCATCGCGACGAGCCAGTCGATCAGGAGAGCCAGCACCCGGCGGCCGAAGGACACGCGTTCCACGCCGCGAGCCTACGGCGCGACGACTGAGAGGGAGGCGCTCACCCCCAGGCGCGCCACGCCAGGTAGGCCACGATCAGGATCGCGATGACGGAGATGATGATGCCGGCGGGTTCCATGCTCGGTCGACTCCTTCGGGTGGGTCGGGCAGCCATGCGTCAGGCCGCCCTGCGGTAGACGTTCACGTACATCGGCGAGGACTGCGGGTCGAGCGGCGAGCCGTCGAGACCCGCCGCTCGGCCGGCGAGCGTCAGGCCGAGCGGACCGACCAGGTCGTCGAGCTCCTCGGGATCGGTCAGCCGGCTGCGCTCGTTGAGTCGGCGGATGCTCCCCGGGTCGATCCACACGTGGTCGAGGCTCCAGTCGTGGCCGTCGATCTCGAAGAACGTGACCAGTCCCTGGGTCACGTCGCCGTACTGGACGTAGTACGAGCCCCGCTCCCCCAGCATCCGCCGGATGACGCGCGGATGGTGGGTCTCCACCACGAGGGTCCCACCGGGTCGCAGGCACCGTGCCGCGTTGGCGAGCACCGCACGCTGGGCCTCGGCACCACCGACCATCGAGATGGTCGCGCACACGCACAGCACCGCGTCGAACCGCTCGGCCAGGTCGACGTCGCGGATGTCGGCGAGGCCCGCGTCCACGAGGCCGTTCGGGTCCTTGGCCCGCAGCGCCGCCAGCATCTTCTCGGAGACGTCCAGCCCGACGTAGCGGGC
This sequence comes from Aeromicrobium sp., assembly GCA_023257515.1. GTDB lineage: Bacteria > Actinomycetota > Actinomycetes > Propionibacteriales > Nocardioidaceae > Aeromicrobium. Next base: position 2,582 of record JALRCA010000193.1, read on the forward strand.
CGACTCACGCTGCTCACGCAGCCGCCGCGCGAGCGGCAGCGCCACTCGACCGGTGCCGACACCGAGCTCCAGCACGTCGGCCCCCGGTCCCACCTGGTCGACGAGCCACTGGACGTGCTGGTCCTGGATCGAGGACTCGGGGAAGATCCGATCGTAGGTGTCGTGGAACTGCTCGCCGTAGCGGTCGTTGGCCGCCTCGACCACGCGGCGGTCCTCGACCTGCGTCACGTCGTTCACGCTGCCTCCTTCACGGGAGTCCCGGGCGAGACGAAGACGACCTCCACGGGTTCCTGCTCGTCGTAGCCACCGTGCCGGACGATCGAGAACTGGAGCTCGTCCGCGTCAGGGTGCTCGGCCACCACTCGGTGCCGGATCACCTCACGGAGCATCCGGTAAGGGGTGCCGCGCATCACCACGTCGATGCCGGACGACATCGACGTGATGAGCTCGCTCACCATGTCGAACAAGCCCTTCTCGGCCCGGCGCTGCGGGAACCACCAGAGCTGCGCGACCCGACGCGGCGTGATCGCGTGGACCTGCAACCACTCGCTGTCACGTCCGCCGGCGCGGACCCGGTAGTACACGTCGTAGTCGTGCTGCGCCGGTTCCGGCGCGAAGAAGCGCCAGTTCGGGATCAGCACCGAGAGCGTGTCCTTGCTCTTGATCGCGTTGAAGGCCGGGTTGGGGTGCTGCGAGGCCACGGTCGCGACGACCGCCGCCGCCGCTCCCCATCGGACTGCTGTCTCCACCCTCACGAGGGCACCCCCCGGAGCGCGGGTGCGTCGGCCGCGGAGAGCTCGTCGAGGAACTCTGCCAAGGCGGCGGTCACCTGGTGCACGTAGCGCGGGTCGGTCACGAAAGAGAGGTGCTCGGCACGATCCACGGTGATGCGTCGCACGGGGCCGTCCGCGCCGCGATGACTGCGTGCGAGGTCCTCGTGCAGCTCGTCCTGCACCGGGTCCTCGCTGATCGTGCGCCCGGCACTGACGACGAGAGCGGGGACCGGCAGGTCCGCCACGGGTCCGTCGTGGGCCAGGAAGTCGCGGTACGTCGCGTCCCACTCGCGCAGCGCCGTCGTCCAGAGACGTGCGTCGGTGAAGTGCGCCGCGACGGTTCGCCGGTACAGCGCCGGTAGGTCGACGACCCAGTCGGGCGCCTTCATGATCATGCCCATCCCGAGCCGCAGGCTCGTCGCGACGGATCCGAGCTGGCGCGAGAGCTGCTCGCCGCTCTCGCGCTGGACCTGTGACCGGGTCAGCTCGCTCGGGTGGGACGAGTCCAGGTAGACGACGGCGCTGACGTCGGGACCGAGGCGATGAGCCGCGCGCCGGGCGATCTCGCCCCCGAGGGAGTGACCGACGAGGACGACGCGCCGCTCGCCCGCCACGTGCCGCAGCAGGTCCACCAGGTCGTCGACGGACTCCTCGAGCGAGTACTCCCCCGTGGCGTGACGCTCACTCGCCCCGCAGCCCGCGCGGTAGTACCCCAGGACCCCGTGCCGGCCGCGGGCCGTGAGCGACTCGCTGATCCAGCCGAGCACCTCGTGCGTCGACAGGAGGCCGGGCTCGAGCACCACGAGCGGAAGGTCCTGCTCTCCTGCGGCCAGGCTGTAGGAGAGCGTGTTGCCTCGGGAGGTCGTGAACGTCCGCGACTCGGGCCAGCCGCGCCGCACGACCGAGCGTCGGTTCCATGCGGCAGCAGCGGCCACGCCGCCGGCCACCACCGCGCCGGCGGACAGGGTCCGCAGGAACCGGTCGTCACGATGGGGCATCAGACGCTTGGGGGCACTGGTGTAGGCGACGGCCGGGTGCATCGAGGCGAACGACGTGACGAATCGCCCCAGGCCCATCAGGACGCCGTTGCTGACGTGGAACGCGTTCGTGGCGGCCAGGACGGGGCGCACGAGGCGACCCCCGGGCGTGTACACGAGCGGGAAGAGACACTCCATCGCCAGGACGCCGTGCACGAGCCGCTTGGTCGCGCGCGGATGGCGCGCCGCCAGGCGGTGTGCCGTGGGGTGGCCGTACGTGACCGTGCGCATGATGCCGGTGAGCGCGCTGCCCTCGACCCACGAGGGCCCGAGCAGCTTGACCCATCCGGAGACCGCGTACGAGAGCGTCGCCTGACCCCCGAGGTACCAGAGCATGGTGTCCTGGACGCTGGGCAGGCGCGCGATGCGCGCGACGCCCATCGCCGCCTGCGACTGGACCGCGACCTGGTCCGACCCGTCCGTGCCGTAGCGATGACGCGGGTAGAGCCCCGCGCCGGTCGCCACGAGGGCGAGGTTGGCGACCCCCCTCCACCGGCCGCGTCCGGGCAGCAGCAACGAGGCGGCCAGTGCGACGCGCAGCTGGTGCAGCCGGTGCGTCGTACGGGGTCGCGACACGGCGTCGAGCCCGGTGCGCGTGATCACGTGCGACCCGCGGTACGCATCACGATGGATGGACCAGTCGTTCGGGCCACCGCGCTCCATCTGCTCGGCGAGCGTCAGGTACTCCGCGCTCGAGGCCAGCGACGTGAGGGCGGACAACCGTTCCGACGCACCGATCGCGTCGTCCCGGTCAATGACAAGTGGACGGGTGGCCCAGCGGACCACCCTGGCGAGTGAGTTCATCGACCGTCCTTGCAGGAGCGAGCCGCCGGGGCGCCCGTTCGCACGGACGCCCCGGACGAGCCGCTCTCAGCCCATGCCCTGCTCGAAGGCGGCGACCGTCGCACTGGCGACGGCCACTCCCCCGAGGAAGGCGCCGGGCGTGGCGAGCACGACGGTCTCGGCCTTCGGCGCGCGCACGGGCTCCGAGCGGTCGGAGCCCCACGGCGTGTCGGCGAGCGTCGTGTTGACCCTGCGGTCCAGGCTCACCTCGGACATCAGCCGATGGCCTTGCCGAGAGCGTAAGCACCGGTGACGATGCCCGCGCCCGCGGCGAACGCGCCGCCGTTGGCGAGCGCCCCCGTCGCGACGGCGGTCGCCGCGGCCGGGCAGGCCGTGACAGGCGCCGAAGCGGTGGCGAGATATCCGTCTCGCGGATCCTCGACGGACGCCAGCGCCGCGTCGATGGATGTGTTCACACGGTCGTTCAACATCGTTCAATCCCCCAGTTGTGGTGTTGATTACCTTGCTTCTCGAGCCTTACAAGGCAGGGCGACTGTCGCAAATGACGTCCCGCATTTTGAGACAGATGCCGTGTTCCGACATCTGTAACATGGCCGAAACAATTCGGTGACGGTCGGGAAACTGCCTCTCCCTAGCGTCTGCAGCACGGCGCTCGGGCGCCGTCACCCCGCCATTTCGTCCTGCGGCCGATGCGATGGGGCGCCTGCATCGGCCTGGCTGGAGCTCTAGGCCTCGGGCTCCGCTCAGATCTGCAACATAACCTCTTAGAGCTATGGCCGGAGCCCCAAGCCTAGCGGTGGGCGACGCAGTGTTCGCGCGCCCTGCGGTCGATGCGATGGGGCGCCTGCATCGGCCCGGCTGCAGCTCTAGGCCTCGGGCTCTGCTCAGGTCTTCACGTTGGCCCACCAAAGGCAAGGCCGGAGCCCCAAGCCCAGCGGTGGGCGACGCAGTGTTTGCGCGCCC
>JALRCA010000248.1 GCA_023257515.1 Aeromicrobium sp.
GCTAGCGGACCTGCAGGTGCGCATGGAGCACAGAACCTCGGACGGCGAGCGATGGCAGACGATCGGCGATGGGCTCGCGCTGTGGCTCCAGCACCCGTTCCTCGGAGGTGGGCTCGGCGCCTATGTCGAGGAGCGCCTCGACCTCCGGCGGGATCCGCTCGGCGAGCGCCGCGGCCATCGGCCGGTCGGCGACCAGCACGGGCGGCGGGAAGCCGCGGTCGCGGCCCTTCGCCGCGAGCAGCGCCGCGACGGCCGAGTGCGAGAACGCGTCGGCGGCGATGCCGTAGACCGTGTCGGTGGGCAGCACGACCAGCCGCCCGTCCTGGAGTGCCGACTCCGCGGCGTCCAGTCCGGCCTCGAGCTGGGCGCCGTCGGCGCAGTCGAACCTCACCGGGTCAGACTAACGACCCGCGGTCCGCGGGGTGTGGGTGTCCCGGGCGACGCGCGGGCCCGACCCGGACGTCGGGCACCTCAGACGAGGTGGTGGATCAGGAACGCGATCGCGAGGAACTGGATCGAGCGTCCGAGGAACACCATGAGCTGGAAGAGCCAGTGCGGCTGCTTCGACAGCGCGGCGAGCACCGTGACCACGGCGAGCGGCGGCACGCTGAGCAACGACGACACGAACACGGTGGCCGCCCCCAGGTAGGGACGCTCGAGCCAGCCGAGCAGGACGTCGCTGACGCGACGCCACCAGCGACCGACACGGGTCCGGGGCGGCTTGCGCTCGCCGTCGGACCGGAAGCGTTCGGAGCCCTTGCGGACGAGCTCGAACACGATCGCCTTGCCGACCGACGTGCCGAGGGTGAGCGCCAGGATCGCGATGACCAGCATGTCGCCGTGGACGAGGGCGCCGAGGCCGACGACGTAGGCCTCCGCGTTGAGGATCGGCAGGATCGCCGACCCGACGCCGAAGGCGAAGGCGGCGCCCACGATCGCCAGGTCGCCACCCATGTCGATCACCCTAGGGCACTGCTCTCGGGGCTCACCGTCGCCTCGCGCACGGCACGGTCAGGAGAGCCGTACGTCGTCGACGAGCCACCGGCCGTCGCGGTGCACCATGTCGATCCGCACGCGGTTCTCCTGGACCTGCTGCCCTCGGCCGGTGCGCGTCAGCGTCTGGTCGACGAACAGCAGCACCGTGACGTGGTCGGGGTCCTTCGCGGTCGCCGCGGCCCCTGTGACCCGGCCCGTGGCCGAGGCTCGCAGGCGCTTGGCCGCTGCGCCGATCGCGGCGTTCGCCTGGGCGTACTCGCGCCGGAACGACGCGGTCGCCCCGGAGCGGGCCCAGCGGACGTCGCGCTCGAAGGTCGTGTGGTCGTAGGTCGTGATCTGCGCGGCCCGCTGCCTCGCCACGGCCAGCGCGTCACGCTCCGCCCGCTCGTCGGCACCGGCGTGCCGCCACGCCCAGGTCACCGCGACGAGGGCGAGCAGCAGGACGCCGACGACCACCGTGGCCCACGCCGGCACGGCGTCTCCGCCGGAGACCCGGTCGACCGCGGTCCTGACCCGCCCGCTCACCGGCCGTCACCGCTCGGACGCGGGGCGTTGGACGAGCCTCTCACCTGACCGGCGAACGACGAGGGGCACGACCGGTCGGTGACCAGCGGCGTGCGGCCGGTGTCCTTCGGTGAGGGCGTGCCGGCGCCGTAGGTGCACACCTCGCCGTTCGACACGAGCATGTTGGTCTGCAGCCGCCCGCCCTTGACCGCCTCGCTGAACCGGTCGAAGCCGACCGGGAAGACCCGCAGCAGCTCCAGCAGCGACTCGCGCCGCGGGATGACGATGTCGGTGAAGACGATCATCTGGTCGAGCACCGCCGGCAGCTTCAGCGAGACGAGCGACGTGAGGCGACGCAGCTGCACGACGCCCGCCGGCAGCTCGGAGACGTGGTCGCGCAGCGTCGGGTCGTAGTCGCGCAGCCAGGCCGTGAGGCTCGCCGCCGACGACGTGAAGTCGCGCAGGTCGTCCTCGAGCTCGACGCCGGTGCGCAGCACCGTGTGACCGTTGTCGAGGATGCGCTCGGTCTCGGGCCACAGCCTCTCGAGGGTGGACAGGATCCGTTGGCCGGACGTGAGCACGCGATCGAGGTCCTCGGGGTCGGAGAACGCGACCTGCAGCTCGTCGAGCGTCGTGCGCAGGTCGCGCTCGTCGACCTGGCGCATCAGGCCGTCGACGGCGCGCACCGTCTGCGCCACGGTCGTCGGGGTCGAGGTGCGTGCCCGGGTGATCGTGTCCCCGTCCCGCAGGAACGGCCCCCCGGCCGAGTCCGGCTGGAGGTCCAGGAACTGCTCGCCGGCCGGCGACAGCGACCGCACCACGGCGTCGGCGTCACGCGGCACCTCGGTGCCACGGTCGAGGGAGATCCTGGCCTCGGCACCGTCGGCCGAGGGCGTCACCGACTCGACCGACCCGACCGTGACACCGCGGTAGGTGACGTTGGAGCCCGCGAAGAGCCCGCCCGTCGTGGCCAGCTGCACGGTGACCTTCTCGGGGCGCTCCCCCAGCGACCCACCGAGCACCGAGCCGTAGAGGTGGGCGGTCACGCCCACGAGGGTCGCGGCGAGGGCGAAGGCCGCCGTGCGGTGACGCATCGCCATGGCGCGGCTCATCGTCGACCTCCCAGCAGTCCGTCGAGGCCCAGGTCGCCCAGGCCCGTGGACGGCGAGGCACTCGGGCGGGGCGCAGACGGTGTCACCGACGGCGACGGCCCGGGCTTCGAGCCGGAGCCGCCCGTCGGGGGCGTGTCGATCCTCGGCAGGCCGAGGTCGCCCAGGATGGGCAGGTTCGGCAGGCCGATCGAGGCCTCGGTCTGGAAGTACAGGTAGGTGTTGAGGTACGCGTTCGGCACGGCCCTGTCGATGAGCTTCGCGAACCCGATGAGCGTCTGCAGACCGGGGCGGAACTTCTTCTCGACCGTGTTGAGCTCCTCGAAGATCGGTCCGGTCTGGCGCAGCATCGCGGCGAGGTCGTCACCGCTGCGGCGCACGACCCTGACCACGACGTCGCCCAGGTCGTCGATGCCGCGCAGCAGGCGAGCGAGCTCGTCGGTGTTCTCGCGCAGCACCTTGGCTGCCGGGCGCACGTCGCGGAGCGCGGCGTTCACGACGTCCTCGCGCTCGTCGAGCACCTTCGAGACCTTGGCCAGGGCCGTCAGCGCTGCACCGATGTCATCGTCGCTGTCGTTGAGGGCGCGCACGGTGGTCGTGATGCGGGACAGGGCCGAGCGGATCTGCGGCTCGCGACCACCGAGGGCGTTGTTGGCCTCCTCGACGATCGTCTCGATCTGCCCGAGCCCACCACCGTTGATGAGCAACGACGCCGCCGACATCGTGTCCTCGATCGTCGGGGCGACCGACGTGGCGTCGCGGCGCAGCACCGCGCCCGCCGCGAGGCGCCCCTGCGTCGCACCGCGCGGTCGGTCGATCTGGACGAACAGCTCGCCCAGGGGCGTCGTGGAGCGCAGGCGCGCCGTCGAGCCGCGCGGCAGCGTCTGGTCCTCCTCGATGTCCATGGAGACACGGGCCACGAAGTCGCGCACCGTGATGGTGCGGACGCGGCCGATCGGCACGCCGCCGCTCTTGACCGGCGCGCCCTCGGCCAGGTTGAGCGCGTCGTCGAACTCCGCGACGAGCGTGTAGGAGTCGCCGGACACACCGTTGCCGGGCAGGGGCAGGTCGGCCGCCGTGGTGGAGCAGCCCGCTACGAGGGCCAGCGCGGCGAGCAGGACGACGAGACGTCTCACTTGTCCCTCACCCCCGCGAGCTGCTCGAGCAGCTTCCACACCGGCAGCGTCGACACCTCGCGGCACACGGCCTCGGGCAGCTTGGCCTCCCGGCAGACCGTCATGGCCACCAGGGCGCCGGGCACGAGCGAGACGGGGCGGGTGCGGAACGAGAGCCGGTCGTTCTCGTCGATCGCCCGCACCAGGTTCTGGAGCATGAGCGGACCGTCGTCGAGCAGACCCTCCAGGTCGCCCTGGCGCTGGTTGAGCGTCCGGGCGAGCGTCACGAAGTCGTCGAGCTGGTTGCTGACGCGCCCGTGGTGCTCGCGCACGAACGCGGCGACCGCCTTGACCATCGCCGACAGCGCGTCGAACGTGGCGCCGAGCGACTCCTTCTGGTCGTCGAGCATGTCGGTGGCCTGCGCGACCTGCGACGTGAAGTCCTTGACGAGCACGCGGTCGTCGGCGACGGCCTTGGTGAGGGTGTCGAGGTTCTCGACCGTGCCCTCGACGTCGTCGAGGTTGCTGTCGACGTCGCCCAGCACGTCGGCCAGGTCGCCCAGGCCGTCGCGGATCGTGCCACCCTGGCCGTCGAGCGTGCGCGCGCTCTGGCGCAGCAGATCGGCGAGCGGGCCCTTGGCGTCGCCGTCGCCATCGCGCGTCCCGGTGGACGAGAGGGCCTTCGAGATCTCGGTGACCGAGGTCATGAGCTCGTCGAACTCCACCGGGGTGCGCGTGCGGTCCATCCCGATGCGAGCCTTGTCGGCGAGCTTCGGGCCGCCCTCGTAGACCGGTGTGAGCTCGACGTAGCGGTCGGTGGCCACCGACCGCGACACCACGACGGCCGCGGCGTCCGCCGGGATGTCGACGTCGGGGTCGGTGATGCGCAGCACCACGTCGACGCCCGCGCCGCGCGGGGTGATGGAGCTGACCTCGCCCACCCGGACACCGAGCACGCCCACGTCGTTGCCCGTGAACAGGCCCGCGCTGTCACGCAGCCGCACGGTGACGGTGCGCGAGTCGTCACCCATGGCGGGCAGCGCGACGCAGCCGGCGACCATGAGCAGCACGGCGACGACCGGCACGAGCACGCGTCGCGACACGTTCGCGACCACCATGTCGGGGCGCCTCACTCGCGGCACGACCTGGACACCACGCACACGGCGTTGTCGCCGAGCGCCTCCGGCACGTTGAGGTCGAGCCACGGCCCGTTGCCACTCGCGTTGGCGACGTAGCGGCTCATCGAGGCCAGGCCGTGCAGGGCCCCCACGACGTCGTCCTTGGCGTCCTCGAGCCCGTCGAGCGACTTCTCGAGCGAGACCATGAGCGGGTCGAGGTCGTCCGAGGTGTCGTCGAGCAGCTTCTTGACGGTCACGGCGAGCCGGCGGCTGTCGCGCAGCATCGCCTCGATCGCGTCGCGCCGCTTCGTGAGCTCGCCGAGCACGAGCGTCGACTGCTTGAGCAGGTCGCGGATCTGCGTGCGGTTCTTGTTGAGGGTGCCGGTGACCTGGCGCGACGCCCGGAGCAGCCGCGCGAGCTGGTCGGAGCGGCGCGAGGCCACGTCGGCCAGGTCGGCGACGCCGGAGATGGCCCGCCGGGCCTGCGTGGACGACTTGCCGAGCACGCCGGCGACGACGTCGAGCGACTGCCCGAGCCGCTTCGAGTCGAGCCCGCCGAGCGTGTCCTGGGTTCCCTCGACGACGTCCTGCAGGTTGTAGGGCACGCTCGTGCGGGCGAGCGGGACCGTGTCGTCGGCCAGGTGGCCCTGGCCGCGGGGCGAGACCTCGAGGAAGTGGGTGCCGAGCAGCGTGGCCACCTTGACCGCGACGCTCGTCGAGCGACCGAGGCGCACGTCGCGGTCGACGGTGAACTCGACCTCGACGTGACGACCCCGCAGGTGAATCTCCTCGACCTCGCCCACGCCCACGCCCGCGATCTGCACCTCCTCGCCCGTGCGGAGACCCGCCGTGTGCTCGAGCTCGGCGGTGTAGGTCCTGGCGCCGAACGGCACGACGCTGAGCGCGAGCACCACGAGGGCGACGGCGACGACCGCCGCCACCCCGGCGAGTCCCGCGGAGCGGGTCGACGGGGCCCTCATCGGCACGCCTTCGAGTAGGGCCCGTCCTTCGGGCCGAGGTTCACGAGGTTGCCGCCCACCTCGATACCCATGTTGCAGATGTACATGTTCAGCCAGGTGCCGTAGGACATCGGCCGGGCGAACGCCCCGGTCGCCGTCGGGACCGCCGCGAGCATCGTCTGCAGCAGGTCCATGTTGCGGGCGAACAGCGCCGTGGTGCGGCGGAGCGCCTTGATCGTGCGCGCGACGTCGGGACTCGTGCGCTCGACGAGGTCGGCGGTGGCCTTCGACAGGTCGGACACGCCGTCGATCGAGCGGCCGATCGTGCCGCGCTGCTCGGCGAGGCCCTTCGTGAGGGCGCGCAGCTCCGAGACCGTGGCGGTGAACTCCTCCTCGCGGCCGGCGAGGTTCTCCAGGACCGGGGTCAGGTGGGTGACGACCTCACCGATGACCTGGTCCTTGTCGGCCAGGTTCCTCGTCAGGTCGGCCGTCTCCGACAGCAGCGACTCGACGGTGCCGCCCTCGCCCTGCAGGACCTTGACGAGCGAGGTGGCGAGCTGGTTGGTCTGGTCGGGGTCGAGCGTCTCGAAGAGCGGCTTGAAGCCGTTGAGGAGGGCGGTCAGGTCGAACCCGGGACTGGTGCGTCCCGTCGGGACGACCGCGTCCTGCGCGAGCACGGTGCCGCGCTCGCGGCCCGGGGTCATCGCGAGGTACCGCTGGCCCAGCAGGTTCTGGTAGCGCACCACGAGCCCGGTGGTGCTGCGCATGGGCTGGGCGTCGCTGACCGTGAGAGTGACGCGGGCGGTGTCGCCGCGCACGAGCTCGATCGACTCGACCCGGCCGACCCGGACGCCGGCCGCCCTCACGTCGTCCCCGACCCGCAGACCTGCGACGGACTCGAAGTCGGCCCGGTAGGTGCGTGTGTCGCCGCGTGGCGCGTTCGTCATCGTGTTGTGGATGACGACCAGCACGAGGACGGCCACCACGGCGAACACCCCGAGCTTGATCGCATCGGCCCTCATCGGCCCTCCTCCTCGTCCAGGTACGGACGCGCGAGCAACGAGCCCACGCCGCCGCCGTCCTGCGCCGCACGCAGCGACTCCAGCACCCTGCGGACCTGACGCACGACCGACTCGTCGGGGTCGGCCGCGGCGGACCGGCCGCTGCCGTCACCCGTGCCGTCGCCCGAGCAGCGTGGACCGCGGAGCGAGCCGTACCGCGGGCAGTCGGCGGCGGTGTACGGCGCGTCGTCACCGGTCTTGATGAAGACGTTCGTCGACATCCACGGCCCACCGGAGAACGTCGTGGCCTGCTTGGCGGCGAAGGCCGTGAAGGACATAAAGCTCGCGGCCATGCCGGCGCGGCGCTGGAACAGGGCCGCGACCACGATCGCCGACTGCGAGACGGCGCTGACGAAGCGGTCCTCGAGGGACGTCGCGGCGCGCTCCGCCTCGTCGACCAGGTCGGCACCGCCGCCGATGAGCGTCGACAGGTCACGACGGTGGTCGACGATCGTGCGGCTCGTGACGAGCGCGTCGCGGACGGCGTCGAGCGCCTCGGGCGCCACGTCGGCGAGGGTCGTCAGGTTCCGCGACAGCAGCCGCAGGTCCTCGCGCAGTCGCGGCACGCGCGGTCCCAGCCGCGCGAGGTAGGCGTCGAGGTCCTCGACCATCTGGCCGATCTCGTCGCCCCGACCGTCGAGCGCCTGGGCCAGGGCGCCCAGCGTGGTCGAGAGCTGCGAGGGGCGGACCGCCGTGAGCAGTCGCTCGGTGCTGTCGAGCGCGTCCTGCAGCTCGACGGTCTCGGTGCTGCGGTCCTGCGGCACCACGGCACCGGCCCGGAGCATGTCGCCGTCGACCGCTGCGCGACGCGGCCGCACGAGGTCGACGTACGTCGTGCCGAACACGGTGGCGGGCATGACGCGGGCCTTGACGGCCGCGGGCAGTCCCTTCGTCTGGTCCGCCTTGAGCTTGAGGCCGACGGTGACGTCGCCCTGGTGGCCCTCGAGACCCGTCACCCGGCCGACCACGACGCCGTCGACCTTGACGTCCGAGCCCGGCACGAGCGCCCCACCGGCGTCGGCGAGCCGCGCCTCGATCTCGACGGTGTCGGCGAACGAGCCACGCCCGGCGGCCACGAGCACCGCCGAGACCACGGCCACCACGACCAGCATCGCGAGGCCGCGGCGGACCTGCGTGCCGCGGTCGGCGAGGTCGGGGTCCACGAGGGTCACGTCGATCACGGCGTCACCCCGAGATCCTGACCCCGGGGTCGGCGCCCCAGAAGACCAGCGTCAGGACCATGTCGAGCAGCACGACGATGACGATGCTCGCGCGGATCGCCTTGCCCGTCGCCTCTCCGACGCCCTGCGCCCCGCCGGCGGCGGTGAACCCGAACCAGCAGTGGATGAACGTGACGGCCGCCGCGAAGACCAGGATCTTGACGACCGACAACAGGATGTCGTGCAGGCTCGCGAACGTCGTGAAGTAGTGCAGGTAGGTCCCCTCGGGCTGCCCGAAGATCATCGTGACCGAGAGCTGCGTCGCGAGGTAGGAGCCCGCCAGCCCGATCAGGTAGAGCGGCAGGATCGCCATCATCGAGGCGACCAGACGGGTGCCGACCAGGAAGTGCAGCGGCTGCACCGACATGACCGACAGCGCGTCGATCTCCTCGTGCACCCGCATCGAGCCGAGCTGCGCGGTGAACCGGCAGCCGACCTGGGCCGCGAGCGCGAGCGCGGCGATGAGCGGCGCGAGCTCGCGCGTGTTGACGATCGCCGAGATGAACCCAGCGAGGGGCCCGAGACCGATCGTCTCGAGACCGTTGAAGCCCTCGATGCCGAGCGAGGTCCCGGCCGAGAGCGACAGGAGCACCATCACGCCGATCGTGCCGCCCCCGACGAGCAACGCGCCCGAACCCCAGCTGATGTCGGTCAGGATGCGGAACGTCTCGGCCCGGTGGCGGCGCAGCACGGTGGGGACGGAGGCGACGACGCGGACCACGAACGTGGCCTGGGCGGCGAGCAGCGCGAGGAACCCGGCACCCGCACGCAGAGGCCGTCCCGCGACGTCACCCGCGCTCATGCGATCCTCTGGGGCACGAGCATCGTGTAGCCCTGCGTGATGGCGACGTTGACGACGGCGAGCGCGATGACGCTCAGCACGACGCTCGCGTTGACCGCGTCGGCCACGCCCTTCGGACCACCCTTGGCCGACAGCCCCTTCTGGCACGCCACGATCGTGGCGAGGAAGCCGAAGATCGCGGCCTTGCCCTCGGCGAGCAGCAGGTCGGTGGGCTGGGCGAACGAGGCGAACGAGCCGAGGTACGCGCCGGAGCTGACCTCGCCCGCACCGACGTTGAGCACGTAGCCGGTGAGCATGGCTGTCGCGGCGACGACCGCGTTCAGCAGCAGGCCCACCAGGACGGCGGCGACCATCCTCGGCGCGACGAGTCGCCGGACGGGGTCGAGGCCCATCACCTTCATCGCGTCGACCTCCTCGCGGACCGTCTGCGAGCCGATCTGGGCGCACATCGCCGAGCCGACCGCGCCGGCCATGAGGAGGGAGGTGACGAGCGGCGCTCCTTGGCGCAGGACGCCGATGCTGTTGACGGCACCGGTGAACGACACGGCGCCGATCTGCTGCGCGACCGCCCCGACCTGGACCGCCACGATGACGCCGAACGGGATGGCGACCAGGATCGTCGGCAGGAGCGCGACTCGGACCATGAACCAGGCCTGCTCGGTGAACTCGCGCCACGCGAACCGTCCCGTCACGACGTCGACGACGGCGTACCGTGCCGAGCGTGCGCCGATCAGGACCATCTCTCCGAAGGTGTCGAGGCCCGTCCCCACCTTGGTCCGTGCCGAACCGACCCATCGGGCGGGCGACGTCGTGCTCACGTGGCTACCCCTCCCTCGTCGCATCGTCCCCAGACCGACAGAACTTGGCAAAACGTACAAACTACGTGTTCGCGTGTCAACGATGACATGTGTCGGGCGTCACGTGAACAACGAAGCCATGGTGGACTGGTCACGCCCGGGCGTCCGTCCGACGCGCCGGGGCGCTGATTCCCAGGCCACCCTGGGAATCCGACACCCACCCCGGACCCCGCACGGTTTCCCGTCCGATGCTGGCGTTGCGACCCGGGCATCGTGCACCGAAACCGTGCCCGGCGCGCCCCGGCGCGCTGATTCCCAGGCCAGCCTGGGAATCCGACACCCCGAGCCGGCCCGGAGGTCAGGCCGGGCGGCGGGCGGTGACGAACCGGGGGCGACCGGCCAGGTCGAGGTGGTCCTCGACGTCCTCCCAGCGCTCACGGAACGCCGCGGGCGCGCTCTCGCCCTGGGCGTCGGCGTGCTCGGCGCCCACGACACCACCGGGACGCAGCAGTCGCCACGCCGTCGACTCCAGCCGGCGCATCGCATCGAGCCCGTCCTGGCCCGACCACAGCGCGAGCGACGGGTCGTGGTCGCGGGCCTCCGGCGCCACGCCCTCCCACGCCTCGAGCGGGATGTACGGCGGGTTGCACACGACGACGTCGACCGTGCCGTCCAGGTCGCCGAACGCGTCGAACGCGTCGCCCTGACGCAGGTCGACGCCCGTCCCCAGCAGGTTGCGCTCGGCCCAGCCGACGGCCTGCTCGTCGAGCTCGACGGCGTGGACCTGCGCGGCCGGCTGCTCGTGCACGAGCGACAGGGCGATCGCGCCCGACCCCGTGCACAGGTCGACGACGACCGCACCCGCACCGCGGCGCCCCACCTCGTCGATCGCCCAGCCGGCCAGCAGCTCGGTCTCGGGCCGGGGCACGAACACGCCCGGACCGACCTCGAGATCGACGTAGCGGAACGCCGCCGAGCCCGTCAGGTGCTGCAGCGGGACGCGTCGCGACCTCGCCTCGACGAGCTTCAGGTACGCGGCCAGCTGCTCGGCGCCGAGCTGCGCGCGGTGCGCCAGCATCGAGCGCGGGACGCCGGTGACGTGCGACAGCAGCAGCTCGGCGTCCACGCGCGGGGACGGCACTCCCCCAGCCGCCAGGTCGCGTTCGGCCCGCTCCAGCACGCGCTCGGCCTGGCTGCGCAGTCGCCCGCTCATCCCCCGGCCTCGACGGCCGCCAGACGCTCGGCCACGTCCGCCTCGACGAGCGAGGCGACGACGTCGTCGAGCGCCCCGTCCATGACCGCGTCGAGGTTGTAGGCCTTGAACCCGGTGCGGTGGTCGGAGATGCGGTTCTCCGGGAAGTTGTAGGTGCGGACCCGCTGGACCTGTTATACCCGTTGCGCCAACTGGGACCCCGGTGCCGGGGTAGAAAGCATTTCCGAGTTGCTGAGGAGGATATAAAGTAATTTGCTCTAGCGCCGACGCGTACGACATTTCTATTACATTAGTAGAAAATATG
>JALRCA010000278.1 GCA_023257515.1 Aeromicrobium sp.
TCCGTCCCGGCCTCGCCGTTCTACAGCCCCGGTGTGCTCGTGCAGGGCGCCTAGCAGGTCGTCCACGTCTCCGGCCAGGTCGGCCACGACGCGCAGGGCGAGCCGCTCGAGGGCGTCGAGGCGCAGACCCGCCAGGCCGTCGCCCCGGCCTCCTGGATGTGGTAGCCCGAGATCGAGATCGAGTTGAACTTCGGCATGTTCTGCGACGTGAACTCGAAGATGTCGCTGATGATCCGCATCGAGGGCTGCGGCGGGTAGATGTAGGTGTTGCGGACCATGAACTCCTTGAGGATGTCGTTCTGGATCGTCCCCGCGAGCTGCTCCGGCTTCACCCCCTGCTCCTCGGCCGCGACGATGTAGAGCGCGAGCACGGGCAGGACCGCGCCGTTCATGGTCATCGACACGCTCATCTCGTCGAGCGGGATGCCGTCGAAGAGCGTGCGGGTGTCGTAGATCGAGTCGATCGCGACGCCGGCCATGCCGACGTCGCCCTTGACCCGCGGGTGGTCCGAGTCGTAGCCGCGGTGGGTGGCCAGGTCGAACGCGACCGACAGGCCCTTCTGGCCGGCCGCGAGGTTGCGCCGGTAGAACGCGTTGGACTCCTCGGCAGTCGAGAACCCGGCGTACTGGCGGATCGTCCACGGCTGCGTCGTGTACATGGCCGGGTAGGGACCACGCAGGAACGGCGAGAGACCCGGGTAGGTGTCGAGCGCGTCGAGACCCTCGAGGTCCGCGGGCGTGTACAGGTTCTTGACGGCGATGCCCTCCGGGGCGTCCCACGGCTCGGCGCCGTCGGTGGCGGCGGCGTGGGCCTGGGGGTCGGACGGGTACGGCTGCTCGGGGTCGAGCGGCAGTCCCGCGAAGCTGCTCGGGATGCTCATGCGGTGAGCTCCTCTCGGATCGAGCGCAGGAACGCGAGAGCGTCGAGGCCGGCCGCCGCCGTGGTGTCGGCGCCGACGTCGGTCTTGCCGGCCAGCACCACGTGGCGGGCCCCGGCGTCGCGCAGCGCGGTGACGAGCTCGGCTCCCCACTCCGCGTAGAGCGGGTCGGGGCCGGCGAGGCACACGACCGCGGGCCGGTCCGCGGACTCGTAGGCGGCCAGGACCGCCTCGACGCCGTCGGTGGGCCCCGCGGTGACGGTGTCGACCCCGCCCGCCGCGAGCAGGTTGGCGGCGAACGTGGCGCGGGCGGTGTGCTGCGCGACCGTGCCCATCGTCGCGAGGAACACCGGCTGGGCGGCCCGCTCGTCGCGCATCTCCTGGAACTCCACGGCGTAGCGGCGCACCGGGAGCTCACGGACGTAGGGGCGCCGCTCCGGCAGCTCCTCGTGCAGGTTCGGGAACTCCGAGACGCCGGTGATCGGCCGCTTGCGACGCGCGATGTCGAGAGCACGCTGCGAGACGGTGGTCTCGATCCGCTCGTCCAACGAGGCGAGCGCGGCGTCCAGGTCTCCCCCGTCGAGCTCGCCGAACAGCTCCCACGCCGCGCGGGCGAGGTCGTCGGTGAGCTTCTCGACGGCGTGCGCGCCACCGGCGGGGTCCGTGACCGTGCCGACGTGCGACTCGTGGATCAACAGGCTCGAGGTGTTGCGGGCGATGCGACGACTGAACGGCTCGGGCAGGCCGAGCGGCTCGTCGAACGGCAGGACCGTGACGGCGTCGGCGCCGCCGGCTCCTGCGGCGAACGAGGCGACGCACGTGCGCAGCATGTTCACGTAGGGGTCGTAGGTCGCCATCATGGGCCGCGAGGTGACCGCGTGCTGACGCTGCCCCCGGCTCGTGGCCGAGACGCCGCTCAGCTCCGTGACGCGGCCCCAGAGCCGACGCGCGGCGCGCAGCTTGGCGATCGTCGGGAACTGCTCGTCGGTCGCGGCGAGCCGGAAGTCGAGCTGCTCAGCCGCCTGGTCGACGCCGAGGCCGGCCTCGACCAGGGCCCGCAGGTACATGACACCCGCGAGCAGGGAGTAGGCGAGCTCCTGGACGTCGGACGCGCCCCGGTCGTGGACCGCGGTGGCGTCGACGACGATCCCCCGCGCGCCACGGGCTGCGGCCAGACGTGCGACCTGGACCGCGACCCCGAGGTCGGCCGGCGTGCCGGTGCGGACCTGGTGGCCGATCGGGTCGGCACCGTAGCTCGTGCCGGGGTGCGGCTCGACGGCGCGGTCCTCGAGCACCGCGTCGAGGGCCTTCGCCGCGGCGAGCGGGTCGTCGGGGGCATCGAGCACGACGGGCGCGAGGTCGAGGAAGACGGGCTCGAGGATGCGGGGCAGGACGTCGAGACCGATCGCGCCCTCGCCGACCGAGAGCCACAACGAGTTGACACCGTTCTCGAGGTCGGTGACGACGTGCTCGGCGGTGCGGTCGGCATCGGGGTCGACGAACCAGGCCCGCACGTCCCAGCCGTCGAGCTCGCGCGTGGCGGTCGAGCCGCGGGTGAACGGCGCCTGCCCGGGCAGACCGGCGGGCGCGAGGTGCTCGGTCTGCGCCGGCGTCCCGAGCGGCGTGACGCCGATGCCGTCGAGCGTCCGACGCGTCAGGAGGGACCAGACCTCGGTGTCCGGCGCGTCGTCGGCGAGCTTCTTCGTCTTGCGCAGGACGGCAGCCGTGGCCTTCTCCCAGTCGGCCACGTCGCGGTCGACGCCTTCGGCCAGGGGGACGGCAACGGTCGCCTCCGGGCCCACGCCGGAGCCGGGGTCGGTCGTCATACGGGGCATCGTAGGGCCGCGTCAAGAGGGCCTGCCACTCGGTGTGAGAAATCTGACTGAACGATCGCTAGGCGCCAGCGTGACGCGCCGCGGACCGGGCAGGACCCGGTCCGCGGCGCGTGGTCCGTCGCCTCAGATCGCCGGCGGCTCCTGCGGCATCGACGTCGGGAGCGCGCGGGCGACGACCCCCGCGAGCACCAGGAGCGCCGCACCGATCACGAGCACGACCTGCAGGCCGGTCGCGAACATCTCGGCCGGGACCTGGGAACCGCTGTCCTGCGCGACCTGGAAGAACACGGTGCCGAGCACGGCGACACCGGCCGCGTTGGCGAGCTGGGTCGTGGTGTTGAACAGGCCCGACGCCGAGCCCGCGTGATCGACCGGCACGTTAGCGATCGTGAAGGCGCCGATCGGCGCGACGACGAGGCCGAAGCCCAGGCCCGCGACGACGAAGGACGGCACGAAGGTCCACGCCGAGGTGCTGGCGTCCGCGCCGTGCACCGTGAGCGCCACCGTGAGGAAGCCGAGCGCGGCCACGACCGCACCCACCTGCAGCACGCGGCGCCCGAACCGCGGCGCCAGCACGCCGGCCCCGAGACCGGCCGCGACCGCCGTGGTGAGCGCGAAGGGCAGGTTGACGAGACCCGCCTCGAGCACCGACCAGCCCAGGCCCGCCTGGAGGTAGATCGTCATGGCCACGAAGTAGGCCGACATCGCGACGAACAACAGGCCGAGGAACGCCGAGCCGGACGCGAACGAGCGCTCCCGGTACAGGCTGACGGCGACGAGCGGCTCCCGGCCGGCCGCCTCCAGCCGGTGCTGGATGCGGACGAACGCGGCCAGCCCGGCGACCCCGGCCGCCACGAGCACGAACACCCAGGTCGGCCAACCGAGCTCACGTCCGAGCGTCAGGGGGTACAGCACCGCGAGCAGTCCGCCGGCCAGGAGCAGGACACCCATCGCGTCGAAGCGAGGGCGGCGGTCGGCGATCGACTCCGGCACGACCTTGACGGCGGCCACCACGGCGGCGATGCCGATCGGCACGTTGATGAGGAACACCGAGCGCCAGCCCGTGCCGGCGACGTCGGCCTCGGTCAGGAGCGCTCCGACGATCGGACCGAGCACCGTGGCGACGCCCGCGAGCCCGGCGAACGCACCCATCGCCTTCGCCCGCTCGTGCGGCGCGTACATGACCTGCAGGCTCGACATGACCTGCGGGATCATCGCGGCGGCACCGAAGCCCTGC
>JALRCA010000281.1 GCA_023257515.1 Aeromicrobium sp.
AGGAGAAGGACCGCCGCCCGGGCGAGATCCTGGCCGAGGTCGAGGCGCTGGTCGCCGACGGCGTCGTCGAGGTCACCCTGCTCGGTCAGAACGTCAACTCCTACGGCGTCGAGTTCGGCGACCGGCAGGCGTTCGCGAAGCTGCTGCGCGCGTGTGGCGAGATCGAGGGCCTGGAGCGCGTGCGTTTCACGAGCCCTCACCCGAAGGACTTCACCGACGACGTCATCGCCGCGATGGCCGAGACGCCGAACGTCATGCCGCAGCTGCACATGCCGCTGCAGTCCGGTTCCGACCGCGTCCTCAAGGCGATGCGGCGTTCGTACCGGCGCGACAAGTACCTCGGCATCCTGGAGCGGGTGCGCGCCGCGATGCCCGACGCCGCGATCACGACCGACATCATCGTCGGGTTCCCGGGCGAGACCGACGAGGACTTCGAGCAGACCCTCGAGGTCGTGCGCGCGGCACGGTTCACGAGCGCGTTCACGTTCCAGTACTCCCAGCGTCCCGGTACTCCGGCGGCTGACCTGCCCGACCAGCTGCCCAAGCAGGTCGTGCAGGAGCGCTACCAGCGCCTGTCCGAGCTCGTCAGCGAGTCGGCCTGGCAGGAGAACCAGCGCTGGCTGGACCGCACGGTGGAGCTGCTCGTCTCGGACAAGGCCCACGCCGGCGGACGCAAGGACGCCGAGACCGACCGGCTGACGGGCCGCGCGCGCGACAACCGGCTCGTGCACTTCGTGCCGGGCGACCACCCGGTCCGTCCGGGCGATCTGGTCGAGGTCACCGTCACGCACGCGGCGCCGCACCACCTGGTCAGCGACGCGCCGCCCGTCGCGTACCGCCGCACGCGCGCCGGCGACGCGTGGGAAGCCCGGCAGGGTCGCACCGAGGTCCGCAGCGTCGGCCTGGGCATGCCGAGCATCGGCGTCCCCGCACCGCTGCCCGCCGCCGACGTGCCCGCCTGCGCCCTCTGACCCACCCCCATCCCAGCGAGCTCAGTACCCCCCTACCCCCTGAGCGTGACGATCCCGGGCGCAAACCGACCGTTTGCGCCCGAAATCGTCACGCTCAGCGGGTAAGGGGGCGGGTCAGAAGGTGGAGTAGAGCTCCTCGCCGGCTCGACGCAGCGGCGGGGAGGTGAGCTGCTCGCCCGGAACCTGCAGGGGGATGCCCGGCGGGTAGGCGATGATGTACCGCTCGTCGGCGCACGCGCACTCGGGACCGTCGCCGCAGCACACGGTCTCGAGGGCCTCGACGAGCAGGTCGACCTGCGCCCTCGTCACACCGATGTGCATCGTGAACAGCAGCGTCGACCCGTCCTGGCGTGAGACGAAGATGCCGTACTCCTCGAACAGCGCCGCTCGCACCTCCTGTGCCCGTTCGGGCGTCCCGAGGTCGAGGTGCACCTTCATCGGGTCGGCGAGGTAGGCGCCCGTCGACGCGACCGGACGGTGCTCGGTGAGCCAGCCGACCCGTCGCGACAGCTCGCGGAGACGATCGGCCTGGGCGAGGGCCGTGTCGACCAGGGCGGCGCCCTCGGCCACGGCGTGGGCGCGCGCGAGGTCCAGGCTCGCCAGCACCGGCAGCGAGGGACTCGTCGTGTGGACCCGGTAGAGCGCGGCACGGACGTCGGCCCGCAGCGAGTCCGGGCCGACCACGTGCAGGTACGAGCCCTGCCGCAGCGCGAGCATCGACTTGTGCGTCGAGTGCGCGACGAGGAACGACGCCGGCCAGTCCGGATGGTCGGCGAGCACCTCGCGGATCGCGTCGAGAGCCGTGAGTCGACGCAGCCCCGGGTGGAACGCGTGGATCGCCGTCCACGCTTCGTCGACCAGCACCCGGCAGCCCGACGTGGCCGTGAGCTCGTGCAGCGAGGTGACGAACCGCCGCATCTGCACGAGTGAGCCGTCGTACGCGGAGGCACCGACGACCACGACGTCGACGCTGTCGCCCGCAGCCAGCGTCTGGCGCAGGGTCGTGATCACGCCGTGCTCGACGTCCTCCGGTGACGTCCGCGCGTAGAGCACGTCGGCACCGAGGCGGTCCAGGGCGAAGTGGATGGACTGGTGGACGGAGCGGTCGACGAGGACCCTCGCGCCGCGGACCCGCAACGCCTCCAGCGCGACCTGGTTCGCACCGGTGGTCCCCGTGGTCACGTACTGCGTGTCGTCGGCCCCGAAGGCCTCGGCGGTGAGCCGGCGGGAGCGCGCGAGCTGGCGGTGAGCGCGGAAGAACGAGTCGAGCTCCGGCGACCCGAGCGTCAGCTCGGTCGCCAGGTAGCCGCCGAACAGTCGGCGGGTGCGCTCGGCGAGCGGCGAGGTGTCGGCGTCGGGCGCGTGCGCGAGGGAGCCGACCGGCAGCGCGTGGAAGGACGAGATGCCGGACCCGGCGTGTCGGTCCAGGGCATCGGCGTACGGGGTCTCGGTCAGCCGACGGCGCTGCGCGGTGGTCCACATGAGCTGGTCCTCCTCGGACGACGAGCGGCTCCCTCGTGGAGCCGCACCGAGGTCAGCGTGCGCCCGGAGTCGGCGTCCCGGCTGTCCGCCAGGTCACACTGAGGATCAAGATCGCGTCAGAATCCGCCGCGACCCCCACCCCACCCACCCGCTGAGTGTGACGAAGTGGTCGCGAATGGGACCGATCGGCGACCACTTCGTCACACTCAGCGGGAGGGGGAGCGGGGGGGTCAGACGACGAGGGTGGGGTGCAGGCGCGAGAGGGTGACGCTCTGGCGGCGCCGGACCGCGACGGTGGTCACGGCGATCGCCAGCAGCGCGAACACCACGAGCGCGAACACGTCCTGCCCCAGCCCGTCATGACCGCCCGCGATGGCCCCGCGGATCCCGTGCACTGCGTAGGACATCGGCAGCAGCGGGTGCAGGAAGCCGAAGAAGCCGGGGGCCGTCTCGATCGGATACGTACCGCCCGCCGACGTGAGCTGCAGGCAGACCAGCACGATCGCGACGAAGCGCCCGGCCGGGCCGAACAGGGCGATGCACATCTGGTTGATCGCGGTGAAGACCACACCCGTGAGGAGCGCGAAAGCGGTCACCAGCGGCCAGCTGGCCGCGTCGACGCCGACCACCAGCCCCAGCACACCCACGAGCAGCACGGCCTGCACGATCGACAGCGCGACGCCCGGCGCCAGTCCGGCGAGCGCCACCCGCAGCGTCGCGCCCGTCGAGGCGACGGCGCGCGCCGAGAACGGACGCAGCAGCAGGTAGACCGCCATGGCGCCCACCCAGAGCGCGAGGGCGATGAAGTACGGGGCGAGTCCCTCGCCGTAGGTCGAGACCTCGTTGACCCGCTGCGCGGCGTCCTTCAGCGGCGTCGCGACGGTCTTGGCCATCGTCTCGCGCTCGGACCTGTCGTAGTCGGGCACCTGATCGGCCCCGTCGGTCAGTCCGTTGCGCAGCTTGAGCGCGCCCGCGGCGAGCTGGTCGGCACCGTCCTCGAGCTGCCCGGTACCGGCGGCCAGCTTGTCGGCCCCGGTGGCCGCTGCGTCCGCGCCGGTCTTGAGCTGGCCTGTGCCCGCCGCCAGCTGGTCGGCGCCGTCGGACGCCCGCGACACGCCGTCGGCGAGCCGTGGCGCCTGGGCGGCGAGCTGGCGGTTGCCGCTGGCGACGCGCGAGGCGCCGCTGTTCAGCTCGGCCACCTGGGACGAGACCTTGCGCGACTCCGAGCGGACCCGCTCGACGAACCCGCCCAGGTTCTTGGACAGTGCGGCGGCGCGGTCGACCGCTCGGCAGTCGGCCCCCTCGACCCGGTGGCACTGGGCCGCAGCCTCCTTGACGGCCTGCTGGACCTGGGCGATCTGCGTGGCGGCGCCGTTCGTGGCCTGCAGGATCGCCGCGGTGACGGTCTGCACGACGCGGTTCAGGCTCGAGACCCCCCTCGCGACCTGGGTGGAGCCGTCGGCGAGCCGCCTCGTGGCCGACGGCAGCTGCGACGTGGCGTCGTCGAGCCGGCCGAGCCCCGACGACAGCGTCTGCGCACCCGAGTCGAGCTGCCCGGCGCCGTCGGCGAGACGCCGGTTGCCGTCGGCCAGGGTGCGCGCGCCGTCTCCCAGCTGACCCACGCCGTCCTGCAGCTGCCCGGCGCCGTCGGCCAGGCGACCGGCGCCTCGACCGGCCTCGGCGAGCGACGTCTTGATGTCGGACATGCTCAGGTAGACGTTGTCGAGGTAGGTCTCCGTGACCTGGGCGTTGAGCGCCGACTTCGCGGCAGCGAGGATGCGCGGTGCGATCTGTCCGTTCACGTAGTTGACGGCGTCGTTCGTCTGCAGGTCGAGCCGGCCCTGGACCGCGTCGGCCGGGTCGCCGCTGGTCGACGTCGCGGCCTTCGACAGATTCTTCGGCAGCGTCAGGACGGCCTTGTAGTCGCCGTTCGCGAGTCCGCGCTGGGCGTCCTGGGGGTCGGTGAGCTGCCAGTCGTAGTTCTGCTCGTCGTCGTCACGCACGAGGTTGGCGGCGAGCTGACGACCCACGGCGACGGGCTGCTTCTTGCCGTCGCGACCGGTCACCTCGACAAGCTTGTCCTCGTTGACGACGGCGGCCTTGACGGAGTCGAGGCGGTGGGTCGGATCGATGTTCGCCCAGACGTACAGCGCTCCGTAGAACAGCGGCACCATGAGCACCGCGACGATCGCGGCGCGCGTGAGGCGGCTGCGCCGGAAGCGGGCGAGCTCGAACCAGGGCAGGGACGGTGAAGGGATCATCAGAGCCTCAGCTCGTCGACGACACGGTGGGTGTCCAGCTCGAGCAGGTGCGCTCGCGTGGACGGGTGCAGGTCGGTGGTCGGGGCGGTGGCGTCGGACAGGACGCTGGCCACGAGCGTCACGCCCGTGTCCTCGAGCAGGTGGGCCAGCGTCCGCCACAGCAGGTCGATGTCGTGCGGGTCGCGCAGGTCGTCGACGTCCTCGAGCACGAGGATCTCGGGCTCCTCGGCCAGGGCGAGGACCGCGCCGAGGGCCTTGCGCTCGAGTCGCGACAGGTTGGCGACGAGGGTCGAGCCGCGCACCTCGGTGAACGGCACCCCGGCTTCGCGGTGCGCGGCGTCGAGCGCCCGGTTCAGGCGGTCACGCACCGGTCGGACGCGCGAGCGGCTGACCCACAGGCCCAGCGTGCGGACCGAGAGCCGCTCCGCGACGTGCTGGTCGACGCTCAGGTTGTCCTCGAGGTCGTTGATACCCGGCAGCTCGCCGAGCGCGACGGAGCGACGCACGGTCCTGGTCTCCTGCGGCAGCAGGTGCCCGAGCACGCGCAGGCGTCCGGTGTCGTAGGGCATCCGGGCGGCGAGGGTCAGCAGCAGCGCGGTCTTGCCCGAGCCGCTGGGTCCGTGGACCACGAGCCAGTCCCCGCGCGGCACGTCGATCGAGACGTCGTTGAAGACGAGCCCCTCAGGGCCGCTGCTGGTCAGACCCGCAGCAACGATGGCGTGGTCCTGGCCCTCGCGCGGCCACGTCGACAGCTCGACCTGGCGGTGGAGGCCCTCGCCCTCGACGTCGACGTGGGGGAGTGCCTTCTCGAGCCGGGCGGGCATCCACCACGCCTTCCTACCGGCCAGGCGCATCACGGCCGGCGCGAACAGCATGCGGACCAGGAAGGCGTCGCAGAAGACCCCGATCGCCAGGGCGAAGGCGATCTGACGCACCGCCATGTCGCCCTCGGGCACGAACGCCACGAACACCGCGAGCATGATGACGGCCGCCGCCGTGACGACGCGCGAGCTGCCGACGAACCCGTCGACGATGGCAGTGCGGGCGTCGCCGCTGCGGACGAACTCCTCCTTCATGCGCGACATGAGGAAGACCTCGTAGTCCATCGAGAGACCGAACAGCATCGCCATGAGCAGGATCGGCAGGAAGCTGACGAGCTCGCCGGGCTGGTCGAGGTGGACCGCCTGACGCAGCCAGCCCCACTGGAACACCGCGACCACAGCACCGAAGGCGGCACCCGTCGAGAGCAGGAACCCGAGCGTGGCCTTGATCGGCACGAGGACGCTGCGGAACACGATCATGAGCAGCAGCACCGACAGACCGACGACGACCAGTCCGAACGGCAGCAGCGCGCCCTTGAGTCGCTCCGAGATGTCGACACCGGCAGCGGTCAGCCCGGTGACCGAGACGGTGATGTCGTGCTCCTTCTCCCACCCGGGCGCGCGGTCGCGGATCTCGTGCACCAGGTCGGCGGTCTCGGGCGAGGACGGCCCCGTCGAGGGGATCACCTGGACGACCGCTGTGTCGCCGGTCCGGTTGGGCGTGGCCAGGCCGATCGCCGCGACACCCGGCACGGCGCGCAGGTCCTTCTCGACGTCGTCGACGACACCCACCGGGTCGGTCGTGGCGATGACGTCCATCGTGACGAGGAGCGGGCCGTTGTAGCCGGGTCCGAAGTTCGCGTCGATCAGGTCGAACGCCTCGCGCTGCGTGGTGTCGGTGGGCGCGGTGCCGTTGTCCGGCAGGGCCAGCTGCAGTCCCTTGGTGGGGATCGCGACGACCGCCAGGCCGATCACGATGATCGCGATGGCGACGAGCGGGAAGCGGGTGGTCGCCAGCACCCAGCGCCGCGAGAACGAGCCCGGCGGACGCGAGCCCTGCCGTGGTCGCATGCGGTCGCCGGCCCAGCCGAGGAGCGCGGGCAAGAGGGTGATGGCGACCGTCACGGCCACGAGCACGGCGAACGCGGCGACGATGCCCATGACGGTCAGGAACGGGATCCGCGCGATCGCGAGCCCGACCAGCGCGATCATGACCGTGACGCCGGCGAAGACCACGGCGGACCCGGCCGTGGCGACGGAACGGCCCGCGGACTCCTCGCCGTCGACGCCCGACGCCATGAGCTCGCGGTGCCGGCTCACGATGAACAGCGCGTAGTCGATGCCGACCGCGAGGCCGATCATGAGGGCGAGCAGGGGAGCAGTGGTCGAGATCGTGACGAACCCGGTGAGTGCGAACGTCACCGCCATCGCGAAGGCGACGCCGACGATGGCCGTGAAGATCGGCATGACGGCCGAGCGCCAGGATCGGAAGGTCAGCCACAGGACGCCGAGCGCGACGACCACGCCGAACAGCTCGACGAAGCTCAGCTGCGGACCGCGGCTGGCGAACACGTCACCGCCGAACGACGTCTCGTAGCCTGCCTGCTGCAGCGGCGCGTCGGTGCGCTGCAGCGCTGACGTGATCGACGGGCCGATCTGCTCGAGGCTGCCGCGGAACTGGACCTGGATCTGTGCTGCCGTCTTGTCGTCGGAGATGCCGGTGTCGGAGAGCTTGGAGTAGGGCGAGACGACGTCGGTGACGCGGTCGACCTTCTCCATCCGGTCGATCACCTGCCCCACGAGCCGGCGGGACTCGGGGTCGTCCATCGAACGACCCTCGGGCGCGACCACCACCAGGTAGGCGCTCGAGCCGCTCAGCTCGGGAAAGGTGCGCTCCATCGCGTCGAGGGCGTCCTGGGCCTCGGTACCGGGGATCTCGAAGTCGTCGCGCAACCCGCTGCCGACCGCAGCGGCCGCGACACCGGCCAGCACGATCGCCAGGAACCAGCCGGCGAACACGCGGCGGTGGTGGCGGTAGGCCCACTTGCCCAGCGCGTAGAGAGAGGACGACACATCGCGACGATACATTTGTGTATCGAACCGGGCAATCCGACCCGGGGAGGGGATCGATGAGACGTCGCACACCTCGCTCTTGTGTCGAGACGGACACCGATGATGGGATGGTCGTTGCTGCCCGCAACCGTGGGTGGTCCGACATCGGGGGGATGCATGAAGAGACAGCTCTGTGCTGCGTTGGCGACGATCTCGCTGACCGCACTCGGTCTGACCGCGGCGACGCAGGCGGCCTCCGCCGCGCCGGTCGCCCAGGCCAAGGCACCGACGATCACGTGGAAGGCGTGCGACGACGCCCGCCTCGACGCGCGTGGCGCCGACTGCGCCGACGTCAAGGTGCCGCTCGACCACAGCAAGCCGAACGGCAAGAAGATCACCGTCGCGATCTCGCGGATCAAGCACACGGTGCCGCAGTCCCAGTACCAGGGCGTCATGTTCGTAAACCCGGGTGGACCCGGTGGTTCCGGCCTGACGCTCTCCGTCCTCGGCAGCTACGTGCCGAAGGGCGCCGGCAACGCCTACGACTGGATCGGGTTCGACCCGCGTGGCGTCGGCTCCAGCAAGCCCGCCGTCTCGTGCGACCCGCAGTACGCGGGCTACGACCGGCCGCGCTACGTGCCGACCAGCAGGAAGATCGAGCAGGCGTGGAAGGCCAAGACCAACGCCTACACCGCCCGCTGCGACAAGCTCAACGGTCCGATCCTCGACCACCTGACGACCAAGGACGTCGCGAAGGACATCGACCTCATCCGTGCGGGTCTTGGCGCCAAGAAGATCAACTACTACGGCTTCAGCTACGGCACCTACCTCGGTCAGGTCTACTCAACGCTGTTCCCGAGCAAGGTCCGCCGCATCGTGTTCGACGGCACCGTCGATCCGCGCGGTGTCTGGTACGACGGCAACCTGAGCCAGGACGAGCCGTTCGACAAGAACGTCAACATCTGGTTCGGCTGGCTCGCCGAGCACGACTCGACCTACCACCTGGGCGCCACCAAGGCGAAGGTCCGCAAGCTCTTCTACGCCACCCAGGAGAAGCTCTACAAGAACCCGGTCCTGGCCAAGGGCGGCAAGCTCGGTGGCAGCGAGTGGACCGACGCATTCCTCTACGCCGGCTACTACCAGTCGACGTGGACCGACCTCGGCTCGACGTTCTCGACGTTCGTCAACGACGACGACGTCGACGCGCTCGAGTCGGCGTACCTCGACGCCAGCGGCTACGGCGACGACAACGGCTACGGCGTCTACCTGGGTGTCCAGTGCACCGACACGAAGTGGCCCAAGCCGTGGTCGAAGTGGGCGCGTGACAACTGGCGCATCCACGCCAAGGCGCCGTTCGAGACGTGGGCGAACGCCTGGTTCAACGAGCCGTGCCGCCACTGGCCGGCCAAGGCGCAGAAGCCCGCGAAGATCACGGGCAAGGGCGTCACGACGGGCCCGCTCATGATCAACGAGACGCTCGACGCGGCCACGCCGTACCCGGGCAGCATCGAGGTCCGCAAGCGCTTCAAGCACGCGAGCCTGATCGCGGTCCCGGGTGGCACCACGCACTCGAACTCGCTCAACGGCAACGCCTGCGTGGACGACGCGATCGCCGACTACCTGCTCACGGGCAAGCTGCCCCAGCGCAAGAGCGGCAACCGCGCGGACGCGACGTGCGCCCCGCTCCCGCAGCCGGAGCCGGAGTCCGCGTCGGCGAGGAGCCTGACGAAGAAGGCGGTTCCCGACTCGTTCCGCTCGATCATCGAGGAGGCCGGCGTCCCGCGCTGAGCAGCGATCCCGGCCGGCCCGGGACGCAGCCTGAGGGCCTGCGGTCGTGATGACGACCGTGGGCCCTCGGTCTTCGTCCGTCGGCGACGTCGCGATGCGGCAGGATGGGGTCATGGTCACGATCGCCCAGGACCCTGCTGCCGACAAGATCCTCACCGAGGACCCGTTCGCCCTGGTCATGGGCATGCTGCTGGACCAGCAGTACCCGATGGAGCACGCGTTCCGTGGGCCGGCCAAGCTGCTCGATCGCTTCGGCACGCTCGACCCGGCGACGATCGCGGCGGCCGAGCCCGAGGCGTTCGCCGATCTCTGCGCGACGCCGCCGGCGATCCACCGCTACGGCCGATCCATGGGCGGCCGCGTGCAGGAGCTGGCCCGACACGTCGTCGAGGAGTACGAGGGCGACGCGTCGAAGATCTGGACCGGCGTCGGCTCGGCCGAGGTGCTGATGAAGCGTGTCAAGGCGCTGCCGGGGTTCGGGGAGCAGAAGGCCAAGATCTTCGTCTCGTTGCTGGCCAAGCAGCTCGACGTCAAGCCGCGTGGCTGGACCAAGGTCGTCGGCGACTACGGCCTCAAGGGCTATCGCTCCGTGGCCGACGTCGTCGACGCCGACTCGCTCGCCAAGGTGCGCGCCTTCAAGAAGGAGACGAAGGCGGCCGCCAAGGCCGCTGCCGCCCAGTAGCCGGCTTCGTGCCCCCTGTCGTTGCAGAGCGACTGGTGGGACAGTGGTCGCATGAATCGTCAGGTCCTCGTCTTCGTCGCGCTCGCGATCAGCATGCTCTACGGCGCGGGATTCGCCGTGGTCGACGACCCGGGCGGCGGATACGCGCCGATCGGCGGCGTCGTGGTGGCGCTGGCGTGGATCGCGGTCGGCATGTTCGGGCGCGACCAGAAGGTCTGACCGGGTTCAGACGTCCTCGGTCGGGCCCTCCAACGGCTGCAGCAGAGCACGGGGCACGCTGCACCCGGCCAGCTCGGCGGCGGCTCCCATGCGACGGTTGATCGGCTCGTCGTCCGCCGTGCGAGGGACGCGGAAGCGCGTCCTGCGGCCCTGGTCGAGATCAGCGGCGACCTGCACCCGCGCGTCGACGAGCCGGCGCCAGTCGGCGATCCAGCGTCGCGTGGGACGATCTGCGTCGATCCTCGCGTCGCCGACGGACTCGACGCGTCGGAGCATGCTGTCGACCGCGACGTTCTGACGTCGGACGGCAGCGGCCTTCTGCCGAGGCGGCCCGACGACGGGGTTGTCGCCCACGGCTGCTCGGACGTCCTCGCAGCCCTTGCCGATGGCGTCGACGATCCTCGGGTCGCTGATGAGTCCCGGGACGTCGCGCGTCCCCAGGACCCCGATCCCGACGAACGAGGCGACCACCACCACCATGCAGAGCGGGCCGGCGACCCACGCCACCGGCAGCCACCGGCGCGAGACCGGTGGGGGAGGGAACCGCCACGCGTCCCGCCGCGGCGGGTAGTCGGGATGCGGTGACGGCACGCGCACATGGTGGCACGTCGGTCCGCAGGTGTCCGTCCGAACCCTCGCAGTGCCGGGTGCCCACCCAGGACGGACTCGGTCGGCGCTCCTCGCCGGATCGCCTAGTCTCGGGACGTGATCGCCGCCGTCGTGTGTCCGCACCCCCCGCTGCTGGTCGAGGCGTTCGACCGTTCGGGCGTGGCCGAGCTGCGAGAGGTGCGCGCGGCGGCGCGGGCCGCGGTCGCCGGGCTCGTCGCGGCCCGTCCCAGCGGTGTCGTGGTGCTCGCGGCCGAGCGTGCGCAGGCCGCGTCCGACGAGACGGCGGGCGGCGACCTGGCCCCCTGGGGCGTCCCCGTCCCGGTGGGCGGCGCCGGTGGCGGCCTGGGGCTCGCGCACACCGTCGGTGCCTGGCTGCTCGACGACGCCGGGTGGACGGGACCGCGTCGCTACGTCGACACGCTGGTCGACGTCAGCGAGGACGAGGCCGTGCTCGTCATGACCGACGGCACGACCAAGCGGACGCTGCGTGCGCCGGGGTTCCTCGACGAGCGCGCCGAGTCCTACGACGCCCTGGTCGAGGACGCCCTGCGGCAGGGCGATGCTGCGGGCCTGGCAGGGCTCGACGTCGCGCTCGGCGGGGAGCTCGGCGCTGCGGGTGTCACCGTCCTGGTGGACCTCGGCACGGTGACGCAGGGCAGGAGCGTGGACCCGGTGCTCCACCACGCGAGCGCCCCGCTCGGCGTCGGCTACTGGGTCGCCACGTGGGAGCTCACCGCGTGAGTCCACTCGTCGTCGTCGTGGGACCGACCGCGGCCGGCAAGTCCGACCTCGCGGTGGCACTGAGTCGCCGACTCGGCGGCGAGATCGTCAACGCCGACTCGATGCAGCTCTACCGCGGCATGGACATCGGGACGGCGAAGCTCGCCCTCGCCGAGCGAGAGGGGGTGCCACACCACCTGCTCGACGTGCTCGAGCCCCGGGACGAGGCGTCGGTCGCGTGGTTCCAGCAGGAGGCGCGACGTGTGGTCGACGACATCCGCCGGCGCGGTGCGGTGCCGGTCCTGGTCGGTGGGTCGTCGCTCTACGTGCGTGCCGTCGTCGACCGCCTCGACTTCCCCGGCACCGTGCCCGAGGTGCGCGACCGCTGGAAGGCCCGCCTCGACGAGGTCGGGCCCGAGGCCCTGCACGGCGAGCTCGCCCGCGTCGCACCCGAGGCGGCCGCCGTCATCCTGGCGTCGAACTCCCGCCGCGTGGTCCGAGCGCTCGAGGTCACCGAGATCACCGGTCGACCGTTCGTCGCGACGATGCCGCCGTACGAGTCGGTCGTGGGCGACGTCGTGCCGATCGGGGTCGACGTCCCGCGCGACGTGCTCGACGAGCGCATCACCACGCGAGTGGACCGCATGTGGGACGCCGGCCTCGTGGCGGAGGTGGAGCGGTTGAGCGAGCACGGTCTGATCGGGTCACCCACGGCGTCACGGGCGCTCGGCTACGCCCAGGTCCTGGCCTTCCTGCGGGGTGAGATCACCGAGGACGAGGCCCGCGAGCTCACGATCAAGGGCACGCGCGCCTTCGCCCGGCGTCAGGACCGCCTGTTCCGCAAGGACCCCCGCACGACGTGGCTGCGCCACGACGCCGAGACGCTGGTGGATGAGGCCGTCGCGCTCGTGGGTGCCGCTACGTAGACTGGAACCTATGGCTTTCGCGTGGATCAAGGGGCACGGCACGGAGAACGACTTCGTGCTGCTGCCCGACCACGACGGGTCGGTCCACGCAGACCTCGACCCGGGCTTCGTCGCGGCCCTGTGCGAGCGCCGCCGGGGCATCGGCGCCGACGGCGTCATCCGCGTCATCCGCACCGCGGCGATCGGCCTGCCCGGCGAGGGCGAGTGGTTCATGGACTACCGCAACGCCGACGGGTCCACCAGTGAGATGTGCGGCAACGGCGTGCGCGTGTTCGCCCTGCACCTCGTGCAGCAGGGACTCGTCGATCCCGAGCAGCTCATCACGGTCTCGACCCGCGGAGGCGACAAGCTCGTCAAGGTCGAGCCCAACGGCGAGCTGACCGTCGACATGGGCACCGCTGTGGTGGGCGGCACCTCCAAGGTCGCGACCGCCGATCGCATCTTCGAGGCGCACGAGGTCCACACCGGCAACCCCCATGCCGTCGCCTTCGTCGACACCGTGGCCGACGCCGGGCCCCTGCGCGATGCGCCCGAGCACGATCTCGACGTCTACCCGAACGGTGTCAACGTCGAGTTCGTCGAGCGTGTGGCCCCGCAGCACGTGCGCATGCGGGTCCACGAGCGCGGCTCGGGCGAGACCCGCTCGTGCGGCACCGGCGCCTGCGCGGTCGGCGTGGCCACGGCGCTCGCCGACGGGGTCGTGCGACCCAGCACCTATCGAGTCGACGTGCTGGGCGGGACGCTGCACGTCACCTGGACCGCCGAGGAGCGCATCCTGCTGACCGGACCCGCCGAGATCGTCGCCCACGGACAGATGGAGTGGACCGCGTGAGCGACCGGCACGAGACCAGCACATCCCGACCGACGGTCGACGACGACAGCCTCGATCTGGCGGAGCGCAACTCCCTGCGCCGTGTCGCTGGTCTGTCGACCGAGCTCCAGGACATCACCGAGGTCGAGTACCGACAGCTGCGACTGGAGCGCGTGGTGCTCGTCGGCGTGTGGACCGAGGGCACGACCGAGGACGCCGAGAACTCGCTCACCGAGCTCAAGCTCCTGGCCGAGACCGCGGGGTCGGACGTGCTCGACGCGCTCATCCAGCGTCGGCAGCGGCCCGATCCCGCGACGTACGTCGGTCGTGGCAAGGTCGAGGAGCTCCGCGAGGCCGTCGAGGCGACCGGCGCCGACACGATCATCTGCGACGGCGAGCTCGCGCCCAGCCAGCTGCGTAATCTCGAGGACCGCACCAAGGTCAAGGTCGTCGACCGCACGGCCCTGATCCTCGACATCTTCGCCCAGCACGCCAAGAGCGCCGAGGGCAAGGCACAGGTCGAGCTCGCCCAGCTGCAGTACCAGACGCAGCGCCTGCGCGGCTGGGGCGGCAACCTCTCGCGCCAGGCGGGCGGTCGAGCCGCCGGCGGCGAGGGCATCGGTGGTCGTGGCCCCGGTGAGACCAAGCTCGAGACCGACCGTCGCCGCATCCAGGCCAAGATGGCCAAGCTGCGTCGCGAGCTCAAGGACCTGCGCGTCACGCGCGACATCAAGAAGGCACAGCGTCGTCGCCACGACGTGCCCGCGGTCGCGATCGCCGG
Organism: Aeromicrobium sp.; assembly: GCA_023257515.1. Classification (GTDB taxonomy): domain Bacteria; phylum Actinomycetota; class Actinomycetes; order Propionibacteriales; family Nocardioidaceae; genus Aeromicrobium. The sequence goes on from JALRCA010000281.1 coordinate 14,124, forward strand.
CTACACCAACGCCGGCAAGTCCAGCTTGCTCAACCGGCTGACCGGAGCGGGAGTGCTCGTCGAGGACGCGCTGTTCGCGACCCTCGACCCCACGACGCGTCGCACCCAGACCTCCGACGGCCGCATCTACACGCTGTCCGACACCGTCGGGTTCGTCCGGCACCTGCCGCACCAGCTCGTCGAGGCGTTCCGCTCGACGCTCGAGGAGGTGGCCGACGCCGACCTGGTGCTGCACGTCGTCGACGGCTCGCACCCCGACCCGGCCAGTCAGATCGCCGCGGTGCGCGAGGTGTTCGCCGACATCGATGCCCTGCACGTGCCCGAGATCATCGTCGTCAACAAGGCCGACCAGGCCGATCCGCTCGTCGTCAAGTCGGTGCTCGCTGCCGAGCCGCACGCCGTGCTGGTGAGCGCCCACACGGGCGAGGGCATCGACGAGCTCCTGTCGGCGATCGAGGCCGACCTGCCGCGCCCCGCGACGCTCGTCGACGTCGTCGTCCCGTACGCGCGCGGCGACCTGCTGAGCCTGGTGCACGAGACCGGTGAGATCGAGCTCCTCGACCACGTCGCCGAGGGCTCCCACGTCATCGCGCGCGTCCCGAAGGATCTCGCCCACCAGCTGGAGTCCCTCTGACCTCCTTGAGTGACTCCAGCTGGTCCATGAGCCTGTCGAAGCGTCCTGTGGACGCCTGAGCGGGAGGACCGTACGCGCCGACTAGGGTTGAACCCATGCCTGCCGACCCCTCCGCGTCCGACGTCCGACGGGTTCTGGCAGCGGCGGTCGAGGCGGTCGGGGGCACCGAGCGCGAGGGCCAGGTCCGCATGGCCGAAGCCGTCTCCGACGCGATGAGCCAGGGCGACCACCTGCTCGTCCAGGCCGGCACCGGTACCGGAAAGTCACTGGGGTACCTGGTCCCGAGCCTGCTCCACGGCGAGCGCGTCGTCATCGCAACGGCGACGCTCGCGCTCCAGCACCAGCTGGTCGAGCGTGACCTGCCCGCCCTCGTCGAGGGTGCCGGCGAGACGCTTGACCGCGCGCCGTCGTACGCCGTCGTCAAGGGTCGTGCCAACTATGCATGCCTGCACCGGGTGCGCGAGGGCGCGCCGGACGACCAGGGCACGCTCGTGGAGGTGCCCAACGGCACCTTGGGAGCCGAGGTCGTCGAGCTCCGCACGTGGGCGGAGCAGCAGGCTGTGGCCGAGGGTGTCGGTGACCGCGAGTCCGCGCCGGCCCATACCGACCGCGCGTGGCGCCAGGTCAGCGTCGGGCGGCGCGAGTGCCTCGGGGCGAGCCGCTGCGCCTACGCGCTGGAGTGCTTCGCCGAGCGGGCGAAGGCTGATGCCGCCGAGGCCGACATCATCGTGACCAACCATGCGTTGCTGGCGATCGACGCGATCGACGGCGTGCCGGTGCTTCCCGAGCACGACACCGTCGTGGTGGACGAGGCGCACGAGCTGACGGCGCGCGTCACGCAGGCTGCGACGGCCGAGCTCGACGCGATCGGGGTCGAGCGAGCGGCCCGCCGGGCACAGGCTCACGTCACGGGACGCGAGGCCGACGACCTGAACGATGCGGCCGACGCCCTCGCTGCAGCGTTGCAGCTCACCGACGAGGGGCGCATCGACGTCCTCGAGGAGGACCTGGCCGACGCGCTGGCCCTGGTGCGCGACGCCGCACGCGCTTGTCTGTCGGCGTCGTCGAGCAAGGGCGATGCCAAGGACGGCGACCCGGACCCGGCCCGACTCCAGGCCCGGGCCCTGCTCGACGAGGTCCGCGTCATCGCCGAGCGCATGGCCGCCCACCGCGAGACCGAGGTGCTCTGGATGTCGGACCAGCGCGGGGCCAAGCGGCTCCACGTCGCGCCGCTCGACGTCGCGTTCAGCCTGCGCGACAAGCTGTTCGCCGAACGCACCGTCGTGCTGACCAGCGCGACGCTCACGATCGGTGGCGGCTTCGGGCCCGTCGCGGCGAGCCTCGGTCTCCCGCAGGACGAGTCCACCTGGTCGGGTCTCGACGTCGGCTCACCGTTCGACTATGGCAAGCAGGGCATCCTCTACGTCGCCAAGCACCTGCCGGCGCCGGGACGCGACGGACTGACCGAGGCCCACCTCGACGAGATCGCGATGCTGGTCGATGCCGCAGGTGGGCGGACGCTGGGGCTGTTCTCGAGTCGTCGGGCGGCCGAGGCGGCCGCCGAGGCGACCCGGGTGCGACTGCCCGACCTCGACATCTGGTGCCAGGGCGATGCCCAGCTGCCTGAGCTGGCGCGCCGGTTCACCGAGAATCCGAGCACGTGCCTGTTCGGGACGTTGAGCCTGTGGCAGGGCGTCGACATGCCGGGCACGACGTGCCAGCTGGTCATCGTCGACCGGATCCCGTTCCCGCGTCCTGATGATCCGTTGATGAGCGCCCGCCAGCGCCTCGTCGAGAAGCGCGGCGGCAACGGCTTCATGCAGGTCGCCGCGACCCATGCGGCTCTGCTGCTCGCCCAGGGCGTCGGTCGCCTGATCCGGCGGACCGACGACCGGGGCGTCGTCGCGGTGCTGGATCCGCGGATCGCGACCGCGCGCTACGGCGGCTTCCTGGCCGGCTCGCTGCCACCGATGTGGCGCACGACCGACCTGGTGACCGTCCGCAAGGCGCTCAAGCGACTCGACGAGCGCGCCCACGAGGCGGAGCAGCCTGTGGCCTGAGGCGACTCAGAGGCGGCGCAGGACCGCGGTGACCTTGCCCAGGATGGTGGCGTGGGTGCCGTCGATGGGCGAGTAGTCGTCGTTGTGCGGGAGCAGCCAGGTCTTGCCGTCCTTGCGTTGGAACGTCTTGACCGTGGCCTCGCCGTCGAGCAGGGCCGCGACGATCTCGCCGTTCTCGGCCACCGGCTGCTGGCGGACCACGACGTAGTCGCCGCTGCAGATGGCGGCGTCGATCATCGAGTCGCCGCTGACCTCGAGCAGGAACAGCGTGCCGTCGCCGACCAATGTCTGCGGCAGCGGGAAGACCTCCTCGACGCGCTCCTCGGCCAGGATCGGTCCGCCGGCGGCGATCCGACCCACGACCGGCACGTACGTGGCCGGGGGAGCGGCGTCCCCGATACCGGTCTCGTCGACGTCGGACTCCTCGGCCGGTCCGAGGGTCTGACGGGCCTTGAGCACCTGCGGGAGGAAGATCTCGAGCGCTCGGGGCCGGTTGGGGTCGCGCTTGACGTAGCCGAGCCTCTCGAGCACGCGCAGCTGGTGCGCGACCGACGAGGTCGATGCCAGCCCCGTCGCCGCACCGATCTCGCGCATGCTGGGCGGGTAGCCGCGCTTGCCGATCTCGTCACGGAGGAACACGAGGATCTTCTGCTGGCGGGCGGTGAGCCCTGTCAGGTCGTCGACCGGTCCGTCGGGAAGCTCCCGGACGGAGTTCTTGGATCCAGGTGGGCGGCCGCGTCGGGGTGCCGAGGTCTCGTCACTGCTCATGGACCGAAAGTAGCCCTCCCGACCGACATGTTCAAACACATGTTCGATCGGCGTGTCGCTCAGGCGAGTCGCTCGGACCGCTCGTCGTGCGGGTCGTGCTCGGCGTCGTCGACGACCTCGGCCGCCGACTCGTCGAGGGGAGCATCCTCGCGGACTGCCTCGATCGCCGCGCCCAGGAGCAGGGCGTAGAGGCCGATCCACAGCCACAGGAGCAGCACGACGACGCCGGCGAGCGCTCCGTAGGTCTTGCCGTAGCTGCCGAAGTTGTCGACGTAGAGCGAGAAGCCGACCGAGACCAGGACCCACAGGAGCGTCGCCACGACGACCCCGCGCGAGACCAGGCGGGGCTTGCGTCCGTGCGGTCGATCCGGCGCGACGCGGAACAGCACCGCGACCGCGAGCAGGACGGCACCGAGCAGCAGGGCCCAGCGCAGCGCCTCGAGCCCGTAACGCAGGCCCGGGACGTCGACGACGGCGTCGAGCACCGCCGGGGCGACAGCCACGAGCGTGATGGTCACGGCCAGGAAGACGATGGCGCCGAGCGTCAGGCCGAAGGCGAGGAGCTTGCGCTTGATGAAGTTGCGCTCCTCCTCGTAGCCGAACACGTAGTTGATGGCAGTCACGAGGTTGCCGACGCCGCCCGACGCGCTGTAGAGCGCCAGCACGAGGGCGATCGCCACGCCCCACCCGAGCGAGGCGGACGGTGTCGAGACGAGCTCGTCCATCTGGCCCGTCACGAGGGATGCCGCGTCTGCGGGCAGTGCGTCGGTGATGCGCTCGGACTGACGGGCCACGGTCGACGGGTCGGCCACGATGCCGTAGCCGAGCACGGCGGCGATGAGCGCGGGGAAGAGCGAGAGGAACGTGTAGAACGCGACGCCGGCCGCCAGCAGGGGAGCCTGCTTGGCCGAGGCCTGCTTCCATCCGGCGAGTGCGGTGGTCTTGGCAGCCATGGATCGACGTTATCGAACAGCAGCAGGACCCGCCTCCTGAGCGGTTCGCGTCTCGGCGCGGTCGTCATCGAACAATTCTTCGAACATCTTTCGGCTGGAATTGCAGGCAATGCGCGCTAGTGTTCGTGATCACGTTCGATTGACCCGTGCTTTTGTCGGAGGTCTGCCGTACTGTCGTACACGTGTTCGATCGAACATCTGTTCACCATCGAATGACATCGCCGGCCAGATGGTCGGTCGGACACACCAGACCTAGTCTCACTTCCCCTCGGAGGCACCCGATGAGCACCATCACCCTCGACACCCGCACCTTCGGTCCCGCCCGCGCGGAGGCGCCGGCCGTGCGGCTGACGCGCCGTGGTCGCCTGGCGATCGTCCTGGCGGTCCTGGCCGCCGTCGCGGTCCTGGCCGTCGCGTTCGGCCCGTCGACCATCGCCACCAACGAGGCCGGGCAGGCGCCGGCGGTCCACACCGTCACGGTGCAGCCGGGCATGACGCTGTGGGACATCGCGGCCGAGGCCAACCCGGGCGGCAACGTGCGCGACACCATCGACGACATCGTCAGGCTGAACTCGCTCGAGAGCGCCTCGGGCCTGCAGATGGGCACGAAGCTCGCGGTTCCCACCTACGGGGAGTGACCACCGCGCACCTCGGCGTCCGCCACACTGGGAGCATGCAGCTCCACGTGGTGGCGGACCAGACCGAACGCGATGGTGGCTTCGTGCTCGAGCGCCTCGTCGAGCACGGAGCCATCCCCACGTTCCTCGATCGCGACGACCTGCCGACGTTCCCCGTCGACACCCCGCCGGACCTGGTGCTGCTGCTCGGCTCCCAGCGGAGCGCGCACGATCCACGCCACGGCGACGTCGTCGCGCACGAGTCGGCCTACGTGCTCGCAGCTCTCGCGTCGGGCGTGCCGATCGCTGCCATCTGCTACGGCGCCCAGCTCGCCGCACGGGCTCTGGGCGGCACGTCCTATCGCGCCGACGACCCCGAGATCGGCTGGCGTCGGGTCGACACCGAGGACCCGGTGCTGTGCCCGGAGGGCCCGTGGGGTCAGTTCCACCAGGACGTCGCGGCGCCTCCGCCGACGTCTCGCGTGCTGGGCACCTCCTGGGCCGGCCCGCAGTGCTTCGTCGACGACAGCCTCGGTGGTCGCTTGATCGCCTGGCAGTTCCACCCCGAGGTCACGCCGCAGACCTTCGAACGTTGGGTCCGCGAGAACGAGTCGCTCGTGCGGTCGACGGGTGCCTCGCCGGACGACCTGGTGCGCGAGGGTCAGGAGCGCGCTGCCGCGTACCGCAATCGGGCCCACGCCCTCACTGACGCCGCGCTCTCCTACCTCCGCGTCGACACCAAGACCCACGCCTGACGCGGAGGTCCCTGAGCCTGTCGGCCACGCGGAGGACGCGGGACGAAGGTGGCTCGCGGGCCCCAGGCACGCCGAAGCGCCCGCACCGGGGGTGTGCGGACGCTTCGACAAGCGGGACCGGGAGCCGGGAGGATCAGCCCTCGGTCGCCGCCGCCGAGGCCTGCTCGGCAGCCTGCTGCTCGCCGCCGGCGTCGGCGGTCGAGATCTGTCCACCCGCGTTCTCGAGGTGGGCGCGCACGAACCAGTGGAACAGCTCGAGCGTCTTGGTCTGGCCGATGATCAGGTCCTCGGTCACCGGGTCCAGGTCGGCCGTGGCGGCCTGCGCCTTGCGGTGGTCGCCGATGACGCCCTGGTAGACCTCGTCGAGCGCACCGAGGTGCTCGTTGGTGGTCGCCCGCTGCAGGGAGTAGTCGTCCCATGAGCGGCTGCTGGTGATGTGGCCGACCAGCCCGTTGGGGGATGCGCCGAGGGTGGCGATGCGCTCGGCGGTCTCGTCGATCATGTCGCGCACCTCGACGACGTGCGGATCGATCATCTCGTGGACCGCGATGAAGTGCGGACCGACGACGTTCCAGTGCACGTGCTTGAGGGTGAGGGCCAGGTCGTTGAGGGCGTCGAGGCGCTCCTGCAGGATGCCGGCGACCTTCTCGCCCTCGGCCTCGGTGAGTCCGGGAACGGTGTACTTGGGGGTGCTCATGGTGTCGACGCTACGACGGTGGTCGCGGGACGCAACCCGAGCGAAGCCCCGCGTGACACGGATCACCCGCGCGGTCTCCAAAGGCTCAGAGCGACCCGTTCTGGTCGACGAGCCAGGCGACGCCGAACTTGTCGTTGAACAGCCCGAACCGGTCGCCCCACGGGGCGATCTCGAACGGCACGACGATCTCGGCGCCCTCGGTGAGCTTGTCCCAGATCGGCGTCAGGTCCGTGTCGTCGCTGGAGAGCGAGACGTTGATCGACGTGCCGACGACGGGCGGCTCGCCGCCGGGCGGGACGTCGGAGGCGAAGATCGTGAGGCCGTCGGGCGAGGTGACGGCACCGTGCATCACCAGGTCCGCATAGGCGGGGTCGTCGGTCATCTTGTACTCGCCGAAGGTCCAGATCTGGAGCGTGCCGCCGAGGGCTGCGTGGTAGAACTCCAGCGCCGCGCGGGACTCGGTCTCGAAGTTCAGGTAGGGGTTCAATCGGGTCACCATGAGGTCATCGTCCTCCCTCGTGCGCACCGGGGGAAGAGGTTCGCCGGAACCGGGCCCAGCGCCCCGCCGCGCCGTGACGGGTGTGACTCATGAGGCGATCGCAGCGATCTGACCTGCGCAAACGCCACCCGTGAAATTTCTGTCGGCGCGCCCCGCCAAAGTACTTGCATGGCCTAGTGGCAGCGCGTACGGTTACCACTACATCTAGTACTTACACCGATGTGATTTTCCACATCTGGGTACACAGCCCGGGTGGGGTTACCCACAGAATCCGGCGGAATCCACAGCGGTTCCCCCAACGTTTTCCTCAGAGGAGGCCCGAGATGCACTGCCCGTTCTGCAAGAACACCGAGACACGAGTGCTGGACAGCCGGGTCGCCGACGAGGGCGGAGCGATTCGTCGCCGACGGGCGTGCTCGTCGTGCGAGAAGCGCTTCACCACGATCGAGCAGATGCAGCTGACCGTCATCAAGAAGTCGGGTGCGTCCGAGCCGTTCGTGCGCGAGAAGGCCGTCGCCGGCGTCCGCAAGGCCTGCAAGGGCCGCCCGGTCTCCGAGGACGACCTCGCCCGTCTCGGTCAGCGCGTCGAGGACACGCTGCGCGGGTCGGGTTGTCCCGAGATCGAGGCCCACCAGGTCGGACTGGCCGTCCTCGACCCCCTCAAGGAGCTCGACGAGGTCGCGTACCTGCGCTTCGCGAGCGTCTACAAGGCCTTCGAGTCCGCCGACGACTTCGCCGCCGAGATCGCGAGCCTCATGGCCCGCACCGCCGACGGCGAGCTCGCCGAGGAGAGCCACCGCACCACGGTCGAGTAGCCGACCACCGCACCACCCCAGCAGTTGCACGACATCAGCCACGCCGTCCCCCCGAAGAGAGCCAGGGAGCACCACATGACCGAGTCGGTCGAGGAGAACACCACCACGTCGCGCCGCAGCCCGCGCAAGACCAAGGGCAAGGGCATCACCGTCGAGCGCGTCTACACGACCGAGGGCGTGCACCCGTACGACGCCGTCACCTGGGAGCGTCGCGACGTCGTCCAGACCAACTGGAAGACCGGCGAGAACGTCTTCGAGCAGCGCGGCGTGGAGTTCCCGGACTTCTGGAGCCTCAACGCCTCGACGATCGTCACGACCAAGTACTTCCGCGGCGCCGTCGGCACCGAGCAGCGCGAGCAGAGCCTCAAGCAGCTCCTCGACCGCGTCGTCCTGACCTACGTCGCCGCCGGCAAGGAGCACGGCTACTTCGCGACCGACGCGGACGCCGAGATCTTCGAGCACGAGCTGACGCACATGCTCCTGCACCAGGTCTTCAGCTTCAACAGCCCCGTGTGGTTCAACGTCGGCACCTCGAGCCCGCAGCAGGTCAGCGCCTGCTTCATCCTCGCGGTCGACGACTCGATGGACTCGATCCTGAACTGGTACCGCGAGGAGGGCCTGATCTTCAAGGGCGGCTCCGGTGCCGGCCTCAACCTCTCGCGCATCCGCTCCAGCAAGGAGCTCCTGCGTTCCTCGGGCGGCACCGCCTCGGGCCCCGTCTCGTTCATGCGCGGCGCCGACGCGTCCGCGGGCACCATCAAGTCGGGCGGCGCGACGCGTCGTGCGGCCAAGATGGTCGTCCTCGACGTCGACCACCCGGACGTCGTCGAGTTCGTCGAGACCAAGGAGCGTGAGGAGGAGAAGATCCGCGTTCTGCGCGACGCCGGCTTCGACATGGACCTGGGCGGCTCCGACATCACGTCGGTGCAGTACCAGAACGCCAACAACTCCGTGCGCGTCAACGACGAGTTCATGCGCGCTGTCGAGGAGGGCACGGACTTCGGTCTGCGCGCCCGCACCAACGGCGAGGTCATCGAGACGATCGACGCCAACGAGCTGTGGGGCAAGATCGCCAAGGCCGCTTGGGCCTGCGCCGATCCCGGCATCCAGTACGACTCGATCATCAACGACTGGCACACGACGCCCGAGACGGGCCGCATCACGGCCTCGAACCCGTGCTCGGAGTACATGCACCTCGACAACTCGAGCTGCAACCTCGCCAGCCTCAACCTGCTCAAGTTCCTCTCCGAGGACGGCAGCTCGTTCGACGTCGAGAAGTTCGTCAAGAGCACCGAGCTGATCATCACCGCGATGGACATTTCGATCTGCTTCGCCGACTTCCCGACCGAGGCGATCGGCGAGACGACGCGTGCGTACCGCCAGCTCGGCATCGGCTACGCCAACCTGGGCGCGCTGCTCATGGC
>JALRCA010000104.1 GCA_023257515.1 Aeromicrobium sp.
GACGCACCGTGGAAGGAGATCGAGGCGCAGGGCTTCATCGCCCCGGCCGAGTGCTACGAGGTGCGCATCGACCTCGACGAGGACGAGCGGCTCGAGTACGCCGCCGCGGGCGACCGCGACCGCTACCGGATCGCCGCCTCGAGCCCGCGCAAGATCCAGACCGTGCGCCGCGTGCTCGAGCAGCACCCCGACGAGCAGACGCTCGTGATCGGGCAGTACCTCGACCAGCTCGACGACCTCGCCGAGGCGCTCGGCGCGCCGCTCATCACGGGCGAGACGCCGGTGGCGGAGCGCGAGGTGCTGTTCCAGGCGTTCCGCGAGGGCCGCGAGCGGGTGCTCGTCGTCTCGAAGGTGGCGAACTTCTCGGTCGACCTGCCGGATGCGTCGCTGGCGGTGCAGGTCTCCGGCTCGTTCGGCTCGCGCCAGGAGGAGGCCCAGCGCCTCGGTCGACTGCTGCGCCCCGGGCACGACGGCAAGGTCGCGCGCTTCTACACCGTCGTCTCGCGCGACACCGTCGACGCCGACTTCGCCCAGAACCGGCAGCGGTTCCTCGCCGAGCAGGGCTACGCCTACCGGATCGTGGATGCCGAGGACGTCTCGACCCTGTAGGCCTGAGCCCTGGGACGTCATACGGACGGAACGTCCGCTGCCGCGTGACGCATGACGTCCCGGGCCGCCCGGGCGGCCTCGTGCGCTGGGCCACACCGGCTGTCCGGCGTACGACGTCGGTTCGGTGGGGCAGCTTCGCGCCCCTACCCTGGGACGGGTGAAGGCGCTGCTGCTCGAGAACATCCACCCGCTGGCCGTCGAGGTCCTCACCGACCGCGGCTTCGAGGTCGAGCTGCTCCCAGGCTCCCTGTCGGAGGCCGAGCTGCTCGAGAAGCTGCCCGGCGTGAGCCTGCTGGGCATCCGCTCCAACACCAACGTCACCGAGCGCGTGCTCGAGGAGTCGCCGGACCTCTTGGCCATCGGCTGCTTCTGCATCGGCACCAACCAGGTCGACCTGACCGCCGCCGCCGACCGCGGCATCGCGGTCTTCAACGCGCCGTTCTCCAACACCCGCAGCGTCGTCGAGCTGGTCATCGGCGAGATCATCATGCTGGCGCGGCGACTGGCCGAGAAGACCGAGAAGATGCACGCCGGCGTCTGGGACAAGTCGGCCAAGGGCAGCCACGAGGTCCGCGGTCGCACCCTCGGCATCGTCGGCTACGGCAACATCGGCAGCCAGCTGTCGGTCATCGCCGAGGCCCTCGGGTTCAAGGTGATCTTCTTCGACATCGACGACAAGCTCGCGCTCGGCAACGCCCGTCGCTGCTCCACGATCGAGGAGCTGCTCGGCGAGGCCGACGTCGTCACGCTGCACGTCGACGGACGTCCGGGCAACGCCGGGATCTTCGGCGCCGAGCAGTTCGCGGCCATGAAGCCGCGGGCCCTGTTCCTCAACCTGTCGCGCGGCATCGCGGTCGACACCGCGGCGCTCCGCGCGCACATCGAGTCCGGTCACATCGCGGGTGCCGCGGTCGACGTCTTCCCGATCGAGCCCAAGCGCCAGGGCGACCCGTTCGAGTCCGACCTGCGAGGGCTCAAGAACGTCATCCTGACCCCGCACGTCGGCGGCTCCACCGAGGAGGCGCAGCAGGACATCGGTCGGTTCGTCGCCTCGAAGCTGCGTTCCTACGCGGCGTTCGGCGGGTCCTCGCTGAGCGTCAACTTCCCGGAGCTCAACCTGCCCACCGACACCACCCGGCACCGCCTGGCGCACGTGCACGAGAACGCGCCCGGCGTGCTGGCGCGGCTCAACGGTCTGCTCGGCGAGCACGGCGTCAACATCGAGAAGCAGTCGCTCGCCACGCGCGGCGAGATCGGCTACGTCGTGACCGACGTCGCCGAGCCGGTGGCCCCGGTCGTCCTCGCCGAGCTCGCCAAGCTGCCCGAGACGATCCGCCTGCGCCAGATCAGCTGATCCCCGCCCCCGCTGGCCGTGACGTTCCGTCGCGACACGCCAGCGTGTCGCGGCCGAAACGTCACGGCCAGCGGAGGAGGTGGGCCAGCTGGTCGGCGGTGGACAGCGTCGCGTCGATCGGCAGGTGCGGCACGCGCGGCGGCGTCGGGTCCTCGGCCAGCGCGGCGGCGTCGCGGGCCTCGCCCCGTCGCGCCACGCGTCGTGCCAGCACCGCGGCCGGCGCGGTGAGCCACACGACGCGTGGCAGCTCCGGGCCGACAGCGCGCACCAGGTCGCGCCACTCGGGACCGCCGCGCAGCTCGGCCGTGAAGGGCGCGACCAGCACCACGTCCAGACCCACGTCGACCTGGGTCCGGGCCACGGCGCGCAGCGCGGAGTAGCGGCCGGGCCGCACGACGTCGCGCACCGCCACGTCGTTCCAGTGGCCCTCGGGGTGCCAGGCCCCGGACACGACGTCGAGGAGCGGGTTCGTGATCGTGTCGAGGTCCAGCAGCACGGCACGCTCGCGCCGGGCGAGGGCCGCCCCGAGCGTGCTCTTGCCCGCCCCGGCCGGCCCCGTGACGACCCAGGCGGTCACGACCGGTAGGTCTCGTGCCAGGTGGCGGGCAGCTGCCGCGTCGCCTCGCCGACCTCGACGGAGGTGGTCCAGCCGCGGCCGTGCTCACGCATCACGTCGGCCAGCCGGTCGAGCCGGTCGCACGCCGTGCGGACGCCCGCCGCCCGTGTCTCGGCGTCGAAGCGACCGACGGCGTCACCCCAGATCGCCCGCCCGGCCATGAAGCCGCAGGCGCCCGCCGTGGCCGCGATCCGCAGCTGCGTCGCGAACTGCTCGAACGTCGCCGAGGCGCTCAGCAGCACCCATGGCACGTCGAGCCCTGCGTCGAGCCGTGCGCACGCCTCGGCCGCGGCGGCCTCGTCCTCGGGCGATCCGACGCGTCCGGGGAACTCGACCTTGAGGACGTCGGACCCGAGGTCGGCGAACACGCGCGCCGAGTCGACGATCGCCTCGGCGCGGAGCCGACGGACAGCGGGGTCGTCGAGGCTCTCACCCTCGAGCGGGTACCAGAGCGGCTCGACGACGAGGGGCACCTCGGCGGCGCGGCACTGGGCGACGATCTCGCGCACGAGGGCGTGCTGAGCAGCCGTGACCTCGGACTTCTCCTCGCGGTAGAACACGACGAGCTTCGCGCCGTCGATGCCGAGTCGCGCGAGGAGGGGGACCGTCCAGTGCTCGCGCACGACCGTCTCGGTGCCGAATCCGCTCGGGGAGTACGCCAGGTGCTCCAGGCCCGAGATGATGCCGACGTCGCCGGGCACCGCTCCCGTCAGGACGGCCTGGCCGTGCGACCACACCGGGTCGAGCAGGACCGCGGTGGCGTGGTCGGCCATGCCGCGGACGAGCTCGAGCTTGGACTCCACGACCTCGTCGAACGAGACGTGAGAGATGTCGGTGTCGAACAACGCGAGGTAGTTCTCCGGGTGGTCGATCGCGGCGACGCGGATGAACCCGTCGCGATCGCTCATGCGCTGCAGCCGCCGCAGGGTCCCGAGGGCCTCGGGGCCGGGGCGGGTCGTCGTGGCGGTCTCGGCCGCGCTCGTCGTGGTCATGCTCGCTCCTTGGGTCCGATGGCGAGGCAACGTTGTCCGAAACTTCGGTCAAAGGCTGGACAACGTTGTCTCAGGCAAGCAGTATAGGCCGAAACCTGTGGCCCGCGTCACACGACGTACGCCACACCACAGACGACACCCGACCCAGACGGAGGACCACGTGCTGGTGGTGAACCCGAACCTCTGCTTCGACCGGACGCTGACGGTCGAGGAGTTCGCGGTGGGCACCGTCAGCCGGCCCTCGTCGGTGGTCGTCTCGGCCGGGGGCAAGGGAGTGAACGTCGCCCGCACGGCCCGCGACCTGGGCGAGCCCGCCCTGCTGGTCGGCCTGCTCGCCGACCGCGAGGGCCGACGTCTCAGCGAGCTGCTGCGCGGCGAGGGTCTCGACTTCTCGCCGGTCCCGGTGGCGGGCGAGGTCCGCAGCGCCACGATCGTGCTGGAGTCCTCCGGGCGCGCCACCGTCCTCAACGAGCCCGGACCGGTGCTCGGGGAGTCCGACCTGGACCGTCTCCTGGCCCACGTCGAGGCGGAGCTCGCCAGCGTCGGCGGGCCCCTCGTGTGCTCCGGCAGCCTGCCGCCCGGGTTGCCGGTCGACGCGTTCGCGCGCCTGACCACCCTGGGGCGCCGGGTGGACGCAGCGGTCGTCGTCGACGCGGCTCGCGCCGCGCTCGAGGCGACGCTGCCGGCCGGTCCCGACCTGGTCACCCCGAACCTCGCCGAGGCCGAGGGCCTCGTCTCGGGGACGGTCGTCGAGGACGTCGAGACCGAGCGCACCGCGAAGGCCGAGGTCGTCGACCGCGCCGCCAAGGCCGCGCTCGGGCTGGTCGAGCGAGGAGCTCGACGCGCCGTGGTCACGGCCGGCGGGCACGGCGTGAGTGCCGCCGTCGACGGCACCACGACCTGGATCGACGCCCCGGCCGTCGCGGTCGCGAACCCCATCGGCGCCGGCGACTCGTTCACGAGCGGCGTCGCCGTGGCGCTCGCCCGCGGGGCCGACTGGCTCGATGCCGTGCGTCACGGCGTGGTGGTCGCATCGGCCGCCGTCGAGCGTCACGGCGCGGGCCGGGTCGACCCCACCCGCGTCGCCGCGCTGGGGGGCCTGCGATGAGCCGCCGCCCGACCCTCCACGACGTCGCGAAGCGGGCCGGCGTCTCGATCAAGACCGTCTCGCGCGTCGTCAACGGCATCGAGACCGTCAACGCCGACCTGAGGGCACGGGTCGAGGCCGCCGTCGCCGAGCTCGGGTACGTGCCCAACACGTTCGCCCGCTCGCTCAAGAGCGGCACGGTCGACACGATCGGGGTCGTCGTCGACTCCATCGCCGACCCGTTCTTCTCGGCCCTGGCCAACGCGATCGAGGAGCGCGCGCTGCTCGCCGGGCTCAACGTCATCATCGGCAGCACGGGCTTCGTCCCCGAGCGGGAGCGGCGCCAGGTCGAGCGGATGGCGATGCAGCGCGTCGACGGTCTCGTGCTGGCACCGGTGACGGGCGACCACGCGTACCTCGAGAGCTATCGCTCCACCTTCCCCATCGTGCTCGTCGACCGCACGGTCGAGCGCGACGGCTACGACCTCGTGGCCGTGGCGGACCGACAGCTCACGCGGGACGCGATCCAGCACCTGATCGACCACGGGCACCGGCGCATCGCGTTCGTGGGCAGCGACGAGCGGTTCCCCACGACCACCGAGCGCCTCGCCGGCTACCACGAGGCGATGGCGTCGGCCGGCATCGCCGTGGACCCAGCATGGGTGCGGCCCGGTCCCACGGCCGAGCGCGACGCCGAGCGGGCCGTGCACGACCTGCTGGTCCACGACGACGCACCGACCGCGATCTTCGCCGCGAACCCGAGGGCCGGGGCCGGCGTGGTGCACACGCTGCACACGACGGGACGCCAGGACGTCGCCTTCATCAGCTTCGGCGACTTCCCGCTCGCCCGGACCCTGACCCCGGCCGTGACCTTCGTCGACCAGGACCCCGTGGCGATCGGGCTCGCAGCGATCGAGCGGGTGCTCACCCACCTCGACGCGGCGAAGCGCCGTGCCGCCGACCCGGAGGTCGAGATCCCCGAGGACGAGCCGCGCACCCTGATCGTCGGCACGACCCTCGTGACCCGCGGCTCCGGGGAGGTGCGCGCATGAGCACCCGACCCGTGCACCTGCGACCCAACCTGGTCGAGCACTTCTACGCCGGTGGGGCGCGCATCGCCGCGCTGCGCGGCATCGAGACCACGTCGCCACGCCAGCCCGAGGAGTGGCTCGCCGCCACCGTCTCCCGCGTCGACGACCCGGACCAGGGACTCGCGCGGACCGTCGAGGGCGACGTCCTGCGCGACCTGGTCGCGGCCGACCCGCGGGCCTGGACCGGCGGGCTCGGTGCGTGGGACGGCGACACCGGTCTGCTGCTCAAGCTGCTCGACGCAGGGCAGCGGCTGCCCGTGCACGTGCACCCCGACCGCGCGTTCGCCGCCAGCCACCTGGAGTGCCCGTACGGCAAGACCGAGTCCTGGCTCGTGCTCGGGGCCGAGCGCGACGCGGCCGTCTACCTCGGCTGGAGCACCGACGTCGACCCGGTCGACGTCGCGAAGGCACGCGACGCCCAGGACAGCGAGTGGATGCTCGGCCGGATGCACCGCGTGCCGGTGCGCCGGGGCGACGGCATCCTCGTGCCGGCCGGCACGGCCCATGCGATCGGCGAGGGCGTGTTCGTGGCCGAGGCCCAGGAGCCGACGGACTTCTCGATCCTGCTCGAGTGGTCGGTGACGACCTCGGGCCGCGACGACTCGCACCTGGGCCTCGGGTTCGACGTCGCGATGCAGGCGCTCGACCACGCCGAGACGCCCGCGCGACGACTCGAGGAGCTCATCGCCCACCACGACCTCGACGCGCCCACCGCTCCAGCCACGTCCCTGCTGCCGGCGGAGGCCGACCCGTTCTTCCGCATCGACCTCGTGGCCGACGGCGGCCAGGTCGGCGACGGCTTCGCCGCGCTCGTGGTCCTGGCCGGTGAGGGTCGTCTGCGGGGCGGGAGCGGGACGGTCGACGTCCGGGCCGGTGACGCGCTGGCGGTGCCCGCCGCGTTCGGCACCTGGCGCGTCGAGGGCGACGTCCGGCTGCTGGCTGCACGGCCCGGCACCGAGACGCCCAGGCGGGAGGGGCCCCGTGGCTGACCACCTGAACGTCGGCATCGACATCGGCAGCACGTGGGTCAAGGCCCTGGCGTGCACGGTCGACGGTGCCGTGGAGCAGGAGGCCCGGCGCAGCACGCCGTGGGTCTCCGGCCCCGGCGGTACCGCCGAGCTCGACGCCGAGCACCTCACCTCGCTGGCCGCCGAGCTGCTCGCCGAGGTGAGTGCCGGTGGCGCGACGATCGACGGGATCGGCGTGTCCGGCATGGCCGAGAGCGGCGTGGTGCTGCGCGACGGTCGCGTGCAGGCTCCGATCATCGCGTGGTTCGATCCCCGCGGTGCCGCCGAGATCCCGCGGACGCCGGAGGGGTTCCGTGCCGAGGTGCCCGCGGTCACCGGTCTGCCGGTGACCGCGATGGCCTCGTTCTGGAAGCTCCGGCACCTGCAAGCAGAGGGGCTCGACCTGCGCGGCGCGCAGTGGCTCAGCGTGCCGGAGCTCGTCGTCCACCGTCTGGGCGGGATCGTCGCGGCCGAGACGTCGCTGCTCGCGCGCACCGGGCTGCTCGACCAGGAGGCGGGCCGGCCATGGTCCGCGGCGCTCGACCTGCTGGGCGTCGACGCCGACTTCGTGCCGACGATGCGCACCGCCGGCTCGTCGTGGGGCGTCCACGCCGCCACGGGCGCCACCCTCACTGTCGCCGGCCACGACCACCTCGTCGCCTCGCTCGCCGCGCACGTCACGACGGCGGACACGCTCTACGTGTCGATGGGTACTGCCGAGGCCCTCGTGCGCCCCATCGACGGGCTGCTCGACCGCGCGTCCCGGGAGCGGCTCGCCGCGGACGGCATCGACGTGCTGCGCCACCTGCTCCCGGGACGTGGCGTCATCCTCGCCGGCGTCAAGACCGGGCTCCTGCTGCGTCGCGTCCTGCAGCTCGTGGGCGTCAACGACGCCCGCGGGCGCGAGGCGATGGATGCCGCCGTGCTCGCGCTGCCGGCCGGAGCCGAGCAGTCGCTCACGATCGCCGGCGCCCACAACGACGACGGCGTCCTGCAAGTGCGGGCCGATGTCGACGGACTGAGCCCGGCGCACCTGTTCGCCGCGACCCTCGCCCACGCCGACGACGAGGTCGCGCGACTGCTCGGCCTGATCGACGAGGTGGCCGGACCCGCGACCCGCAGCGTCGTGTCCGGCGGCTGGTCCCGCATGGCCTCGGTGCAGGCCGCCCGCCGCCGCGTCCTGCCCGATCCCAGCTTCTCGCCGCGGTCCGAGGACACCGCCGTCGGCGCCGCTCTCGTCGGGGCCTGCGCGGCCGCCGGCGACCCCGACCTGGGCGCGTTCATCCGCGCGACCCACCACCCCCACACCACCTGAGGTGAGCATGACCACGACAGACCAGACCCGCCGCACGACGCTCGACGACATCGCGCTCGACAACGGCACGTTCGCGGTGCTCGCGATGGACCAGCGCAACACGCTCAAGCGGATGTACGCGGCCGCCGGCATCGAGAACCCGACCGACGACGAGCTCATCGACTTCAAGGCCGACCTGCTGTCGTCGCTCGGGCGGTCCGCCAGCGCGTTCCTGCTCGACCCCAGCTTCGGCATGCCGGCGCTCGACCGGATCGGCGAGCGCTCCTTCGGGGTCCTCGTCGCGGCGGAGCCGGCGTCGCGCGGCAACTACCACGGCGAGCCCCGCGGCTCGCGCGACCCCGAGCTCGACGCGGCCTGGGTGCACCGGCTCGGTGGCGACGCGGTCAAGTTCCTCATCCAGGTGCGGGCCGACCGCGTGGCGGCCGAGGGTGAGCCCGACCTGGCCGCCGAGGCGATCGAGGTCATCCGCCAGGTCGTCGAGGACTGCCGCGCCACCGGGGCACCGTCCGTCATCGAGAACCTCGTCTACCCCCTGCCCGGCGAGGGTGAGCTGAGCCCCGAGCGTCGCGCCGACACGATCATCGAGGCGGCCGTGGCCCTGGACGAGCTGCAGCCCGACCTGCTCAAGCTCGAGTACCCCGGCAGCCCCGAGGCGTGCCGCCGCCTGGCCGACTCGATCAGCCGTCCGTGGGCCGTCCTCTCGGCCGGCGTCGGCTTCGACGAGTTCTCCGAGGTCCTCAAGATCTCGTGCGACGAGGGCGGCGCTTCCGGCTTCATCGCCGGTCGCTCCGTCTGGAAGGAGACGGTCGGCATGGAGTCACGGCAGCGCCGCGACTTCCTGGCCGACGAGGGACGCCGTCGCCTCGACGCGCTCGTGGCGGCGATGGACGGCCGGGCCCGTCCGTGGAACGAAGGAGGGACAGCATGACCGCGATCCTCGAGGCGCGTGGGCTGAGCCGGCAGTTCGGCCAGGTCAAGGCGCTCGACGGGGCCGACTTCGACATCGCGGCCGGTGAGGTCGTCGCCCTCATCGGCGACAACGGCGCCGGCAAGTCGACCCTGGTCAAGGCCCTGTCGGGCAACCTGGCCGTCGACAGCGGCCAGATCCTGTTCGAGGGCTCGCCCGTCACGATCGAGACGCCCATGCAGGCCAGCGCCATGGGTATCGAGACGGTGTACCAGGACCTCGCGCTCGCGCCGCACCTCGACCCGGTGCAGAACATGTTCCTGGGTCGCGAGGTCATGCGGCCCGGCCTGCTCGGTGCGCTCGGGTTCATGGACAACAAGTCCATGCGCGGCGAGGCCCAGCAGGCGTTCGACAAGCTCGGGGCCACCGTGCGCAGCCTGACCGCACCGGTCGGCGCGATGTCGGGTGGACAACGTCAGGCCATCGCCATCGCGCGCGCCGTCCACTGGGCCAACAAGGTCGTCTTCCTGGACGAGCCGACCGCCGCGCTGGGTGTCCGGCAGACCAAGAACGTGCTCGACACGATCCGCCGGGTCAGCGAGCAGGGAGTCGCGGTGGTGTTCATCAGTCACTCGATGCCCCACGTCATGGAGGTCTCGGACCGCGTCGAGGTGCTGCGTCTCGGACGTCGCGTCGCGACCTACCGCACGCAGGACACGTCGATGGAGCAGCTCGTCGCCGCCATGACCGGTGCGGTGGGCGAGTCCACCCCCGCCGACGTGGCAGAGGCCCGGGCCGAGAAGGAGGTGTCGGCATGAGCGCGGCAGTCGCCGTCGTCCCCGCGAACGAGAACGTCGTCACGCGGGTCGTCAAGATGCAGGCGTTCCAGATCCTGCTGGTGCTCGTCGCCATCTGGATCGTGTTCGCGCTGCTCGCGCCGGCGCAGTTCGCCAACACCGCGAACATGCGCCTCATCGCCCAGAACGCCGCGATCCTCGCGATCCTCGGCGTCGGCATGACATTCGTCATCATCACGTCGGGCATCGACCTGTCGATCGGCTCCGTCATGGTCTTCTCGGGCGTCATCGGCGCCAAGGCGATGCAGTGGCAGGGCGGCGACGGCTGGAGCACCGCGGCGATCGGCATCGGCGCGTCGATCCTGTCCGGCCTCGCGTGGGGGCTGCTCAACGGCACGCTCATCGCGAAGGCCAAGATCCCGCCCCTCATCGTGACGCTCGGCTCGCTCGGCATGGCGCTGGGCTTCGCGCAGATCATCACCAAGGGTGTCGACATCCGCGAGGTGCCGACCGTCATGCAGGACGAGATCGGCTACGGCAACGTGTTCGGGCAGGTGCCGGTGCTGACCGTCGTCGCGCTCGTGTTCGTGGTGCTGGGCGCGATCGTCCTGCACTACACGCGGTTCGGGCGCTTCACCTACGCGATCGGCTCCAACGAGGAGTCGGCCCGTCGCGTCGGCGTCAAGGTCGACCGCCACCTCATCAAGGTCTACGCACTGTCGGGCCTGCTCGCCGGGGTGGCCGGGGTGCTGTCGCTCGCCCAGTTCAACACGACCGCGATCGCCGGCCAGACGGAGACGAACCTCAACGTCATCGCCGCGGTGGTCATCGGCGGGACGTCGCTCTTCGGCGGTATCGGCACGATCTTCGGCACGGTGGTCGGGCTCTTCATCCCGGCGGTGCTGCAGAACGGCTTCGTCATCGTCGGCGTGCAGCCGTTCTGGCAGAAGGTCGCGGTCGGCGCGGTCCTCATCGCCGCCGTCTACGTCGACCAGGCCCGTCGGGCCTCCGCGGCCAGGGGAGGCCGCTCACAGTTCTCGCTGCTCCAGCGTTGGGGCTCGAGTCGATCCGCTAACGCGGGGCAAGGAGAAGAAGGATGAGTGGCATGCGCAAGAGTCTCGCCGTCGGAGCGATCACGGTGCTGGTGGGGGCAACCCTGGCCGCCTGCGGGTCGAGCGACGACGGCGGGTCCGACGGGGGGACCAAGAAGATCGCGTTCGTGCAGGGCGTCGCCGGTGACCAGTTCTACATCACCATGGAGTGCGGCATCCGCGAGGAGGCGAAGAAGACCGGCGCCAAGGTCGAGGTGCAGGGTCCGCAGAAGTTCGATCCCAGCCTGCAGAAGCCGATCGTCGACTCCGTCGTGGCGAGCAAGCCGGACGCCCTGCTCGTCGCGCCGACCGACGTCTCCGCGATGGAGGCGCCGCTCAAGGCGGCCGAGCGGGCCGGCATCAAGGTCGTGCTCGTCGACACCACCGTCAAGGACCCGTCCTTCGCGGCCTCGGAGATCTCGTCGGACAACGTCGGCGGTGGTGAGGCGGCGTTCAAGGCGATCAAGGAGCTGAACCCCGACGGCGGCAAGGTGCTCGTCGTCTCGACCGACCCGGGTGTCTCGACGGTCGACGCGCGCGTCGACGGGTTCAAGAAGGCGACCGAGGCCGACTCGAGCTTCGAGTACCTCGGCGTGCAGTACAGCCACAACGAGCCGGCCCAGGCCGCCAAGATCGTGACGGCCGCGCTGCAGAAGGATCCCGACATCGTCGGCGTCTTCGCCACCAACCTGTTCGCCGCCGAGGGCACCGCCACCGGCATCCGCCAGGCCGGCAAGAACGGCAAGGTCGACATCGTCGGCTTCGACGCCGGCCCGGACCAGGTCAAGGCGCTCGAGGACGGCACCGTGCAGGCGCTCGTCGCGCAGTCGCCGGGCGAGATCGGCACGAAGGGCGTCCAGCAGGCGCTCGCCGCGCTGGACGGCAAGTCCACCGAGAAGAAGATCCAGACCGGGTTCACCATCATCACGAAGGAGAACCTGGACGGCGAGGGCGGCGACGCGGTCTACAAGGACAAGTGCTGAGCCGCTAGCCCGACCGCTCCGCGGGTGGCGGTTTACCCGGCCGGCCGGGTAAACCGTCACTTGGCGGGGCAAACATGCCCCGCCACGTGACAGGTTGCCCCGCCCAGTCAGAGGGCTCAGTGCGCGGCCTTGCGCCGCGGCACGACGTGCATGACGGCCACGACGATCGCGCCGACGACCAGGCCGATCAGGGCCGAGGCCGCGGTGTTGACGCACCAGGCGAGCACGGCGCCGCCGGTCGAGACCGCGTCGTGCACCCGCTCCTCGAGGTGGTGCACCGCGTCGTAGACGGTGTCCCAGCCGAGGTCGTGGACGCCGACGAGCAGGATGTGTCCGCCGACCCACAGCATCGCGGCGATACCGACCGTGGCGAGCCCCGCGAGCAGCTTGGGCATGGCCTTGACCAGGCCGCGGCCGACCGTCTGCACGAACGCCCCGTCGCGCTCGGCCAGCGCGAGGCCGATGTCGTCCATCTTGACGATGATCGCGACGACGCCGTACACGAGCGCCGTGATCGCGACGGCGACGACGAGCAGGATCAACGCGCGGGTGACGAACGGCTCGTGGCTGACCTCGTTGAGGGCGATGACCATGATCTCGGCGGACAGGATGAAGTCGGTGCGCACGGCGCCGGAGACGACCTGCTTCTCGTCGACCTCACCGGTCGAGCTCGACGGCTCGTCGGGCCCGTGGTGGCCGGCGATCTTCTCCCAGATCTTCTCGGCGCCCTCGAAGGCCAGGTAGGTGCCGCCGAGCATCAGGATGGGCGTGAGCGCCCACTCGGCGAACTGGCTGAGTAGCAGCGCCGCCGGCAGGATCACCAGGATCTTGTTGCGCAGCGAGCCGGTCGCGATGCGGCGGATGATCGACAGCTCGCGCTCGGGTCGCAGTCCCTGCACGTAGCGCGGCGTCACCGCGGTGTCGTCGACCACGACCCCGGCGGCCTTGGCGCTCGCGCGTCCGGCGGCGGCACCGACGTCGTCGACCGAGGCGGCGGCGAGCTTGGCGAGGGCTGCGACGTCGTCGAGCAGCGCGACGATCCCGCCGCTCATCGGATGACCTCGGGCGTGTGGATCTGGCTCACGCACCCAAGCCTAGGGCGTGCCGGGCGAGGCGGCCCGCGCCCGAACCAGCATCGGGCGGGCGACGGCGACGTAGGCGAACGTGCCGAGCAGGCCCAGGACCACGATGACGCCGATCCAGACGACCTTGTTCTGACCGGCCTCCCGCCAGACGACCGCGGGAGTCTGCGCGGCCTCGGCGATCGCCCAGACCCACAGGGCGAGGCCGATCATCGTGAGGACGAGACCGGCGATGATCATGACCTCGGCCGGACCGAGAGAGCTCACGCCGGTACCCGTCCGGCATCGACGCCCGTGAGCGTCTCGGCACACCCGGCGTCGATCTTGAGGGTCGCCAGGTCGTCGCCACGGGTGGTGCCGCGATTGACGATCACGACCGGCGTGCCGATCTTGGCGGCGCGACGCACGAACCGCAGTCCGCTCATGACGTGCAGCGAGGAGCCGAGCACGAGGAGGGCGCGTGCCCGCTCGGTCATGGCGAAGCAGTGCTCCACGATCGGCTTGGCGACGCTCTCGCCGAAGAACACGACGTCGGGCTTGAGCCGTCCGCCGCACCGCAGGCACGGCGCGACGCGGAAGGACTCGGTGTGCTCGAGCACCGCGTCGCCGTCGGGTGCGTAGGCGACGGTCTGCTCGGTCCACCCGGGGTTGAGCTCGGCGAGGCGCCGCTCGAGCACCGCGCGAGCGGACCGCTCGCCGCAGTCGAGGCACATGACTCGGTCGACCCGACCGTGCAGGTCGACGACCTCGCGATGGCCGGCACGCTCGTGCAGGCCGTCGATGTTCTGGGTGATGAGACCGGTCAGCCGGCCTTCCCGCTCCCACGCCGCGAGCGTCTGGTGCGTGTCGTTCGGCTCGGCCCGCCGCATCGTGGCCCAGCCGAGGTGGGCACGCGCCCAGTAGTGCCGGTGCGCGTCCTCGCTCGCGACGAGCTGCTGGAACGTCATCGGGTTCCGCGGCACCGACCCCGGCCCGCGGTAGTCGGGGATCCCGGAGTCCGTCGACACCCCGGCCCCGGTCAGCACGAGGATCCCGTCGTCGGGCAGGGCCGCGCGCAGGGAGTTGTCGTTCACCGCTCCAGGGTAGGTCGGCCCCGGACACCGGGCGCGTCGGTCGGTCCGCGCCGGACCGGTCATGACGACTCCGCCAGGTCGATGAGCGTGCGGACCGTGTTCAGGTTGCGGGCCGTGCCGTGGACGCCGAGACAGCGCTTGATCACGGCGGGGGTCAGCTTGGTCGCGGCCATGCCGTCGCCGTAGCGCAGGTACATCTCGGCGCCGTCGACGTGCCATCGGTCGTTGCCGAAGTCCCGCTCCGCGAGCGCCTCGACGCCGCCCTCGACGGGCGGACCGGTGAGGGGGTTGAGGTAGCAGAACTTCGGCTCGTGCACCTCGAACGGGAACGCCGCGAGCGAAGCACGGAGCTCGTCGACGCTGCGTGAGATGACCTCGCGGAAGAAGCCGAACCGCTCCTCGACAGCCTGCTCGAGAGCACGGTCGAACGCGGCCGGGTCGTCCGGCGGCGTGCAGATGAGGTTGCCGGAGGCGATGTACGTCGCGACGTCCGTCGCGCCCAGCCTGGTCGCGAGCTCGCGCAGCTCGGCCATCGGCAGCTTGGCGCCGCCCACGTTCACCGCGCGCAGCAGCACGATCCGTCGACTCATGGCGGGGAGCCTAGTCCGGCAGGACCTGTCCGAGCACGCGAATCGTGTTGCCACCCATGATCGCCGCGACGTCCGTCTCGCTGTGGCCGCGCTCGAGCAGCTCCTGCGTGATGACGGCGACGTCGCTCGTGTCCCATCCGGTCACGACCGCGCCGTCGAAGTCGCTGCCGAGCGCCGCGGTCCGCAGGCCGCCGACCTCGATCACGTGCTCGATCGCGTCGACCACGGCCTCGGGCGTGTAGGAGCAGACCGCGGCCCTCCAGTAGCCGATGCCGACGACCCCGCCGGTGCGGGCGACGCCGCGGATCTGCTCGTCGGTCAGGTTGCGGTTGACGCCGCACGTCGCCTGCACGCCGCCGTGGCTCGCGACGACCGGCTTGGTCGCGACCGCGAGGATGTCCGACACCGCCCTCGGGCTGGCGTGGGCGATGTCGACGACCATGCCGAGCTTCTCCATCCGGGTCAGGACGTCGCGTCCCAGGGGTGTGAGGCCGCCGTGCTCCTCGCCGTGCATCGAGCCGGCGACCTCGTTGTCGAAGAAGTGCGCGAACCCGGCCATGCGGGCCCCGGAGTCGAAGAGCTTCTGCAGGTTGTCGGCCTTGCCCTCGAGGTTCTGCAGCCCCTCGACCGAGAACATCGCGCCGGTGACGTCGCGACCGGCCCGGCGGTCGGCGACGAGTCGCCTCAGGTCGCGCTTCGTGCGGATCGTCCGCAGCGTCCCGTCCGAGTCCTTGGCTGCCTTCTCGAGCTTCTGCGCGTGGTAGAGCGAGCGCTGCAGCAGCGACGTCCAGGTGCGCGGTGGCTGCAGCTGGAGCATCGCGAGCAGCGTGATGTTGTCGCTGTCGGCTGAGTTGCCGTCGTCGTTCTGTCCCTTGGGTGACTTGGAGACCGACGAGAAGATCTGCAGCGCCACGTTGCCGTCACGCAGCCGCGGCAGGTCGACGTGACCCCGGCTGCTGCGGTCGAGGATGTCCCGGTCCCACATGAGGGTGTCGGCGTGCATGTCGACGACGGTCAGTCGTTCGTGGACGGCCTTGGCCTCGGGGGTCACGGGGGCCAGGTCGCCGGGCGCGACCTGGTTGCGCATCGACTCCACCACGCCCGGCCCGACGGTGAACACGGTCACGAGCCCCGCCACCACGAGCACAGCGACGGCAAGGGCGATCCGTCGCAGCCACTTCCATCGACGTCGGGTGCTCATCACTGGAGCATAGAAGGGTTCAACTGGACGCGAGCCAGACCGCGAGCATGACGACTCCCGCCATCAGGACGGCGGCTCCGACCGGCCAGGGCCATGCGAGTGTGCGCCGGACGGACGCGACGAGGATCCACGCGAAGGTCAGGTCCATGACCCGACCCGCGGTGGGTCCGGCTGACGTCGACATGGGCACAGGCTAGCCACGCCCAGGACTGCTCCCTAGGGTCGCCAGCGGGTGTTGGTCTGCCAGGTGCCGTCTGGTGGTCGGAGCCAGATGGTCCCGTCGGGGTCCTTCTTGATCTCCCAGTGTTGGTCGTGGACGACGTGGTGATGACACGAACAGAACGGTGCCGAGTCCTCTTGATTCGTCATCCCTCCTTGGGACCAGGGGGTGATGTGGTGCATCTCGGTCCAT
>JALRCA010000179.1 GCA_023257515.1 Aeromicrobium sp.
ATCTCGGGCGCGAACGGTCGGTTCGCGCCCGGGATCGTCACACTCAGCGGGTGGGTGGGTCGTGCAGGGTGGGGTCAGACGCCGCCGGTGAGGGTCAGGCCGCCGTCGATCGTGATCGACTGGCCGGTCACCCAAGCCGCGTCGGTCGACAACAGGAAGGCCACGACCGAGGCGATGTCCTCGGGCACGCCGAGCCGCTGCATCGGGTAGGCCGCGGCGACCTCGTCCTCGCGACCCTCGAACAGGGCCCCGGCGAACTTGGTCTTCACGACCGCCGGCGCGACGGCGTTGACGCGGATCTGCGGCGCGAGCTCGAGCGCGAGCTCCTGCGTCACGTGGATGAGCGCCGACTTCGACGCGCCGTACATGCCGATCATCGGCGCCGGCTTGATCCCGGCGATCGAGGCGATGTTCACGATCGCGCCCGGCACCGCACCACGACCGAGCCCTGCGGCCACTGCCTTCTGCGCCCAGGAGACTGCGGCCAGCACGTTGACGTCGAAGATCTTGCGACCGGCAGCCAGGTCCATGTCGACCATGCGCCCGTACGTCGGGTTGATTCCGGTGTTGTTGACCAGAAGGTCGAGCCCGCCGAACCGCTCGGTGGCCGTGGCGACCGTCTCGTCCTGGTGCTCCGGGTCGTCGGCCGGACCGGCGACGTAGGCCGCCTTGTCGGGCCCGCCGAGCGAGGCCACGGCCTCCTCGAGCGCGTCGACCTTGCGAGCCGTGACGACCACGCGCGCCCCCTCGTCGACCAGGCGCTGCGCGACGCCGAGACCGATGCCGCGCGAGGCCCCGGTGACGATCGCCGTGGCCCCGTCGAAGCGTCCCATCAGGAGAGCCGCTCGATGACCATCGCCATGCCCATGCCGCCGCCGACGCACATGGACTCGACGCCGAACTGCTTGTCGTGCCAGCGCAGCGAGTTGATGAGCGTGCTCGTGATGCGGGCGCCGGTCATGCCGAACGGGTGACCGACGGCGATCGCGCCGCCGTTGACGTTGAGCTTGTCCAGCGGGATGCCGAGCTCCTTGGCCGAGCCCCACGACTGGACCGCGAAGGCCTCGTTGATCTCGTAGAGGTCGATGTCGTCGATGCCCATGCTGGCGTTGCGCAGCGCCGCCGGGATCGCCTCGACCGGGCCGAGACCCATGATCTCGGGCGACAGGCCGGTGACGGCCGTCGAGACGATGCGCGCGAGCGGTGTCAGGCCCAGGGCCTTGGCCTTCTCGTCGCTCATGATCACGACCGCGGCGGCGCCGTCGTTGAGCGGGCACGCGTTGCCGGCGGTGACGGTGCCATCGGGGCGGAAGACCGGCTTGAGCTGGCTGACGGCCTCGAGCGTGACGCCCGCGCGCGGCCCGTCGTCCTTCGTGACCTGCGTGCCGTCGGGCAGCGTCACCGGCGTGATGTCGGTGGCCCAGAAGCCCGACTCGATGGCGGCCTCGGCGAGGTTCTGGCTGCGGACGCCGAACTCGTCCTGCTCCTCGCGGCTCATGCCGAGGTGCTGGGCGACGTTCTCGGCCGTCTGGCCCATCGCGATGTAGAGGTCCGGCAGCTCGCCACTCTCGCGCGGGTCGGTCCAGACCTCCGCCCCACCCTCGGCGCGCTCGGCGGTGCGGGCGATCGCGTCGGCGAACAGCGGGTTCTCCGAGCCGGGCACGTCGGCGAACCCGTTCGCGAAGCGGCTCACGGTCTCGACGCCGGCGGAGATGAACGCGTCGCCCTCGCCGGCCTTGATCGCGTGGAACGCCATCCGCGTGGTCTGCAGCGACGACGAGCAGTACCGGTTCACCGTCGTGCCGGGCAGGAAGTCGTAGCCCAGCTGCACCGCCACCGTGCGTCCGATGTTGAAGCCGGCCTCACCGCCGGGCTGGCCACAGCCCATGATCAGGTCGTCGATGTCGCGCGGGTCCAGGGCGGGCACCTTGTCCAGCACGGCCTTGACCATCTGGGCGGCCAGGTCGTCGGGCCGCATGGACACCAGCGATCCCTTGTTGGCCCG
>JALRCA010000194.1 GCA_023257515.1 Aeromicrobium sp.
GCTTCAACCGTGTGAGCGGCGTGCGCAAGTCATGGCTGACGCCCGACAGCATCTGCGTCCGCGCCTCAATCTGCCGCTCGATCCGCAGTCGCATGTCCAGAAAGGCCTGCCCCGCGGCCCGAACCTCGGTCGCGCCGAGGCCGAGGCCGAGGTCGAGCGCAGCTTCCAGCGCTTCAAGGACAACGGCGGGTACTGAGCCGCCAGGCGTCTCGCGGCGAGCCGCTGATTCCCAGGCTCGCCGGGGAACCGGCGCGCGACGCCCGGTTCTCCGCGCAATGCCTCGGGTGCGATGCGGGTCTCGCGCCCGATTCCCGGGCGCGGTGCGGCCGTGGGCCACGGCGCACGGTTTTCTTGCCCGCACCCCGGTGCGCAACCCCCGTATCGTGACGAGAGCCGGGCGCGGTGCGCTGATTCCCAGGCCAGCATGGGAATCAGCGCCGCCCGGGCCCGGGCGGGATCAGCGCTGGGCGCCGCGCAGGAGCGCACGCATCGTCTCGGCGAACACGTCGACGTCGAGCTGGGAGTCGAGCGAGCGCATCGCGCCGAGACCGATGCCGAGACTGAGCAGCGCGGTGGCGGCCTTGTGGGCGTCCAGGTCGAGGTCGACGCCGGCCTCCTCGGTCACGCGGCGGATCAGGTCGGCCGAGGCGGACACCAGGGCGCGGTGGCGCTTGACCAGCTCCGTCGCGACGTAGGGGCTCTGCCGCGCGACCGCGGCGAACTCGACCTCGAGCGCCGTCCACCGCGGGTGGCCGAGCTTCTCGCGGGCCCACGTCGCGAACGCGTCGATCCGTCCGTCCAGGTCGGCGTCGACCGTGAACGCCGCGACGACGCCCTCGATCTGCTCGCCATGGATCGTGTCGAGCACCGCCATGCAGAGCTCTTCCTTGCCCGCGAAGTTGGAGTAGACGGCTCCCTTGGAGAACCCGGCCTCGACGGCGACCTTGTCGAGCGAGGTCGCTGCGTAGCCGTCGGCGAGGAACAGCGAGCGGGCGACCTCGATGAGTCGCTCGCGGGTCTGCGCCTGCCGCTCGGCGCGCGTGGGCCTGGCCTCGACGGTCACGGCGGGCCCCCTTCTCGGGATCTGGGTCGGGTGCTGATCTGCTCGGGTGACGAGACTCTCGGCGGACGTGCCTCGCGTCTCGTGGACGAGTATTCCAGATACCGATAGTATCCGAAATGTGATCTCTACTGACGTCCTCATCGTGGGCACCGGGTTCAGCGGCATGGGCATGGCGATGAAGCTGCGCGAGTCCGGCCGGTCCGACTTCATCGTGATCGAGAAGGCCGACGACGTCGGCGGTACCTGGCGCGACAACACCTACCCCGGCGCCGAGTGCGACATCCAGAGCCACATGTACTCCTTCTCCTACGAGCTGAACCCCGAGTGGAGCCGCGAGTACTCCGCCCAGCCGGAGATCTGGGCCTACATGCAGGACGTCGCCCGCAAGAACGACCTGTACGACCTGATCCACTTCAACACCGAGCTGCAGGGCGCCGAGTGGGACGAGGAGCGCCTGCGCTGGCGGGTCACCACGAGCCAGGAGACCTACGACACCCGCGTCCTGATCTCCGGCATCGGCGGCCTGCACATCCCGAACGTCCCCGAGGTCAAGGGCGCCGAGTCCTTCGCCGGCCCGCGGTTCCACTCCGCGCAGTGGCGGCACGACGTCGACCTGACGGGCAA
This sequence comes from Aeromicrobium sp., assembly GCA_023257515.1. Classification (GTDB taxonomy): domain Bacteria; phylum Actinomycetota; class Actinomycetes; order Propionibacteriales; family Nocardioidaceae; genus Aeromicrobium. The sequence continues at coordinate 1,688 of JALRCA010000194.1, forward strand.
GAAGGTCGCCGTCATCGGCACCGGTGCGAGCGCGATCCAGTTCCTGCCGCAGATCGCCCCGGAGGTCGGCCAGCTCGACGTCTACCAGCGCACCGCGCCATGGGTCGTCCCCAAGCACAACCACGACATCGAGGGCCGCAAGAAGGCCTTCATCGCCAAGATCCCCGGCGGCACGCGGCTCTACCGCAACAGCCGCTACTGGCTCAACGAGGCCCAGCAGCTCGGATTCACCGGGCCGCTGCAGAACATCACGTCGGTCATGGAGAAGAAGGTCTCGGCCTACATCCGCAAGACGGTCGACGACCCCGAGGTCGCCGAGAAGCTCATCCCGGACTACCGCCTGGGCTGCAAGCGCGTGCTCAAGACCGACAACTACATCCCGATCTACAACCGCGACAACGTCGCGCTCGTGACCGAGGGCATCGAGGAGATCCGCCCCGACGGGATCCTGTCCAAGGACGGCACGTTCCGCGAGGCCGACGTCATCATCTACGGCACCGGCTTCCACGTCACCGACGCGTTCGAGTGGGTCCACGTCACCGGCAAGGGCGGCCGCGACCTGTCCGACACCTTCAAGAAGGAGGGCATCGAGACGTACCTCGGCATCGCCGTGACCCACTTCCCGAACTTCTTCTTCATGCTCGGGCCGAACACCGCCCTCGGCCACAACTCCGTCGTGTTCATGATCGAGCAGCAGACCAAGTGGATCATCTCGATGCTCGACGAGATGGAGAGCCGGGGCGCCCAGGCGGTCGAGCCGACGACGGTCGCGCAGCGCGAGTTCAACGACGCCCTGCAGGAGAAGGTCAGCAAGGGCGTGTGGAGCCAGGGTGGCTGCACGAGCTGGTACCTCGACAGCCAGGGCAAGAACCGCACGATCTGGCCGGGCTTCACCTTCCGGTACTGGTGGGCCACCCGCAAGGTCGAGTCGGCCGACTTCGCGTGGGAGCGCGCGGCGTAGCGAGAGCCTGAGGAGGCGTGATGGGTGAGTACTCGATCCCGGACGGACCGCGGGGCAATGCGCTGCGGATGACGATGCGCTTCATGCGCAAGCGCGGCCCTCTGGTCCGTGACGCGCATGCCCGGTACGGCGACACCTTCAGCGTCGAGATCCTCCCGGGGCCGCGCCGCTTCGTGATCTTCAGCGACCCTGCCGACGTCAAGCAGATCTTCTCCGCGGACCCGTCGCAGTTCCACGCCGGCGAGGGCAACGCCATCCTCAAGCCCGTCATGGGATCGCACTCTCTCCTCCTGACCGACGACGGGGAGCACCAGCGAGGGCGCAAGCTGCTGATGCCGGCCTTCACGGGTCCGGCCATGCGCGGCTACCGACCGCTGGTCGAGGGCATCGCCAAGCAGACGGTGGACACGTGGCACCCGGGCCAGCGCCTGGTGACGCTCGACGCCATGAACGCCCTGACGCTCGAGGTGATCCTGCAGGTCGTGTTCGGCGTGACCGACGAGGAGCGGCTCGCGGTGCTGCGCCCCAAGGTGACGCGGATCGTCGACATCGACGCCCGCATCCTGCTGTCGTGGATCTTCCCGCGGCTGCGCAAGGTGCCGCCGTGGCGGAGCTTCTTCACCAACCTCCGCGAGGTCGACGAGCTGCTCTACGCCGAGATCCGCGACCGCCGCGCCCTGCCCGACCTCGACGGCCGCGACGACGTGCTGTCGCGCCTGCTGCGCGTGGGTGACGAAACACCCGGCGGGGGTGCCGGGCCACGGGCGGCAGACGACACCGGCGGGGGTGCCGGGCCACGGGCGGCAGACGAGCACAGCTTGTCCGACGCCGAGCTGCGCGACCAGCTCGTGACGCTGCTGCTCGCCGGGCACGAGACGACGGCGTCGGCGCTGTCGTGGACGCTGCACGAGCTCGGCAAGTCGCCGGAGCTGCTCGCCCGGGCGACGCGCGCGGCGGACACCGGCGACGAGGAGTTCCTCGAGGCCTGCCTCAAGGAGTCGATGCGCCTGCACCCGATCATCGACTTTGTCGCGCGGACGCTGCAGAGCGACCAGGTCGTCGGCGGCCACCTGCTGCCGCGCGGCACGACCGTGGCGCCGTCGATCATGCTGTCGCACAGCCGTGAGGAGTCGTTCGCCGGCGCGCACGAGTTCCGGCCCGACCGGTTCCTCGACGGCGAGGTCACGCCGGGCACGTGGATCCCGTTCGGCGGCGGGGTGCGCCGTTGCATCGGCGCCGCGTTCTCGCTCATGGAGGGCACGGTCGTGCTGCGCGAGGTGCTGCAGCGCTTCGAGGTCCACACCGAGAAGCCCACCGGCCCGCGCCTGCGCAACATCACCAACGTGCCCGACGACAAGGCGCCGGTCGTCCTGCGCGGACGCTGAGCTCGTGCTCGTGGCGGTGGTCGCGCCCGCGACCTGGCGCCGCACGGAACAACGGTCACGGCGTCGGGCGTTGGTGTCGCCATGAGGATCGGCGAGGCCGCCGCAGCGAGCGGCACAAGCGTGCGGTCGCTGCGCTTCTACGAGGACGAGGGCCTCATCGTGCCCGGTCGGCTCGGCAACGGGTACCGCGACTTCTGCCGCTCCACGATCGATCGCGTCGTCGTGATCCGCACGCTGCTCGAGGCGGGGCTGCCCGTCCGGCTCGTGCGCGAGGCCCTCGACGACGCCGACAGCGCCGAGCTCGTCGCCGGCGTCCGCGAGCACCGCGACCGACTGGTCGCGCGCGTCCTCTCGATGCAGGACCGGATCGCCGCCCTCGACGACTTCCTGGCGGTCCGCGACGAGGGCGCCGCGCGCCGACCCTGACGCGGCCGTCAGGCCTCGTCCTCGTCCTGCCACTCCTGGATGATGTGGTCCGACGCGTGGATGCCCATCAGGCGCAGGGTTCCCGTCCCGGTGTTCTTGAACCCGTGCCACGTGTCCGCCGGCGACACGGCCGTCGTGCCCGCCGTCGCGACGATCGTCTCGTCGCCCACACGGATCGTCGCCTCGCCCTCCAGCACCGTCCACGTCTCGGTGTAGGGGTGGCGATGCAGGTCGGGGCCCTGGCCGGGCTGGTTCGTCACGAGGAAGAACGAGATCTCGGAGCCGTAGCGGTAGCCCTCGAAGCGCAGCGAGGCGGACTCGCCCATGCGGATCTCCTCGGCCGATGCGACGGCCACGGTGCTGATGAGGTTCTCGATGGTCATGACAAGGTCCCTTCGGGTGGTTCGAGCTGGTGCCACGAGCGTGCGCCGCCACACCTCGCACGAGTACTGTTTCGACATGGATCGAAAGGTGGTGTTCCGCCTCGGGAGCGCCGACGTCTCCCAGATCCGCTTCGGCATCTCCCCCGGACACGAGCTGGCCCATGCCGTGCGCACGGTCCTGGATCCCGGCGCGCACCCGTTGCAGTGGAGCTGGCTGCGTCGGACGGACGTGCGGGTCGAGGACGCGGACTTCCGTCTGCTCGCCTACCTCGTGCGCACGCAGGGGTACTACCCCGACCTCCTGACGGCTCCGCCCACGTGGGACCTGAGCCCGGCCGAGGAGGTCGAACGGCTGCGCGAGGTGCCGCTCGAGCAGGTCGAGCTCGACCTCGGGAAGGTCGTCCTGCGGTCCGAGGGCACGGGTCGGGCCCTCGTCCAGGCTCTCGCCGAACGCCCCCGCGAGGCGCGCGCTCGCATCGCCGACGCGTGGGAGTCGGTGTGGGACCAGGTCATGGCGCAGTGGTGGCCCCAGCTCCACCGACTCATGCGGGCCGACGTCGACCTGCGGGTGCGGCGCATGGCCACGGGCGGGGTCGAGGAGATGGTCGGCACGCTCCACGAGCTGGTCCGGTGGCGCAGCGATGCGGTCGAGGTCGCACTGTCGAGCTTCGAGGAGGTGCTCGACTGCGCAGGTTCGGGCCTCGTGCTCACCCCCTCGGTCATGTCGGTGCCGCGGTGCTCCGTGATCACCGAGAAGGCGCTGCAGCCGACGATCTTCTACCCCGTCGACGGACTGCGTGAGTCGTGGGCGGCGCGAGACGTCGACACCATGCCGGCGCTCAGCGGGCTGCTCGGGAGCGGTCGCGCCAGGGTCCTCGTCGCCCTCGACGGGCCCCGCTCGACCACCGAGGCAGCTCGGGCCGCCGGGCTCGGTGCTCCGACCGCCACCCACCACCTGGGCGCGTTGCGGGCCGCCGGCCTCGTGGTGAGCCGACGCGAGCGACGCAGCGTCCTGCACAGTCGAACGCCCCTCGGCGACGCCCTCGTGGGTGGCGCCGCCTGACCAGGCACCTGGCGCCGCAGCCGGGTGGGTCGTACCGTGGGGACATCACAACCCCGACGGGGTCGTTCGCCGCGACGCACGACACTCGGCCGGCGTCCCGGAGCAGGAGACGACGTGTCCACCGATCCGGTCGTCGATGCGGCGCGCCCCGCGCGCGAGCAGAATCCCTACACCGAGCTCGCGCGCATCATCCGTGAGACCGGCTACCTCGACCGTCGGTACACCTACTACGCCGGACGCATCACGGCCCTGGCGGCCGCGTTCGTGGGCTGCTGGGTCGTCTTCTTCGTCGTCGGCGACTCCTGGGCCCAGCTCGCGGTGGCTGCCGCGCTCGGGATCCTGATGACGCAGTTCGGCTTCCTGGGGCACGATGCCGCACACCAGCAGATCTTCCGATCGCCCCGTGCCAACGCGGTGGCCGCGCGCGTGCTCGGTGGCCTGTTCGCCGGCATGAGCTACGGCTGGTGGCGCAGCAAGCACGCCAAGCACCACGCCGCCCCGAACCGCGAGGACCACGACCCGGACATCGGGCCGGGCGCGCTGGCGTTCACCGCGAGCATCGCCGGTCGCCGCCAGCACGGATTCGCCGGCTGGTTCACGCGCCGCCAGGGATGGCTGTTCTTCCCGCTGCTCACCCTCGAGGGCCTCAACCTGCACCTCGAGAGCATGCGGGCCCTGTGGCGACGCTCCGCCACCGGCGTGGAGCGCGTCGAGTCGGCCCTGGTGGCGGTCCGCCTCGCGGTCTACGTGACGGCGGCGGTCGTCGTGCTGTCCCCGGCCCTGACCGCCGCGTTCATCGCCGTGCAGTCCGCGGTGTTCGGACTGTGCCTCGGAGCCTCGTTCGCGCCGAGCCACAAGGGCATGCCGATCGTCCCGGCCGAGCTGCGGATCGACTTCCTGCGTCGCCAGGTGCTGATGTCCCGCAACGTGCGCGGCGGCTGGCTCGTCGACGCCGCGATGGGCGGGCTGAACTACCAGATCGAGCACCACCTGTTCCCGAGCATGCCGCGGCCCAACCTGCGCCACGCCCGACCCCTCGTCCGCGCGTACTGCGCCGAGCACGACGTCGCGTACACCGAGACGGGCCTGTTCGAGTCCTACGGGATCGTCATCGACTACCTCAACAACGTCGGCCTGCGCGCCCGCGGCCCGTTCGACTGCCCGATCGCCGAGAAGCTGCGCACGTAGGTCCCGGACGACTCCGCGGCACGGCGCCTCCGTCCGCTCAGGTGAGTCCCGCCACCCCGGATCGACGCGCCTGGCGGAGTCCTGCGACGAGGACCAGGGCCGCGACCGCCAGGGCGAGGCGCGCGTCGGCGGCCTGGGCCAGCGCACCGGCGCCGAACGCCCCCACGGGCGCACCGCCCCATGCCACCATCCGAGCCAGGGTGTTGACGCGCCCCTGCAGCGCGTCCGGCGTGAGCCGTTGGCGCGTCGCGATGCCGTTCAGGATGACCACCGTGTGGCCGAGGCTCCAGGCCGCCAGCGCGACGGCGGCGACCGGCCACGTCGGCGCGGCGGCGAGCCCGAGGATCGCGAGCATGCCGAGGCTCAGCCCGGCGAGCGTGACCGCACCGAGCGGGAGAGCACGTGTGAGGCGCGGCAGACCGACGGCCCCGGCGAACCCGCCGGCTGCGACGGCAGCGAGCAACAGCCCGACCTCGGCCGCATCAGGACGCAGCCCGAGCCGTTGGACCGCGATCACGACGACCAGCGCCGTCACCGCTCCCCCGGCGACCGAGTTGAACACCCCGGCCAGCGTCAGCGCACGCACCACCGGCTCGCGCCTGACGAACCGCACTCCCTCGCCGATGTCACCGACCAGACCCGACCGCGTACGGCTCTCGGGACCGAACGGATGCCGGATCGCGAGCAGCATCAGTCCCGCCACGCCGTAGCTGGCGGCGTCGACGACGAGCGTCCAGGACGGACCGATCGTCGCCACCAGCAGACCACCGACGGCCGGTCCGCCGATGCCGACGACGGTCGACCACGTCCAGATGACGCTGTTCGCGTCGACGACGTGGTCCCGCCCGACGATCGCCGGCAACGCGCCGAACGCGGCGGCGTCGAACCACACGAACGCCGTCGACACCACCACGGCGCACGTCAGCACGATCACCACCGACGGGTCCCCACCGCCCCCGGCCAGAGGAACCGCCAGCAACGACAGGGCGGCGGCCGCCTGGGCGCAGAGCATGATCCGGCGGCGCGGCCACCGGTCCGCCAGCGCGCCGACCACCAGGCCGAGCACGAGGTAGGGCAGCACCTGCAGGCCGGTGACCGATGCGGTGAGGGCCGCCGACCCGGTCCGCTCGAGCACGAGGACCGGCAGCGCCACCGAGCTGACACCGGCGCCCGCGACCGCGACGACGCGGGCGCCGGCGAACAGCCGGGCGTCGCGGTCGAGCCCTCGGACGGCGCGGAGCATCAGCCGTGCAGCGCCTCGGCCACCTGGCGTGCCCCGCGGATCGCCGCCAACGTGCCGGGCTGCACCCTCGTGTTGTCGACGCCGACGAGCGTGCCGGAGCGGACGGCGGGCGTGTCGGCGAGGCGGGAGCGCAGGTAGGCCAGCGTGGCCTTCTCGTGCTTCGCGTCGTTGTAGGCGAACACGAGCGCCTGGGGTCGCTTGGACAGCACGACCTCGGGGTTCACCTCGGCGGCGAAGAAGTCGGAGAACCGGGAGTCGCCCGCGAACAGGTTCCGACCCCCGCCGAGACGCAGGACGTCGATCTCGACGGCGCCGCCGATCGCGTAGAGCTTGCCGCCCTCGACGTAGACCTGGGCGGCGGGCACCGGGTCGTCGTCGCCGACGATCCCGGCCACCTCGTCCAGGTCGTCCTTCGCGTCGGCGACGATCTCGCGCGCTCGGTCCTCGACGCCGAACACGCGCCCGAGGGCCTCGACGTCGGAGAAGGTGTCGGCCACGGTCCCCTGCGAACGACGGTCGATGCACCCGGCCTTGGCCACGTAGGCCTGGATCCCCACCTGGTCGAGGGTCTTGTAGTCGGCGAAGCCGGCCTCGGCGTTGAACTCGTACTCGGTGCCGCTGACCACGAGGTCCGGGTCCTGCTTCAGCACGTCCTCCTTGGTGGGCGGCGTGTCCTTGCTGATCGACGGGATGCGGTCGACCTGACGAGCGAGCTCCGGTGACGGGTCACCCAGCGCGTCCTGTGCCTGGGCGACGACCCGGTCGCCGACGCCCAGCTGGACCAACAGCTCGGTCAGGCTCGGGTGCATGCTCACGACACGCTTCGGCACGGCACCGATCGTGACGTCCCGCCCGCACGTCGACACCTCGACGGGGTAGCCGTCGGTGGAGGCAGCCTCGGAGCCGCCCGTGGACACGGTGCCGCAGGCGGTGAGCGTCACGGCCGCGACGGCGGCGGTGAGGGCAGGGACGAGGGGGCGAGGATTCACGGGTGTCCTTCCGGGAGGTCGACGGCGGAGCCGTCCAGGGGGGTGACCGCGACGAGCGGGGTGCCCGAGCGCGGATGGGCGAGGACGTCGCACGCGACGCCGTAGACGTCGGTGACGACGTCGGGGGTCAGGACCTCGTGAGGCGTGCCCGAGACGACGACCCGGCCGTCCTTCAGGACGACGAGCCGGTCGCAGTACGCGGCGGCGAGGCTCAGGTCGTGCAGGGCGACGACGCACGTGACGTCGACCGTCCGCACGAGGGAGAGCAGGCTCAGCTGGTGGGCGACGTCGAGGTGGTTGGTCGGCTCGTCGAGGAGCAGGAGCCTGGGCGCCTGGCACAGGGCGCGCGCCAGCAGCACCCGCTGCCGCTCGCCGCCCGAGAGCGTCGGGAAGTGACGGCCGGCCAGGCCGAGCGCATCGCAACGCCGCAGCGCCTCGAGGGCGATCGCCTCGTCGTCGACGCCGCGTCCGTGCGGGATCCGGCCGAGCATCACGACGTCGAGCACGCTCAGCTCGACGTCGGTGGCGTGGTCCTGGGTCAGCAGGGCGCACACCCGAGCGATCTCGCGGCGCGTGCTCTGGTGCACGTCGGCACCGTCGAGGGCGACCGAGCCCGCAGCGGGCCTCAGCAGGCCGGCGACGGCCCTCAGCACCGTGGACTTGCCCGAGCCGTTCGGCCCGAGCAGCCCGACCATCTCGCCGGGCCGGGCCGACCAGGTCACCTGGTCGACCAGCCGTCGACCGGGTACGTCGACACTCAGCGCGGACACCTCGAGGCGTGCCGGGCCCGTCACGCCGTGCCGCCGACCGGTCGCCGACGCAGCAGCCACAGGAAGAACGGCGCCCCGACAAGAGCGGTCACGACCCCGAGCGGGATCTCGCGCGGTGAAGCAGCGGTCCGCGCGATCGTGTCCACCAGCACCACGAGCAGCGCCCCGACCAGCACGGCGAGCGGCACCAGGACACGGTGTCGCGCGCCGACGAGCAGGCGGCACACGTGCGGGACGACCATGCCGACGAACCCGATGCCGCCGGCCACCGCGACCACCGCCCCGGTCATCAGCGCGGTGAGGACGAGGGACTCCACGCGCAGTCGGGTCATGTCGACACCGAGGGACGCGGCCGTCTCGTCGCCCGTCAGCGCCGCGTCGAGGTGACGGTGGCGCGCGAGGGTCCAGCCGAGACCGACGACCAGGCAGGCGAGCGGGAGGGGCAGGCTCGACCAGCCGGCCGAGCTGATGCTGCCGAGCAGGAAGAAAAGCAGACCGGGCAGCTTGCCGTGCTCGGCCGTCGTCGTGATCCACCCGGTGATCGCACTCATCAGGTAGGACAGCGCGACGCCGGCGAGCACGAGCCGCAGGGACTCGATCCGGCCGCCACGACTCGCCAGGACGTACACGACGACACCCGCAAGGGCGGCCCCGCCGAAGGCGGCGCTCGTGACGAGGAGACCTGGCACGGCAGCGCCGAGGACCAGGGCCGAGACCGCGCCGAGCGCGGCCCCCGACGACGCCCCGAGCACGTAGGGATCGGCCAGCGGGTTGCGCACGATCGCCTGGAGCACGACGCCGACGAGGGCGAGCGAGGCCCCGACCAGCGCAGCGAGCAGCACCCGTGGGAGCCGGAAGGTCCACACGATCTGGTCGTCGACGGCCGACCAGTCGGCGACCCGGTCGCCCGGCAGCGCGTGCGCGAGCACGATCCGCAGCGTGGTCGTCGGATCGACCAAGACCGGGCCGATCCCGACCGCGACGAGCGACACGGCCACGAGGGCCAGGCCGGCCAGCACGGTCGCAGCCGGCGAGGCGATCGTGCGTCGCACCGGCCGAGGGGGGCCGGCGGCGGCTCGCCGGATCGAGGTGAGCGTCATGAACGCACACCTTAATGCACATGATTCTCATTTACATGGACGGGGTCCGGGCGCACGACGACGGGCCACGACCCCGGGGGGGGTCGTGGCCCGAGGGTCGTGGCCCGCGTCGTGTCGTCGTCGCTACTTCGCGGCGCGACGCTCCAGGATGCGTCGAGCCTGCGAGCGCTTCTCGGCCGGGGTGATGTGCATCTGGTGCTTGGCCACGACGTACGGCGTCTCGCCGACGATCGCGTTGTGGCTGCCGCTGAACAGGTACTTGCTGCCCAGGTTGATCATCGTGGCGAGCCGGTTGCGGTTGCCGAGCAGCGTGGCGATGTGCAGCGCCACCCAGATGATCCACGCGAGGAAGCCCTTGAGCTTCGGCATGTAGGTGATCTCGGCGACGGCCGAGGCCTTGCCGATCGTGGCCATCGTGCCCTTGTCGCTGTACTTGAACGGCTTGACCCTGGCCTTCCTGCCCTTCAGGTCGGCCTTGATGAGCTTGGCGACGTGCTTGCCCCCCTGGATGGCCGGCTGGGCCAGCTGAGGCAGCGGGTCGGGTCCGATCGAGATGTCACCGATCGCGAACTCGTTCTCGAGGCCCTTGATCTGCTGGTGCTCGTCGACCTCGATGCGGCCGCCGCGGCCCTGCGGCACGTCCCAGTCGAGCACCGTGGGGTGCGCGGTGACGCCGGTCGCCCACACGACGATGCCGGCCTCGAGGAACTCCTCGTGGCCGTCGTGCTCGACGAGCACGCCGTCGGGACGGACCTCCTTGACCGCGGTGTTGAGCCGCAGGTCGACGTCACGCTTCTCGAGCGACTTCTTGGCGTAGTCGCGCAGCTTCTCGTCGAACGGGCCGAGCACGGCCGGCGCCATCTCGAGCAGCGTCACGTGGATGCGCTCCCGGTCGAGCTCGGGGTACGTCGTGGGCATGTCGTTGTTGCGGAACTCGGCGAACGCGCCGGCCGTCTCGACGCCGGTGGCGCCACCGCCCACGACGACGATGCGCAGGTCGGAGCCCTGGCCATTGATCGCGAACTCCTCGAGGTTCTCGAAGAGCCGGTCGCGCACCTGCAGCGCCTGGGAGCGCTTGTAGAGCGGGATGGCGTACTCCTCGGCGCCCGGGGTGCCGAAGAAGTTGGTGGTGACCCCGTTCGCGAGCACCAGGTAGTCGTAGGTGACCGAGACGTCGCCGTGCAGGGCGAGCGTGCGGTTCTGGTGGTCGATGCTCGTCACGACGCCCTTGAGGAAGCGCACGTTGTCCTGCTTGGCGCGGATCGCGCGCAGGAACCAGGTGATGTCTCCGGGGTTCAGGCTGGCGGTGGCCACCTGGTACAGCAGGGGCTGGAACGTGTTGTACGTGTGCCGGTCGATCAGGGTGATGTCGACGTCGGCACGACGCAGCTTGCGGACCGCGGCAACTCCTCCGAAACCACCTCCGACGACGACCACGTGGGGGCGCTTCGACCCCGGGCGATCGGTCTCGAGGGTGACGGGCGAGGGGGCGGCGGGAGACGCTTCGGACATGCCTCCAGCCTACTCGCGGACGCCGGTTACCCGCGCGTCGGCGGTGGCGACCCGGACCGCGTGAACCAGGCCACGTTGACCGGCTGGAACAGCAGCCACAGCACGTATCCGGCGGCGAAACCATGGAACAGGCCGAGCGGCAGGGTGAGGATCGACACGGCGATCGCGACGATGCTCATGGTGCGCGCAGCGACCAGCGCGAAGCGCGTGCGCGTCAGCAGCAGTCCACCGACCACGGCCCCCAGCAGTCCGAGCGCCGCGATCACGATCGCGGTGACGAGGTAGATCCGGAGCATCGTGTCCACACTGATGTCGACGGACTTCAGGTACTCGTCCAGGAACCGTGAGTCCTGGATCCCCTCACGGAAGACGCTCTCCCCGATGGTGGACATCGCAAGCAGGGCGAGGCCGCCACCCAGGGCTGCGAGCGAGCCGAGGCCGGTGACCAACGCGGCGACCAGCACCCCCGCCGGGCGCCGATCTGCCGTGATCGGGTCGATCGGGGTGGCAGCAGGCGCCACGGCCGCAGGGTGCACCGGTGCGAACGGAGCGCGCGGGGACTGCTGGGCAGGAGGCACGTCGCTCGAGCGCGGCGCGAACGGATCGGGTCGCGGCGCGGTGGGCAGCGACGGGGTCGGGAGACCGTTCTTGAGCGCGTACCACCGGCGCGCGTCGCGCGACCACAGCATGAACGCGCTGGCCAGCAGCAGGGCCGACGACAGGACGCCCGCGATGCCGAGGGCCGCGTAGAAGAGGAACCCGAAGGCGCACAGGGCGGTCAGCAGCACTCGGGCCGGCCGGTCGCCCCGCATCGCGAAGATCGCGAGCACCACGCCGGAGACCGTGATCGGCACGAGGGCGAAGAGTGCCACGCGAAGACCCGCGAGGAGGTCGTCGATCGAGACGGACGACAGGCTCGCGCCCGAGTCCTCGATCATCGTGCGCAGACCCTGCTGCGTGTCGAGCGACGTCCAGGTCGAGAGGGTGTCGATCACGCTGAGCAGCGCGAACAGGCTCACCATGCCCACGAACAGGCAGGCCATCGTCAACGTCGGGGGCCGCGGCGGGGCGTCGGGCATGCCCACACCCTACCGAGCCGCCCCCGGCCCACCCCCACCGCTGGCAGTGACGTTCTGACGCGACACGCCAGCGTGTCGCAGGAGATACGTCACTGCCAGCGGGGTCAGGCGCGGGTGACGGTGAGGGTGTCGGCGTCGTCGGGGCGGTCGACCCGCACGGTGTCGCCGTCGCGGACCTCGCCCGAGAGCAGCTCGCGCGCCAACCGGTCGCCGATCGCCTGCTGCACGAGCCGGCGCAGCGGCCGGGCGCCGTAGGCAGGGTCGTATCCCTTGTTGACCAGCCACTGCAGTGCCTCGTCGGTGATGTCGAGGGTGATGCGGCGGTCATGCAGGCGCTTCTGCAACTGCTCGACCTGCAGCTTGGCGATCCGCTCCAGCTCGGCCTTGTCGAGCGGGTTGAACATCACCATCGCGTCGAGGCGGTTGAGGAACTCCGGGCGGAAGTGCTGGCGCACGACCGCGAGCACCTGCTCCTTGCGCACGTCGTAGGGCTCGCTCTGATCGATGAGGTACTGCGAGCCCATGTTGGACGTGAGGATGAGGATCGTGTTGCGGAAGTCGACCGTGCGGCCCTGGCCATCGGTGAGACGACCGTCGTCGAGAACCTGGAGCAGGATGTCGAAGACCTCCGGATTCGCCTTCTCGACCTCGTCGAGGAGAACTACCGAGTAAGGCCTGCGACGCACGGCTTCGGT
>JALRCA010000263.1 GCA_023257515.1 Aeromicrobium sp.
ACGTCACCTCCTGAGCGGCCAGCACGATGTCGGCCGCCCCCCACGATGCCCAGGCCGCCCGCGCGGACCGGACCGGCCAGGACCACGACCACCGGCTTCGGAAGCGTCGCGATCGTGCGCTGCAAGGCGACGATCGCCCGCGCGCCCTCGGCCATGCCGCCCGACGCGGCCTCCGACAGGTCCGCACCCGAGCAGAAGACCCGGTGAGCCGAACGGATCACCACGACGCGAGCCGCGTCGTCCCCGGCCGCCGCGTCCAGCCGCTCCCCCAGCTCGGTCACGAGCTGACGGCTCAGCGCGTTGCGGTTGTGCTCGCTGTCGAGCGTGATCGTGGCGACGCCGTCGGCGACGTCCAGGTGCACGAGCTCGGTCATGACAGGTCCCCTCAGTACGACTTGGGCAGGCCGAGCGAGAACTGGGCCACGAAGTTCAGCACCATCTCGCGGCTGACCGGAGCGATGCGGCTCAACCGCGATCCGGCGAGCATCTGCACGAGACCGTACTCCTCGGCCAGGCCGTTGCCGCCGTGCGTCTGGATCGCGCGGTCCACGGCGTTGCACACCGCCTCGCCGGCGGCGTACTTGGCCATGTTGGCCGCCTCGCCCGCCGCCATGTGGTCCTGCGCCGCGTAGAGCGCGGCCGCCTTCTGCGTGAGCAGCCGGGCCGACTCGATCTCGATGTAGGACTGCGCCAACGGGTGCGCGATCGCCTGGTGCGCGCCGATCGGCGACTTCCACACCTGACGCTCCTTGGCGTACTCGGTCGCCATCTCGAGCGCGAGCCGCGCGGTGCCCAGCGCGAACGAGGCCCCCATGATGCGCTCGGGGTTCAGGCCCGCGAACAGCTGCGCGATGCCGGCGTCCTCGCTGCCGACGAGCGAGTCCGCAGGGAGCAGGACGTCGTCGAAGAACAGCGTGAACTGCTTCTCCGGCGACACGATGCCCATCGCGATCTCGGTGAAGGAGAACCCGACCGAGTCGGTCGGCAGCATGAAGAGCGCCGGCTTCAGGTTGCCCGTGCGGGCGTCCTCGGTGCGCGCGACGACGAGCACGTGGCTCGCCTCGTCGACGCCGGAGATGTACGTCTTCGTTCCGGTCAGGCGCCAGCCGCCGTCCTCCGTGCGATAGGCCGTCGTGGTGATCTGGTGGCTGTTCGACCCGGCGTCCGGCTCCGTGATCGAGAACGCGTAGGTCGCGGTGCCGTCGGCGACCCCGGGGAGCCAGCGCTGCTTCTGCTCCTCGGTGCCGTACTGGGCGATGATCGTGCCGACGATCGCCGGCGAGACCACCATGAGCAGCAGCGGCGAGCCGGCCGCGGCCAGCTCCTCGCACACCGCTGCCAGGTCGCCGATCTCGCCACCGCCGCCGCCGAACTCCTCCGGGACGGCGACGCCGAGGTAGCCCAGGCGCCCGGCCTCGGCCCACAGCTCGGTCGTCTTGCGACCCTCGGCGTGGGCCTTGATGAAGTAGTCGCGGCCATACTTGCGACCCAGCGCCCGAACCGCCTTGCGCAGCTCCTGGCGCTCCTCGGTCTCGGTGAACGCGGTGCTGTGGGTGGACACGGTGGTCATGCTGACTCCTCCTCGATGACGGCGAGCACGGCGCCCGACTCGACCTGCTGGCCGGACGTGACCGCGAGCTCCGCGACGACGCCGTCGGCCGGCGCCGTGATGGTGTGCTGCATCTTCATGGCCTCGAGCACGAGCACCGTCTGGCCGTGGGTGACCTGCTGCCCCTGCTCCACGGCGACGCCGACCACCGAGGCGGGCATGGGTGCGAGCAGCGATCCGGCGGCGACGACGTCGGCGGGATCGACGAACGTCGGTACCGGTTGCAGGTCGAGCGACCCGTGCGGACCGTCGACGTCGACGAACCCTGGTCCGGACGCGACGGTGTAGGTCTCGGTGACGCCGTCGACCTCGAGCACGACGCGATCGGGCTCGGCACTGACGACGGTCGCCGTCTCGCTCACGAGTCGTCCGCCGGCGGCCGCGTAGGTCGCGGTCACCTCGTCGCCTCCGAGCAGGTACGACCGCGTCCGGGCCTGGCTCGGCACGTTGCGGTACGCCGTCGGGATCCGTGACTGCACGGGAGACCCGGTCGACGCCGCGCGCGCCTCGGCGAGGGCCGCCGCGAGCACGAGCCGGTCGCGCTGGGCGTCGGTGAGGACCGGCGCGGTCCACGCCTCGATCCGTTCACCGAGCAGTGCCGTGTGCACCCGACCGGCGACGAACTCCTCGTCGGCCAGGACGCCGCGCAGCAGGTCCCGGTTGGTGGTGAGGCCGTGCAGACGCGTGCGACGCAGCGCGTCGTCGAGCCGGCGGACGGCCTGACGCCGGTCGCCGCCGTACGCCATGACCTTCGCGATCATCGGGTCGTAGAAGTGGGTGACCAGCGATCCCGACTCGACCGCGGAGTCGTTGCGGACGCCCGGACCCTCCGGCACCTCGAAGGTCCGGACCGTGCCGGTCTGGGGAGCCCAGTCGTCGGCGGCGTCCTCGGCATAGAGCCGCACCTCGATCGCGTGGCCGCGGGGGCCCGGGGCCTCACCCTCCAGTCGCTCGCCCTCGGCGACGGCGACCTGCAGCGCGACCAGGTCGAGGCCGTGCACGAGCTCGGTCACGGGGTGCTCGACCTGCAGGCGGGTGTTCATCTCGAGGAACGCGACAGTGCTGCCTTCCCGCCCGTCGCCCGGGACCCCCGCCGGGCGCTCCTCCACCAGGAACTCGACGGTCCCGGCGCCGCGGTAGCCGACGGCCTCGGCGGCCGCGCGGGCCGCGTCGTGGAGCGTCGTGCGGGTCGCGTCGGACAGGCCCGGCGCAGGCGCCTCCTCGACGACCTTCTGGTGCCGTCGCTGGATCGAGCAGTCACGGTCGCCGACGACCCAGACGGTGCCGTGGGCGTCGGCCATGACCTGCACCTCGACGTGCCGGGCCCGCGGCAGGTACGGCTCGACGAACACGGTGCCGTCGCCGAACGCCGAGGCGGCCTCGGACCGGGCCGCCTCGAGCTCGCGGTCCAGGTCGGCGAGCGACTCGACGACCCGCATGCCCCGTCCGCCGCCACCGGCCGACGCCTTGACCAGCAGCGGAAGGTCCGCCTCGGTCGCGGTGTCCGGGTCGACCTCGAGGATCGGCACTCCGGCCTTCGCCATGAGCTCCTTGGCGCGGATCTTGCTGCCCATCGCCTCGATCGACTCCGGCGTCGGGCCGATCCAGGTCAGGCCGGCGGCCTCGACCTGGCGGGCGAAGTCGGCGTTCTCGGACAGGAAGCCGTAGCCGGGGTGCACGGCGTCGGCGCCGGTCTCGCGTGCGACCGCGAGCACGACGTCGGCGCGCAGGTAGCTGTCGCGGCTCGGCGCCGGCCCGATGCAGCGGGCGTGGGTCG
>JALRCA010000042.1 GCA_023257515.1 Aeromicrobium sp.
GCCGAAGGCGACGGCGGCCGTCCACTCGGGCGCATCGGTGCGAGTGACCACCCAGGCGGGCAGGAGGACCGAGAGCACCGGCATCGTGAGCTGCACGAGGGCGGCTGCGCCGGTGGCCGCCATGAATCGTGCGTCGCGCAGGGCCGCGGGATCCCATCGCGGACCGGTCCCGCGCGTCGGTCGGGTCCGGGGCAGACCGACGAAGGTGACGGCGTTGACGATCGCGACCACTGCTGCGAGGGCGTAGACCCAGTCGGCACGCGCCGGGTCGACGGCCAGCACGGTCGCGCCGAGGACCGTGCCGAGCCCCAGTCCGGCGTTGAGGAGCGCGTGCATCGACGCCCGCACCCGGATCCGCTCCGACGCAGGGACCGCGGCGGCGGCGAGACCCTGGCGCACAGCACCGAGGGCGGCCTGCGTGACGCCGAACAGCACGGCGCCGACGGCGAGTCCTCGGACCCCGGAGGCCAGGGCGTAGACCACGAGCGCAGCCGATGCGCCGACGGACAGGACGATGGCCGCACGCCTCAGCCCCACGGCATCGGCGACCACGCCGAGCGGCACCGAGGAGACCAGGGTGGTCGTCGCGGCTCCCGCCAGCACCAGCCCGACGGTGGTGGCCGGCACCCCCAGCTGGACGCTCGCGTAGACGACGACGGTCGACAGCACGACGCCGTCGACCGTCGCGCCGAGCAGCTGTGCCGCACGGATGCGCCCCAGCCCGGGCGCGGTCGTCGTCGGCATGGATCAGACGTCGCTCGGACGTTGCTCGGGTCGATCGAGCAGTCGTTGCCACGTGCCGTCCGGCTGGCGTCGCACCACCTGGACGCGCAGGCCGGTGCCGTCCTTGGACGGCGTCGTTGTCAGGCCGATGCCGTCGGCCACCAGCGTGGGCTGGGGCTGCTCGAGCTGGAACTGCGGTCGCTCGGCCAGCACCTCGGCCCACAGGTCGCGGATCGCATCGCGGCCGACGGTCTGCCGACCGGGTGGGAACGCCATCACGGCGTCCTCCTCGTACAGGGCGGCCACGCCGTCGGCGTCGCCGGCGTTGGAACGTTCGACGAACAGCCGGGTGATGTCCTCGGGTGTTCGCGCACCGGGTCGATGGGTCGTCATCTCGATTCTCCTCTCGTGCGGACGGTCCCAGCGTGCCGAGGATCGAATCATCAGTCCAACAGATGCTAGTGATGTGTTCTATCATCACAAGTGATGGAGATTCACCAGCTGCGGTACCTGGTGGCCGTGGCCGACGAGCTGTCGTTCACGCGCGCCGCGGCGCGGCTGCACGTCAGCCAGTCCGGGGTCAGTGCCCAGGTGCAACAGCTGGAGCGCGAGCTGGGGCTGGAGCTCTTCGACCGCGCGGGCCGCCGCGTGCGTCTGACGGGAGCCGGCGAGGTGGTCGTGCCACGGGCCCGTGCCGCCCTGTCGGCGATCCAGCACGTGAAGCACGGAGCCGACGAGGTGCTGGGCCTGGTGCGGGGACGTGTCCGCGTCGGCGCGGTCACCGGACTGACGTGGCCGCCGTTCTTCGACGCGATCGCGGCCGTGCACGACGTCCACCCGGGCCTGGAGGTCGAGCTCGTCGAGGGGACGTCGTCGGCGTTGGCGGAGAGCGTCCGGGAGGGCAGGCTCGACGCCGCCGTCGTGGCCTGGAGCGGCCCGCTGCAGGGCCAGCTCGGCCGTCACGTGGTCGTCGAGGAGGAGCTCGTCGCCGTGGTGGCGCCGAGTCACCCGCTGGCAGGACGCAGGTCGCTCGACGCGGGGGCACTGGCCGAGCACGACGTGATCGCCCTCGCACCGGGAACCGGAGCTCGTTCGGGCCTGGAGCGGTTCCTGGCGGACGCGGGGGTGCGCGTCGTGCCGCGCTGGGAGGTCGCGAACCCCGTGTCGGTCCGGCTGCTCGTCGAGCGTGGTCTGGGCGTGGGGATCCTGAGCTCGTCGACGGTCGACGCGCCCGACGACCTCGTCAGGATCCGGCTCGCCGGACCTGCGATCCTGTCGAACCTCGGGCTCGTGTGGCGGGAGCGTCCGCAACCGTCCGTGGCGGCGTACGCCGTCATCGACGCCGTGCGTTCTCGAGACGTCGAGGACCGGGACGGCTCGACGGGGTAGCAGTCCACAGGGTCTCCTCGGGACCCGAGGCCGTCCACAGGGTCGTTGCGAGGGATGGTCGCATGCCCGTCCCTGCGTCGAGGCTGTGGTCATGACGCACGCCCGCAACCTCGCCGTCGGCTCCTACGGCGAGGACGTCGCCGCCAAGCACCTCGTGTCCGAGGGTCTCGTGGTGCTCGCCCGCAACTGGACGAGCCGCCACGGAGAGATCGACATCGTGGCCCGTGACGGGTCGACCCTCGTGGTGTGCGAGGTCAAGACCCGCACGTCGCTGACCCATGGCACCCCGGCCGAGGCCGTCACGCCCCGCAAGGCCGCCCGGCTCAGACGGCTCGCCGCGCACTGGCTGGAGATCCACGACGTCCAGCCCGACGCGGTCCGCATCGACGTCGTGACGGTGGTCGTGCCCGAGCGCGGCGCCGCCCGCGTCCGGCGGATCAGCGGGGTGGCGTGATGGTCGCGACGCACTCCGTGACGCTCGACGGGGTCTCGGGACGACCGATCGAGGTCGAGGTCGACATCAGCAACGGCATGCCGGCGACACTCGTCGTCGGCCTGGCCGACGCGATCGTGACCGAGGCGCGCGAGCGCGTCCGCGCGGCCGTGGTCAACTCGGGGACCGGGTGGCCCGACCAGCGCGTGACCATCAACCTCGCGCCCAGCACGGTGCCGAAGTCCGGCTCGCACCACGACCTCGCGATCGCGGTGGCGCTGCTGGCCGCCAAGCGGCTGGTGCCCGAGCCGGCCCTGCGAGACGTCGTGATGCTCGGCGAGCTGGCGCTCGACGGACGTGCCCGCGCCGTGCGAGGCGTGCTGCCGGCGACCTTCGCCGCCGCCGAGGCGGGCTACTCGACCATCGTGGTCCCGGAGGTCAACGTGGCCGAGGCCGAGCTGGTCCCGGGGATCCGGGTCGTGGGCATCCGGTCGCTGCGTCACGTCATCGCCCTGCTGACGGGTGGCGAGGTGCCCGACGACCCACCCGTCGAGCCGTTGGAGCGTTCCAGCGGGCACCAGGGGTGGGGCGGGTCCGGTCACCTGGGAGACCTCGACCTCGCCGACGTCGCGGGTCAGGAGGATGCCAGGATCGCGGTCGTGGTGGCGGCGGCAGGCGGACACCACCTGCTGATGAGTGGGCCGCCTGGCGTCGGCAAGACGATGCTCGCGCAGCGGCTGCCCGGACTCCTGCCGGCCCTCGGACGCAACGAGGCGCTCGAGGTCAGTGCCATCCACTCGCTCGCCGGCGTGCTGGCGTCGGACGCGCCGCTCGTCGAGCGGCCGCCGTTCGTCGACCCGCACCACACGGCGAGCGCCGTCTCGATCGTCGGCGGGGGGAGTCGCGGCATCAAGCCAGGGGCGTTGAGCGTCGCGCACCGCGGGGTGCTGTTCCTCGACGAGGCGCCCGAGTTCGCCTCGAACGTGCTCGAGGCGCTGCGCCAACCGCTCGAGTCCGGCCACGTGGTGGTGTCCCGATCGGCGCAGACGGCGCGGTTCCCGGCGCGCTTCCAGCTGGTCCTGGCCTCCAACCCGTGTCCCTGCGGGCGCGGCGGCACGACGGGCGAGGCGTGCGAGTGCACGCCGACGACCGTCCGTCGCTACCGCGACCGGATCTCCGGTCCCGTGCGCGACCGCATCGACATCCACCGCACGGTGGTCGCACCGACGCGCCCGGAGCTGGCGCACGCCCTCGGCAACGGTCGGTCGACCGACGACCTGGCCCATCTGGTGCTGGCGGCCCGGGAGCGGCAGGCTCGACGTCTCGACGGGTCGCCGTGGCGGGTCAACACCGACGTCCCCGGCGTCGAGCTGCGCAAGCGGTGGCCCGTGACCGACCAGGGACGCGTCCTCGTCGAGAACGGCCTGCGGTCCCGGCGGCTGTCGCCGCGATCGGCCGATCGCGCCCTGCGCGTGGCGTGGACCGTGGCCGACCTCCGGGGACACGATCGACCCGCGGGGCAGGACGTCGAGCTCGCCCTCGCCCTGCGCGGCGACGTGCCCCTGGGAACAGGACTGCACGACCTGGTCGAGGCGTCATGAGGCGCGACGCCCGGGCACGTCTGGCGCTCTCGCTCGTGACGGAGCCGGGCGATCCACGCATGCTCGAGGAACGTCTCGCGACGCCTGACGCGGTGGCTCTCCTCGAGCGCCTGCTCGACGGCCGCGGACACGACGGGCGGGCCGTTCCGGCCCCCTGGGAACGCCGTCTCGGCGCCCTCGACCGCGACCTCGAGCGCGTCGTGCACGACGGTGATGCGGCGGGCCTGCGGTGGGTGACGCCCGGATCGCCGGAATGGCCCGACGGGCTGCTCGACCTCGACCACCTCGATCCGCTGCAGGGCGCCAGCGGATCGCCGCTGGGTCTGTGGGTGCGTGGTGACGGCCGGCTCGCCGAGCTGGTGGCCACGAGCGTCGCGATCGTGGGCGCGCGCAGCTGCACGTCCTACGGGGCGACGTGCGCCGCCGAGCTCGCGGCCGACCTCGCCGACGGCGGGGTGGTCGTCGTGAGCGGTGCGGCGTTCGGGATCGATGCCTCCGGGCACCGCGGTGCGCTCGCGGTGGACCGGCCGACGGTCGCGGTCCTGGCGTCCGGTGCCGACGTCGACTCACCGAGGGCCCACGCCGCGCTGCTGCGCCGCATCGTCGACGGGGGAGGACTCGTCGTCAGCGAGCAGCCTCCCGGTCAGGTGCCGGTGCGAGCACGGTTCCTCTCGCGCAACCGTCTGATCGCCGGACTCAGCACCGGGCTGGTGGTCGTCGAGGCGGCCCTGCGCAGCGGGTCGCTCAACACGCTGCACTGGGCGGACCGCCTCGGCCGCCCCACGATGGTCGTGCCGGGCCCGGTGACGTCGAAGCAGTCGGGCGGCACCCACCAGGCCGTCCGCGACGGCAAGGCCGTCCTGGTCACCGAGCACCGCGACGTCCTGGAGGAGCTCGGCCTCCGTGATCCCGTCGAGGCCCAGGCGAACGACAGGGGCGATCCCGGAGGCCTGTCCTTGTCGGAGGGGCGGTGACCCTTCGACAAGGTCAGGGTCCGGGTGGCGTGGTGCGGCGTGGTGCGCGGGGTGCCGGGGCACCGTCGGCCACAGTGGTGCCATGGCCGAGATCGGTGAGACGTGGGCGGCGGTGCTCGCGGCCTACGAGAACCACCTGCGGCACGAGCGTGACCTCGCGGAGCACACGGTGCGCGGCTACGTCACCGACCTGCGAGCCCTCGCCAAGCACGCCGAGCTGCTCGGGATCGACGATCCGGCCCGACTCACGCTGCGCTCGCTGCGCAGCCACCTGGCGAACCAGCAGTCCCGCGGCAGGTCGCGCACGACGTTGGCGCGCCGTGCCACCTCGACGCGCGTGTTCACCGCCTGGCTCTCGCGCACCGGGCGCGCCGCCGAGGACGCGGGTGCCCTGCTCGCGAGCCCCAAGGCGCACCGTGACCTGCCGGTCGCCCTCCACCAGGACGACGTCGACCGGCTGCTCGCTGCCACGCTCGAGGCGATCGAGGTCGACGGCCCGACCGGGACTCGCGACCTCGCCGTGCTCGAGCTGCTCTACGCCACCGGAATCCGTGTGGG
Organism: Aeromicrobium sp.; assembly: GCA_023257515.1. GTDB lineage: Bacteria > Actinomycetota > Actinomycetes > Propionibacteriales > Nocardioidaceae > Aeromicrobium. Next base: position 5,679 of record JALRCA010000042.1, read on the forward strand.
CGAGCTGTGCGGGCTCGACGTCGACGACGTCGAGCGCGGACGCCGGGTGGTGCGGGTGCTCGGCAAGGGTCGCAAGGAGCGGGTCGTGCCCTTCGGCGCCCCCGCCGCGGACGCCCTCGACGCCTGGTTGACCTCCGGTCGGCCCGCGCTGGCGACCGGTGCGAGCGGTCCTGCGTTGTTCCTCGGCGCACGTGGCGGACGGCTTGACCCGCGCGCCGCGCGCCGCATCGTCCACGACCGCATCGCCGCGGTCGACGAGCTCACCGACATCGGCCCGCACGGTCTGCGCCACAGCGCCGCCACCCACCTGCTCGAGGGCGGCGCCGACCTGCGCACCGTCCAGGAGCTGCTCGGCCACGCCTCGATCGGCACCACCCAGATCTACACGCACGTCAGCGACGAGCGGCTGCGGTCCGCCTACCGGCAGGCGCACCCGCGCGCCTGAGCGGTTCAGCGGCGGGAGCGGCGGAGCAGCCGCCACCCGCCCATCACGGCGACCAGCACGAGCGTCCACGGCAGCAGGACGCCCACCGCGTGAACCGCGGACGTCGTCGCGTCGGTCAGTGAGCCCCACCCGGTGCGCAGGCCGTCGACGAACCCGTCGTCCTCGGGCTCGACGACGTCGGCCGGCGCCGGCTGACGGAGCTCGACCCGCAGTGACGAGAGATCGATGCGATCGGCCAGCGCCGTGCGCCGGGCCTCCAGCGACTCCAGCTGGCCCTGGCGCTGCGACAACGACCGCTCCGTGCGCAGCAGGTCGGCGCTCGACCGCGCGTCGGCCAGGATCTTCTCGAGGCGGGCGATCGAGATCTTCAGCCCACGGATGCGGGCGTCGAGGTCACGACGGGCGCCGCTGACGTCGGAACGCTCGATCGAGACGTCCTGCACCGTCCCGAGTCGCCGCAGCTCGCGGATCGCCGCGTCGACATCGGCGCTCGGCGCACGGACCACGAGCTGGGCAGAAGACGTGTCGCCGGTCCCAGACTCCTGTCGCTCGTCGATGCGTCCGTCGCGCTGCTCGACCCACGCCACGAGATCGGCTGCGGCTCGTCTGGCGTCGTCGACCTCGACCCTCACGCGGCCGGTGGTGACGACGTCACGGTCGGCGCCCGGTCCATCGTTCGCCGACGACGGGGCAGCGTCGGGATCCACGGGATCGGCCGTAGCGTCACGTCGTGACTCGGGCCGCTGGACCGAGTCGGACGTCGAGATGGACGAGCTCGAGCCGCCGCTCCCGTCGGGCGAGACGACCTGCAGCCCGATGCCTCCGATGCCGACGACGAAGCAGCCGGCCACGAGGCTCGCCACGACGCGTCGTCCGCGTCGCCCACGGGTGGCGACGTCGGCGTCGACGGCGGCCATGACGTGCGTGCGCATCGCGTCGACGCGCTCCTGCTCCAGCGTCCTCATGACGTCTCCCTCATCGAGCTCAGCTCGGAACGAAGCCGCTGGCGCAGCCGGTGCACCCGGTTGCGCACAGCGGCGTGGGTGAGGCCGAGCTCGCGGGCGGCGGCCTCGTAGGTCAGGTCGCCCTCGACGCAGTGCTCGTAGAGCTCGCGCTCGAGCGGCGACAGGGTGGAGAGCGCGCGGTCGATCTCGGCCCGCACGACGGCGCGCTCGTGCTCGGCCTCGACGTCGGCGCTGGGATCATGGCGCTCGACGTCGAGCGCCTCCGTGCGGTGGTCGGGGCGTGCCGCGCGGCGGCGCGTGTTGAGCGCCGTGAACCGCGCGGTGACCAGCAGCCAGGGGAGCACCGACTCGTCGACGACGCGCACCGAGCGGATGCGGTGCCAGAAGGTGACGAAGACCTCCTGCGTCACGTCCTGCGCCAGGTCGGCGTCGGGGACCACCCCGTACGCCTGCCAGTAGACGGCACGCACGTGTCGTTCGTAGAGCTCGGCGAAGGCGGTCCTGCTGCCCGAGGCGGCCCGCTCGAGCAGGTGGCGCTCCGGGGTCGGGCCCGGTGGCTCGTCGTGAGAGGCCGGTGGTGGGCTCACGGCGGCCTCCTGGGGTTCGGTGGTCGAGGCGGTCACACCTGTTCCATGTCGCGTGGGCCGGAAGCGTCTCACGCTCCCGCGGCACCGACCAGGCGCTCAGCCCAGCGGGTCGACGGGCGTCCCGTGGCGCACGACCATGAAGTGCAGGTGGCAGCCCGTGGCGTAGCCGGTCTGCCCGACCAGCCCGATGGTCTGCGCGGCCCGCACCCGCGCCCCGACCCCGACCTGCTGCGCGGACAGATGGGCGTAGCGCGTCTCGACGCCGTGCTCGTGGTCGAGCACGATCCACCGGCCGTAGCCGCCGACGGTCTCGACCCGCGTGACGACGCCGGGCGCCGCAGCCTTGACCGGGGTGCCGCACGGCGCCCCGAGGTCGGTGCCGTCGTGCAGCTTGCGGACGCCGGTGATGGGGTGGACCCGCATCCCGAACGCGGACGTGACGGGTCCCGGCACCGGTCGCACGAGTGAACCGCCCAGCAGGGTGCCGATCGACCCGCCCGGTGGCGTGGGGAGGGGTCCGTTCGGGTCGACGAGGCGGAACCGGGCCCGCACCTCGAGGACGTCGAGCGGGTCGAGGTACTCGTCGGCGCGGACCCGGCCGAGGTGCAGGCACGCGTGGACGCAGTGCGAGTGCCGGGCGAGCAGCCGTCCGATCGGCTGGCCGCGCCCGACCGCGTCGCCGCGTCGCACGAGGGCACGCACCGGCTGGTACGTCGACCGCTCCTGCCCGTGGTCGATCGTCACGACGGGAACCCCCGCTACCGAGCCGACGAACGCGACACGACCCGGGGCGACCGACCGCACCGTGCCCCCGACGGAGCCCGGCAGGTCGACGCCACGGTGTCCCGGTCCGTAGACCGTGGCGGGCCGCTCGAACGGACGGCCCACCGACGTGCCGTCCAACGGCCAGGTCCACGACTCGGCGGCGCCGGCGGGGGAGTACGGCATCGCGACCGCACAGAGGACGAGGACCGACAGCAGACGGGTCACGACGGTGGGCACGCGGACAGCCAAGCGGTCCTCGGCCGTCGTGCCCAGTCCCTCCGGCGTCGGCTGTGGACAACCCGGTCGCCGACCCGTGCCGCCCCGACCCGACGGATTTCCTGCCCGCAGGTGTCCTGACGTAGGATGGGCCCATCGCGTCCTCGGACGTGAAATTCGCACGCCTGCCCCCGTGTGACGCGAGAGCCGAACACGGGCGCGGATCCTGGTCCCGACTCGTCGGGTGGGTCCGCGCAGCGCCGGCGTCAGGGCGTCACCGACCGGTGGCGCGTCAACCAGGAGCGGGCGGCCCACGGGTGCGCCCCGAACAAGGAGGCACGACCATGGCGGTCGTCACCATGCGCCAGCTGCTCGAGAGCGGCGTCCACTTCGGGCACCAGACCCGTCGGTGGAACCCCAAGATGAAGCGATTCATCTTCACCGAGCGCAACGGCATCTACATCATCGACCTGCAGCAGTCGCTCGCGTACATCGACGCCGGCTACGAGTTCGTCAAGAACACGGTCGCCCGCGGCGGCACGATTCTCTTCGTCGGCACCAAGAAGCAGGCGCAGGAGCCGATCGCCCAGCAGGCGACCCGCGTCGGCATGCCCTATGTCAACCAGCGCTGGCTCGGCGGCATGCTCACCAACTTCGGCACGGTGCACAAGCGGATCCAGCGACTCAAGGAGCTCGAGGGCCTGGAGACCGATCCGGCTGCGGCGGGGCTGACCAAGAAGGAGCTCCTCGTCCTCGATCGCGAGCGCGTCAAGCTCGATCGCACGCTGGGCGGCATCCGCGACATGGCCAAACTCCCGAGCGCCGTGTGGGTCATCGACTCCAACAAGGAGCACATCGCCGTCGGCGAGGCGCGCAAGCTCGGCATCCCAGTGATCTCCATCCTGGACACCAACTGCGAC
>JALRCA010000043.1 GCA_023257515.1 Aeromicrobium sp.
GCGCGAACCTGAACGCGCTGCTGGGTCACGCCCAGCCGGGCCGGTTCGGCGGCGACGTGTCGCACCTGAACCTGCACAAGACGTTCTGCATCCCGCACGGCGGCGGCGGCCCCGGCGTCGGCCCGGTCGCCGTCGCCGAGCACCTCGCGCCCTACCTGCCGAGCCATCCTCTGCACCCGGTCGAGGCGCAGCGCGAGGGGATCGGTGCGATCAGCGCGGCACCGTACGGATCGGCCGGCATCCTGCCGATCCCGTACGCCTACATCGCGATGATGGGGGCGCAGGGCCTGACCGACGCCACGTCCGTCGCGGTCCTGTCGGCCAACTACGTCGCCGCCCGTCTCCAGGACGCCTTCCCGGTGCTCTACGCCGGTGAGGCCGGCCTGGTGGCCCACGAGTGCATCCTCGACGTGCGTCCTGCCGCCAAGGCCTCGGGACTCAGCGTCGACGACATCGCCAAGCGGCTCGTCGACTACGGCTTCCACGCCCCCACCATGAGCTTCCCGGTCGCCGGCACCCTGATGGTGGAGCCGACCGAGTCCGAGGACCTCGCCGAGCTCGACCGCTTCTGCGACGCGATGCTCGCGATCCGGTCGGAGATGGACCAGGTCGCCACGGGCGAGCTGGCCACGGACGACAACCCGCTCGTCAACGCTCCGCACACGGCGCGTGAGCTGCTGGACTGGCAGCACGCCTACCCCGTCGCGCAGGGTCTGTTCCCCGACGGGACCACCCAGGACAAGTACTGGCCGCCCGTGGGGCGCATCGACCAGGCCTACGGCGACCGCAACCTCGCGTGCGCCTGCCCGCCGATCGAGGCGTTCAGCGAGGCGTGACCTGCTGCTCGTCCCACCACGCGAGTACCCGGTCGACGACCACGTCGGGGCGACGGACCCACCGCACGTGGTCCGTCGTCGCGCCCTCGGGGGCCGCGGCTCGCGTGTAGGTCCACCGGGTCAGGTGGGCCGGGTCGATCATCAGGTCGACGAAGGCGTCGGTCGCGGCCGAGACGGCGTAGGCGTCGGCCTGCAGCTTGACCGACAGCGTCGGTGTCGTGACCGGGGCCGGCACCGGGAACGGGGGAGTGCCGGTGCGCGCCCACGCCGCCCACTCCCGCATGAGGGTGCGGGCGCCCGGCGCGCCGAAGGCCGGCTTGGGCAGGTGGCCGGCCAGGCGCGTGACGATCGGCGTGAGCAGGCCCATCGCGAGGATGCCCAGCCCGCCGTAGGGGTAGCGGCGGAAGTGCGGCACGGACACACCCACCAGCACGAGTCCGTCGACGGGCTGGTGCGCGAGGTCGTGCCCGAGCGCGACCTGCCCGCCGAGGCTGTGGCCGAGGACCAGCACGGGCCGGTCAGGATCCTCGGCACGCGCCTTGAGCACGGCATCGGCCAGGTCCTGGATCTCGTCGGCGTAGGACCAGTCGTGCTTCCACGACGCACGGATCCCGTCGTCCTCGAACCCACGACGACCGAGCGCGTGCGCCGACCACCCGCGCTCCTCGAACGAGTCCAGGAGAGGGCGGTAGTAGCGCGACGGCACGGCCATCGCGGGCTCGACGAGGACGATCGGGGTGCTCACCCGTCACATTCTGCCGGTATCCGACACGCCGCGGCTCACGCCGTGACCGGAGTCACCGCCAGGGGATCGGTGGTGGGACGCTCCGAGCCGCCCTTCGGCTCCACCGTGACGGCGAAGGCGTCGGCGCCAGCGACCTTCGACACGTAGACCATGCCGGGCTTCGCGCCGATCAGGCCCGCCGGACGCGGTGTCCCGTCATGCATGGCCCAGACCTGGTACACCTGGTCGTCGTCGAGCTGCGGAAGGGCCGAGCCCACCACCACGGCGGCGTCGTGCGACTTGGACGACATCACGCGAAGCGTGCCGCCCTCGGTCGCCTTCTCGCTGCTGGTGCGGACGTCGGACGCCGTGAGGACGGACGTCATCTTGTCCCCGGAGGCCTGCAGGTCCGACGCTCGCTGGTGCTCGACGACGGTCGCGGTGCCGCCGGCCAGGGCCAGGGCGACGGCAGCGGCCGCGACGAGCTGCGGGACGCGGTGGCGCAGACGTCGAGGCGCAAGCACGGTGACCGGGCGCTGCTGCGCCGTACGGCGGGCGGCGGCCAGCACCTCGGCGCGCATCGCCGGCGGCGGAGCGACCTCCTCGAGCTCGCCGAGACGCGACGAGGTCTCGAGGAAGCCAGCCAGCTCGGACCGGCAGTCGTCGCACTGCTCGAGGTGCACCTCGTAGGTGGCGCGCTCGTCGGCGTCCAGGGCGTCGAGTGCGTAGGGCGCCATCAGGCTGTGAAGATCGATGGTCATGCTTCCACCCCCAGGCAGTCGCGCAGACGGATCAGTCCGTCGCGCATGCGGGTCTTGACGGTTGCGGGGTTGGCGTCGAGGACGGTGGCGACCTCGGCGTAGGTGTACCCCTGGTAGTAGGCGAGGGTGATGGCCTCGCGTTGCAGGTCGGTGAGGCTGCTCAGGCAGCGGCGGACCTGTTCGTGCTCGAGCCGGACGGTGACCGTCTCGGACACCTCGTCGTGGTCGACGCCCGGGCTCCAGTCATAGGCCATGTCCCGGTTCGTGGCGGCCTGGTCGTGCCGCACGGCGTCGACCGCCCGACGGTGGGCGAGGGTCAGGATCCAGCTCTTGGCGCTGCCACGGGCCGGATCGAAGCGCACGGCTGTCTGCCACACCTGGAGGAAGACCTCCTGGGCGACCTCCTCGGCTCGCGCCGGGTCGCGGATGACGCGCCGGGCGAGCCCGAGGACCGAGCCGGCCAGCTCGTCGTAGAGCGCCGCGAACGCGGCCTCGTCGCCGCGAGCGGTGCGCTGCAGCAGCTCGGCAGCATCGGGCGCTGCCTCGGGCGGGGCCATCGTGGGCACCGCGCGCAGTGGGCTCTCGCTCACGTCTCGTCCCTTCCGTCCGATCCTTCCACGAGGCATTCGCTGCTGGCTCCTTCGGGGATGGGTGACGATCGTCAGAAACTTGGACGGCCGCCCCTTGTGGGACGCGTCACCGCCAGGGTAGCCTCGCCCGCCCTGCAGCGCGTCACCGTCCGTGCCAGCCTTGGAGCATGACTCGACGACTCGACGACGTCCTGGTCCCGGACGATCGGCGGGCCGCGGTGCTGGTCCTGCACGGGGGACAGCAGAGCAGCATGCAGCCCGTCAGGGACCGCAACGCAAGCTGGTGGCGCATGGCGATCATGGCGCGCGCCCTCAAGGGTTTCGCGCGCGAGGAGCGACTCTCCCTGCACCTGCTGCAGTACGAGGTGCGGGGGTGGAACGATCCGCACGCACCGTCGCCCGTGACCGACGCCCGATGGGCGCTCGAGCGCATCCGGTCCGACTTCTCGGGCCCGATCGTGCTCGTCGGGCACTCCATGGGAGGGCGCACGGCCTGCCACGTGGCCGACGACCCCGCCGTGCTCGGCGTCGTCGGGCTCGCCCCCTGGCTGCCACCGGGTGAGCCCAACGGCGCCATCAGGGAGCGCGCGCTGCACGTCCTGCACGGGACGCGCGACCGCTGGACCTCCGCGCCGGCCAGCAAGGCGTACGTCGAGCGCTGCCGACCCATCGCCACCGACGTCTCGTGGCAGCCGCTGACGGGCGCCGGACACTTCATGTTCAGGTCGGTGCCGGTCTGGAACGGCTTCGTGGAAGACTCGGTGCGGCGCGTCCTGGCCGTCGGCACGGACGGGGAGGTGCGCGAGACCCGTTCGAGCGAAGGACCGGTGTGAACGACACGATCGTCCTCGTCGTGGCCATCGCGGCGTGCGCCGTCGCGGTCCACGCTGCCTGGCACCTGTGGCGGGAGCTGCCGTTCAGCAACCCCCTCTTCTACTCGGTGGCCGCGCTCCAGCTCCTCCTCGTCGCAGTCGCGATCGGGGGGTTCGTCGCCCTGGGTCGCACCGACCGCGACGTCGACGGCGTCCTCTTCGTGTCGTACCTGATCACGATGGCGGTCATCCCGATCGCCGCCGTGCTCTGGGGGATCGCCGAGAAGAGCCGGTGGGGGAGCGGCGTGGTCGTCGTCGCGATGCTGACGATCGCCGTGCTGGCCGTCCGTGTCGAGCAGATCTGGGAGAGCGCGCATGCCTGAGTCGTCGACGGCGAGCGGATTCGGCCGCGTGCTGGTGGCGGTGTACGCCGTGTTCGCGCTCGCGGCCTCGGCGCGCTCGATCGTCCAGCTCTCGACGAAGGCGGGCGAGGCGCCGCTCGCGTACTCGCTGTCGGCGCTCGCCGGCGTCGTCTACGTCGTCGCGACGTTCGCCCTGGCGCGCGACCACCGTAGTCTCGCTCTCGGCACGGTCGGGTTCGAGCTCGTCGGCGTGCTCGCGGTCGGGCTGCTGAGCCTCGTGGACGGCGAGCTGTTCCCGGACCAGACCGTCTGGTCGGACCTCGGAGCCGGCTACGGCTACGTGCCGCTCGTGCTGCCGCTCGTCGGGCTGTGGTGGGTGCTGCGCGGACGGCGCGACAAGGCCCCGGGAGCTCATACCACCCGGGGCCACGACCAGTGAACCAAGCCGGGACCCCGGATCCCGGCAGCGACACGACCCGGCGCGCGTTCCGCTTCGTGAGCGCATGGACGTTCCCCGCGCCCGCGGACCGGGTGTGGGCCGAGATGCTGCGGCTGCTCGACTCCGACGACCCGTTCGCGTGGTGGCCGGCCGTGCGGACCAGCGGTCGGGGTGACGACGAGCTGCACGTCCGGGTCAGCCACCCCCTCGGGCTCTCGCTCCACGTGCGGCTGCACGGGGTCGAGGTCGGTCCTGGGTCGCAGCGACGGTTCAGCGCCGATGGTGACCTGCTCGGCGGCGGCAGCGTCGTCGTCGAGTCCGTGGACGGCGCGAGCCGCGTCGTCTCGACGTGGGAGGTCGACCCGGTGGTGGGCTGGCTGCGCCGCACGTCGCGCGTCCTGCGACCGTTCCATGTGCTGGCTCACGGCCTGGTGATGCGGCGTGCGCGGGCGCACCTGGAGCGCTGGCTCCGCGCGCAGGGCGTGCTGCCGGTCAGCCGGCCCAGGCAGGGCCGGTCCAAGCCGGGCTGAGGCGCACGACGTCGCCCACGACCGTCACCGCCGGTGCCCGGCACCCGACCTCGGCTGCACGGTCGGCGATCGTGGCGAGCGTGCCGGTCGTGGTGCGCTGGTCCGGGGCCCAGCCGCGCTCGACGACCGCGACGGGGGTCTGCGGGTCGTGGCCCGCGGCGACGAGCTGCTCGGCGCACTCGCGCAGCCGCTTGACGCCCATGAGCAGCACGAGCGTGTGGTCCCCGCCGTGCGGGAGGTCGCCCAGTCGCTCGTGGGCGGTGACGACGCTGAACCCGGTCGCGACGCCGCGGTGGGTCACGGGGATCCCGGCGGCGGCCGGGACCGAGATGGCGCTCGTGACGCCGGGCACGACCTCGACCGGGATGCCGGCCTCCTCGCACGCCAGGCGCTCCTCGCCGCCGCGCCCGAGGACGTAGGGATCGCCGCCCTTCAGGCGGACGACGACCTTCCCGGCCCGCGCGTGGTCGACGAGGATCGCGTTGATCTCGTCCTGCGGCACGGGATGGTGGTCGGGTCGCTTGCCGACGTCGACCACGACCACGTCGGGGGCGAGCTCGTCGAGGACGGCGGTCGGGCCGAGCCGGTCGACGACCACGACGTCGGCCTCGGCCAGCAGCCGGCGTCCGCGCGCGGTGAGCAGGTCGACGTGGCCGGGTCCACCGCCGACGAGCGCGACACGACCACCGGGGTGATGGGTGCGGTGGCGCAGCGGCAGCTCACCGGACTGCAGGGTGCTGGCGACCGCGTCACGCAGCTGGCTCGCGCGTCGTGCGTCACCGCCGCCGCTGACGGCGATCGTCACGTCGTCGACCCGGGCGACGGCGGGTGCCCAGGCCGTCGCGTGGTCGGGATCGCCGCCCTTGAGGCACCAGATCCGAGCGGCCTCGGCGTCCGCCGCCACCACGTCGTCGGTCTGGGAGTCCGTCGCGGTCTGGACCAGCCACGCCCCGTCGAGGTCACCCGTCCGGTAGCCGCGGCGGTACCACGTGAGCCGGCCGAGCTCGGCGAGCTCGCCGAGCCGCGCCGTGACACCGGGGGAGATGACCACGAGGTCGGCCCCGGCCTCGAGCAGCGCGTGGCAGCGACGGGTCGCGACGTGACCGCCGCCCACGACCACGACGCGCCGGCCCTGCAGGCGCAGGGTCAGGGGATAGGTCACGACTCAGACGGTAGCCGTCGCGAGCAGGGCGTCGCCGACCATGCCGGCCGCGAGGGTCGTGCCGTCGTGCGCGTCGACGAGCAGGAACGCCCCGGTGCTGCGGCTGTGCAGGTACTCCTCGGCCGGGATGGGCGACGCGAGACGCAGGGTGACGTGGCCGATGTCGTTGAGGCCGAGGTCGTCGGCAGGACGCAGCTGCGCCGCCTCGAGGTCGAGGCGGCCGCCGATCGACTTGACCATCGCCTGCACCGTGCGCGTGCCGTGCTTGAGCAGCACCTTCGTGCCGGGACGCAGCGCGGTGTCGGCGAGCCATGCGACGGTGCCGTCGACGTCCTGCGTCGTGCCCGGGACGCTGCGGGAGGTCACGATCATGTCACCGCGCGAGATGTCGACGTCGTCGCGCAGGCGCAGCGTGACCGACTGCGGCGCGAACGCCTCGTCCAGCTCGCCGTCGGCGGTGTCGATCCCCTCGACGACGCTCGTGCGGCCGCTCGGCAGGACGGTCACTGCATCGCCGGGACGGACGAGGCCCGAGGAGATCTGGCCGGCGTACCCGCGGTAGTCGCGGAAGCGCTCCTCACCGGCCTGCTGCGGTCGGATCACGAGCTGCACGGGGAAGCGCAACGGCTCCGACTGGGGCTCCCCGGCGGGGGACAGCTGCTCCAGGAACGCCAGCAGGCTAGGGCCGTCGTACCAAGGCGTGCGGTCGGACGCGGTGACGACGTTGTCGCCGACGAGCGCGGAGACCGGGATCGTCGTGACGTCGGTCAGACCGAGGGAGGTGGCCGAGGCCTGGACCTCGGCGGCCACCTCGCGGTAGCGGGCCTCGTCGTAGTCGACGAGGTCGATCTTGTTGACCACCACGACCACGTGCGGCACGCGCAGCAGCGACGAGACCGCCAGGTGCCGACGCGTCTGCTCCTGCAGGCCCTTGCGTGCGTCGACGAGCAGCACGACGACGTCGGCCGTGCTCGCCCCCGTGACGGTGTTGCGCGTGTACTGCACGTGCCCGGGGCAGTCGGCGAGGATGAACGAGCGCTCCGCCGTCGCGAAGTAGCGGTAGGCCACGTCGATCGTGATGCCCTGCTCGCGCTCCGAGCGCAGGCCGTCGGTCAGCAGCGCGAGGTCGGCGGACTCGAGGCCGCGGTCGCGGCTGACCCGCTCCACGGCGTC
>JALRCA010000165.1 GCA_023257515.1 Aeromicrobium sp.
GAGATGGTCATCAACCGGTCCGAGGAGAACTGGCAGTTCTGGAACGAGGACGGCACCAAGCAGAACCCCAAGGAGTGGCAGCGCCTCGGCAAGAAGATCCGCGAGCTGACGGGCGGCGAGGACATCGACATCGTCTTCGAGCACCCGGGCCGCGAGACCTTCGGCGCCTCGGTCTACGTCACCCGCAAGGGCGGCACGATCACGACCTGTGCCTCCACGACCGGGTTCCTGCACGAGTACGACAACCGCTACCTGTGGATGAACCTCAAGCGGATCGTCTCGAGCCACTTCGCCAACTACCGCGAGGCCTTCGAGGCCAACCGCCTCATCGCCCAGGGCAAGATCCACCCGACGGTCTCGAAGACGTACACGCTCGACGAGGTCGGCCAGGCCTCGCTCGACGTCCACCACAACCTGCACCAGGGCAAGGTCGGCGTCCTCGCCCTCGCCCCGGAGGAGGGTCTCGGCGTCCGCGACCCCGAGTTCCGCGAGAAGCACATCGACGCGATCAACCGCTTCCGCGGCGTCTGATCCGTCCCTGACGAAGGGCCCGGCCGGTCGGCCGGGCCCTTCGTCGTGCGCAGACCGTTGGGACGTGTCTCGGCCCGTGACGGTCTGTGGGGACGTCGCGCGGCCTCGGTACAGTGGGCGACGCGTCCACCGTCGTCTTCGCAGGGAGCCAGCAGAGCATGTCCGAGCAGTCCGGATTGTCCATCTTCGACGCGGCCCGCCAGTCCGCCGCCGCGAGCTTCCCGCAGGCCCGACGGGGCGGCTACGACCCCGACGCGGTCGACGCGTTCATCCGCACGCAGACCGCCCAGCTCCAGGAGGCCGCCGAGGCGATCCAGACGCTGCGGCAGGAGAGCGACGAGCTGCACGACCTGGTCGCAGCCCAGAAGGAGCGCCTCGACGCCGTCGACCGCCCCACCTACTCCTCGCTCGGGGCCCACACGGCCCAGCTTCTCGGCCTCGCCGAGCAGGAGGCCGAGGACGTGCGCGCCCGAGCCCGCCGCGAGGCCGCCGAGATCCTCAAGACCGCCGAGGAGGAGGCAGCGCTGCACCGCACGGCGGCGGCCAAGGAGGCCGAGGACCTGCGCACCCGTGCCGTCACCGAGCTCGAGGACAAGCGACGCGCACTGCTCGACGAGGCCGAGACGAGGCATGCCGAGGCGACCCAGGAGGCCGAGGAGATCCGTGCCCAGGCCGAGGCCGCTGCGAACCAGCTGCGTCTCGCGGCCGAGCAGGACGTGCAGAACCTGCGTCTCGGTGCCACGCGTGAGGTCGAGCAGGCCCGCGCGGCCGCCGACCGCGAGGTCACCGAGGCCCGTCGCGTGCTGGCGGTTGAGAAGGAGCGCCTCGCGCGCGAGGCCGCCGAGAACCACGAGGCGGCGACGCAGCAGACCGCCAAGCTCGTCCAGGACGCCGAGACGCGCGCGGCGGCCGCCGACGAGCGGGCCCGGTCCGTGCTCGCCCACGCCAACGCCTCCCGCGAGAAGGCAGGCACCGAGGCGAGCAGCGTGCTCGAGAGTGCGCGAAAGGAGGCCGAGGCGCTCGTGACGAAGGCCAAGGCCGAGGCCGACCACCTGCGGGCGAGCGCCTCGACCGAGGTCGAGCGCCAGACCCGTGCGCTGCGGGCCGAGGTCGAGGACCTCGAGCGCAAGCGTGAGGGCATCCTGTCCCAGCTGGGTCAGCTGCGCGACATCGTGTCCAACTTCGCCGGCACGCCTGCCACGCCGCCCCCGGCCGAGATCGACGACGAGGACGAGGTCCCCGAGAAGCCCGAGGACGTCGCACCCGTCGGCGTGGACGAGACCGAGGCGGAGAAGACGACCGTCATCCCCCGGACCGAGGCCTGAGCCAGGCCTCGGCGCCGCGCTCGAGGAGCGTCAGCGCAGGCGCCGCCAGCAGTCGCGGTGCCAGTGCCGCCGCTCGTCGAGCGCGGAATCGCTGAGCAGGGATTTCTCGACCGGCCACGCGACGACGTTCGCCGTGCCGGGTGCGATGGGCCTCGAGCACGACGGGCACGTGTAGGTCTTGGCCGACGTGGCGCCGCTCAGGTAGCGCACGTTCCAGGCGCGTCCACCGCGCTGCTCGACGATCTCGCCGGTCTCGAACCGCGCCGGAGCCGGGCGGGGGCGACGTCGGCGAGGCACCGTCCGATCGTAGGTCAGCGGGGCGAGCAGTACCGGCGGACCCAGGTGTCGCCCCGCGAGGCGAGCTCGTAGGCGGTGTCGAAGTCGACGACCCGAGCGCGACCACGCCGGTCCTCGACGACGACGTGGTCCGTCAGGACGGGTGTCGACGTGCAGGTGCTCCCGGCCTCGGTCGCGCGACGCACCAGGGCCTTCGAGTCCCGGCTCATCCCGGCGCGACATCCGGTGTCGCACGCCTGGTCGACGACGAGGGTCGGACGCGAGTCCTTCGCGGAGTGGAACGACCCCAGTGCCGTCAGCATCAGCGCGGACGCCAGCACCGCCGTCACGGTGGTGAGCCGTACGTAGCGCGCGACGACGACCGCCCAGGGAGGGATCTCCACGCCGTGCTCCTGTCCTGCGTCGTTCCCTCTCCACGCAGGTCAACGACGACGCCCCCGCCCGGGTTATCCCAGGCGGGGGCGGTGTCGTGCAGGTCTCAGTAGGTGTGGAAGCCCGCACCCGTCTTGCGACCGAGCTTGCCCTCGGCGACGAGCTTCTCCAGCGTCGGGGCCGGCTTCCAGCCCTCGTGACCGAAGGCCTCGACGAGCGTCTGCTCGATCGCGAGCGACACGTCGTTGCCGACGACGTCGAGCAGCTGGAACGGTCCCATCGGCAGCTGCGTCTCCTTGAGGGCCGTGTCGATCTCCTCGAGCGAGCCGCCACCGGCCTCGTGCAGCTTGATCGCGTCGTTGAGGTACGGGAACAGCAGCGCGTTCACGATGAACCCTGCGCGGTCCGTGCACGAGACGGGGTGCTTCTTGACGTCGAGGCACAGGGCCTTGACTGTCTCGGCGACCTCGGGCGACGTCTGGTCGGCGGAGACGACCTCGACGAGCTTCATGATCGGTGCCGGGTTGAAGAAGTGCATGCCGATGACGTCGCCGGGGCGCGAGGTGACCTCGGCGAGCGAGGCGATCGAGAGCGACGACGTCGTGGTCGCGAGGATCGCACCGGGCTTGCAGATCCGGTCGAGGTCGCGGAAGAGCTGCAGCTTGACGTCCAGGCTCTCGGCGATGGCCTCGACGACGATGTCGACGTCGCCGAGCGCCTCACGCTCGGTCGCCGCGGTCAGGCGGTCGATGACGTCGGACTTGCCGGCCTCGTCGAGCTTGCCGCGCGAGATCGCCTTGTCGAGGTTCTTCTCGATGCGCGCCTGGACGGCCGCGACCTTGTCGTCGCCGCGGCCCACGAACACGACGTCGTGCCCGGCCTTGGCGAAGACCTCGACGATGCCCGAGGCCATGGTGCCGGTGCCGACGACACCGACCTTGCCCACCGGGTGGTGCTTGACCGGGGCGTCGTCTCCCCCGGCGGCCGCGGCCTTGTCGGCGAAGGTGCCGCCGGCCGCCAGCTCGGTCAGGACCCCGGCAGGCACGTGCAGCGGGTCGCCGGTCTCGGCGTGCAGCTTCTCCAGACCGGAGACGACCGTCGCGGCACCGAGCGCGTCGACCAGGTCGAGCGGTCCGACCGGGTAGCCGCAGCCGAAGCGCATCGAGGCGTCGATGTCGGCCTTGGTGGCGTAGCCGCTCTCGAACATGGTCGCGGCGTGGTTCAGGTACGGCAGCAGCAACGTGCGGGCGATGTCCGCCCCGCGATCGGCCGCCTGAAGTCGATCGACGATCTCCTGCATGGGTTACTCCTCGGTAAGGAAGGGTCGTGACACACTAGCGTCCGATGTCCGCCAGCGGAGAGGGAGCCTCATGAAACTGCGCATGATCATCGCCACGTCCGCGCTCGTCGTGCTTGCGGCGTGCGGGAGCGACGACGAGCCCGAGACCTCTCCGACCTCGGAGTCCGCACCGTCCTCGGCGCCCTCGTCGGCCCCGACGAGCGATGCCACGTCCGCGGCGCCCGAGGACGCCTCGCCCAAGAGCGCCGCCGACCTCGTCGGCACGTGGGAGGATCCGAAGGCCAGCTGGACGGTGCGCTTCAAGGCCGACGGCACCTACGAGATGGACTACGAGGGCGTCGAGAACTTCATGCACGGTCGGTACTCGCTCAAGGGCTCGGCGGTCTCGCTCAGCAACGACGAGGGCACCGACCGGGGCACGGTCAAGGGTTCCTCGCTCGTGTTCCAGCTCGGCACCCTGACCAGGAAGTGACGCCCCACCCGTGCGCATCGTCGTCGCCCGCTGCCAGGTCGACTACGCCGGACGACTGACCGCCCACCTGCCGATGGCCACCCGCGTCATCATGGTGAAGGCGGACGGCTCGGTGCTGGTCCACTCCGACGGTGGCTCCTACAAGCCGCTCAACTGGATGAGTCCTCCGTGCACGCTGCGCGAGGGCGTCACCGACGACGGCGTCCCCGAGTGGACGGTGTCGGCGACCAAGTCCGACGACACCCTGCGGATCCTGCTCGAGGAGGTCCTGTCGGACTCCTCGCACGAGCTCGGCGTCGACCCCGGCCTGCAGAAGGACGGCGTCGAGAAGCACCTCCAGGAGCTGCTCGCGGACCACACGACCTCGCTCGGCCCCGGCATCTCGCTCGTGCGTCGCGAGTTCATGACCGCGATCGGCCCAGTCGACCTGCTGTGCCGCGACGCCGAGGGCGCCGCGATCGCCGTCGAGATCAAGCGCCGCGGCGAGATCGACGGCGTCGAGCAGCTGACCCGCTACCTCGAGCTCATGAACCGCGACCCCGCGCTCCGCCCCGTCCGAGGCATCTTCGCCGCCCAGGAGATCAAGCCCCAGGCGCGCGTCCTGGCCCAGGACCGCGGCATCGAGTGCGTCGTCGTCAACTACGACGAGCTGCGCGGCATCGACGACCCGAGCCTGCGGCTGTTCTAGATCGACGAGTCGTACGAGTTAGCGAATGCACGCAGGTCGGTGGCGGCCGCGCTGAGCTGCTCTCCGGGCTCGAGCGCGATCTCGCACCGCACGAGCCAGTCCTGCGGGAACGGGCCACGCAGCTCAAGCTCCAGACGTATGTGGCCGTCGTGCACGGCGCTGATCTGCAACTCGCCTTCGAGCGATCGCCACTCGCGGCTGCCCCGCCACCCCTTCCAGTCCTGCGCAAGACGTTCGA
Organism: Aeromicrobium sp.; assembly: GCA_023257515.1. Classification (GTDB taxonomy): domain Bacteria; phylum Actinomycetota; class Actinomycetes; order Propionibacteriales; family Nocardioidaceae; genus Aeromicrobium. Next base: position 5,224 of record JALRCA010000165.1, read on the forward strand.
AGTAGTCCGCGAGATCAGCGAAACCGGACGCGTAGTCCTGCTGAACTGTTCGACTCGCGAAGAGCCCATCGTGGGTATGGATCTCGACGAGTGCGGTTCGGGCGATGCCTGCTTCAGCCGGGCTGGCAAGGGCGAGAAACCCTTGGACAGGACCAACAACGACACGCATGTCCTCATCCTGTCACTCTCGGATCGCTCGGACGTGGCGGCGGGGAACAACTGCATGGACGGCGTCGAGCAGCTGACCCGCTCGCTCGAGCTTGCGACTCTTCTGAGCGCACGTCCGGGTCCTGACGGACGAAGGAATCTGCATGTGGCACGACCGGTCGTGCGGAATGCAGATTCCTTCGTGCCCCCGTGTCGAAGACAGAATCCTTCGTCAGAGCAGGTCGAGCGCCTCGAGGACGGGCGTGATCTGCTTCCAGCGGGCGATCTCGCAACCGTTCTGCTGGGAGAAGGAGGCCTCGAGTGACGAACCGTCGAGGCGGCCCGTGACCGTCGCGGTCTCGGGTCCGCCGAGGATCATCGTGCAGGCCTGGTCCTTCGGCACGGGGTCGAACGTCGTGCGCTCGACCTTCTCCAGCGCCTCGCAGGCGGCCGTGTCGCCGCCCGGGCACTCAAGCGTGGCCGTGCGGGGCTCGGCGCCCTCGTCCTTCGTGACCGTGAACGTCAACGACGTGCTGGCCATGCCGTCCCCCTCCGTGTCGGACTCCTGCGCCGGTCCCCCGCACCCGGCCGCGACGGCGCAGGCCGTCGCGGCCAGCGCGAGCTCAGCGACCCGCGACCGGCGGTGCGGTCGGGTCGTCGCTCTCGCCCTCGTCCTCGCGCGCGACCCAGTCCTCGATGCGCTCGTAGTCATCCTTCGATCGTGTCACGACCGCGAGCAGGTCGCTCATCTTGGCGACCTCCTCGACCTGCTCCTTGATGAACCACTGCATGAACTGGTCCGAGGCGAAGTCGTTCTCGTCGCGGGCGATGCGGGTGAGCTCGTTGATCTGCTGCGTGACGCGCTTCTCCTGGGCCAGCGCCAGCTCGACGGGCTCGACGACGTCGGCGAACCCCGCACGTGGCGCCTCCAGGGCCGGGATCTGCGGCACCTCGTCGGAGTCCAGCAGGTACTGCACCATCATCATCGCGTGGTCGCGCTCCTCGACTGCCTGGGCGTAGAACAGCGCCGCCATCTGCGGCATGGTCAGGGCGTCGTAGTAGGTCGCGATCGCGACGTACTGCTGGTGGGCGTCGAACTCGTGGCCGAGCTGCTCGTTGAGCTTGGCGACGAACGCAGGGGCTGCCATGTGGCTCCCTTCCTTCCTGAGGTGAGGCTCACCTCGCTGATGTTACGGTGATCGGGTGGCCAAGCCCCCCAAGAAGAAGTGCTGCGTCAGCAAGCCGCGGTGCAAGCGGTGCCCCATCCGCATGATGGCGGAGGGGCGACTTCCCGAGGGCTACACCGTCAAGAAGCGCAAGCTCGTCAAGGTCACGAAGAAGACCAAGAAGAAGTCCGCGGTCGCGGCGTGACGCTCACCTCCTGAGGGGTCTCGACCCCTCGACCCTAGTGGTCGCGTCAGCCCGCATCCACGAAGGAATGGCTGGGCTCGCCGAGGTGTGGCTGGCCTCAGCGCGATTGTCGTGCGGTGCCCAGCCAGTCTGGCTACCGTCGAGCCATGACCGACCTGCGCACCCGGGCCCAGACCCTCCTCGACCTCCACTCCGCCCCCGAGATCCTCACCGTCGTCAACGTGTGGGACGCCATCACGGCCCGGGTGGTGAGCGAGGTCGACGGCATCAAGGCGATCGCCACCGCGAGCCACTCGATCGCGGCCTCCCACGGGTACGAGGACGGCGAGAACATCCCCGTCGACGAGATGATCGAGGCCGTCGGTCTCATCGTCCGCAGCACCGACCTGCCCGTGACCGCCGATCTCGAGGCCGGCTACGGCGACCCGGGTGAGACCGTCCGCAAGGCGATCGGCGTCGGCGTCGTCGGCGCGAACCTCGAGGACCAGAAGAAGCCCCTCGCCGAGGCCGTGGGCGCTGTCGAGGCCGTCGTCAAGGCCGGCGAGGCCGAGGGCGTCCCGTTCGTGCTCAACGCGCGCACGGACGTCGTGGCTCAGGCCGGCGACCGGCCCCATGACGAGGTGATCGCCGACGCCATCGAGCGCGGCAAGGCGTTCCTCGACGTCGGTGCGCCGGTCGTGTTCGTGCCGGGCCCCCTGTCCGAGGACGACGTGCGGGCCTTCGTCGACGCGTGGGGTCCGCAGAAGCTCACGACGATCGGCTACCCCGGGTCGATCCCGCTCGCGCGGCAGCAGGAGCTGGGCGTCGCGCGTGTCTCGTACGGCCCGTTCTCGCAGTCCGTCGCCCTCATGGCGCTGCAGGACCTGACCAACGACGTCGTCGCCGGCGGCGGCCTGCCCTCGGACTTCCGCGTCCTCAACTGACCCACCCCGAGCCAGCACCAGCCCCCTCACCCGCTGAGTGTGACGATCCCGGGCGGAATCACGTGATTCCGCCCGGGATCGTCACACTCAGGGAGTGGGGGGGTGGTGGTCAGGAGAGGTGGTTGGCCTTGCGGATCTCGGCGACGATGCGGCCCATGATGTCGGTCATGCCGAAGTCCTTGGGCGTGAAGACGGCGGCGATGCCCTGCTCCTCGAGCTTGCGACCGTCGGAGTCGGGGATGATGCCGCCGACGATGATCGGCACGTCGCCAGCGCCGGCCTCCTGCAGGCGGCGCTGGACGTCGGGGACGAGCTCCATGTGCGAGCCCGACAGGATCGACAGGCCCACGACGTGCACGTCCTCGGCCACGGCGGCAGAGACGATCTGCTCCGGAGTGAGCCGGATGCCCTGGTAGACGACCTCGAAGCCGACGTCGCGAGCGCGCACGGCGATCTGCTCGGCCCCGTTGGAGTGCCCGTCGAGGCCCGGCTTGCCGACCAGGAAGCGCAGGCGGCTGCCCAGCTCCTCGCCGGTCTTCTGCACCTGCTCGCGGACGGCCGTGAGCTCCGCGCCCGCCTGGGCGATGCCGACGGCGCCGGAGACGCCCGTGGGCGCGCGGTACTCGCCGAACACCTCGCGCAGCGCGGTGCCCCACTCCCCGACCGTCGCGCCGGCCCGCACCGCGGCGAGCGTCGCCTCCATCAGGTTCGCGTCCGTCTTGGCCTCGGCCTGCAGCCGCTCGAGCGCGGCGTCGACCGCCGCCTGGTCACGCTCGGAACGCCAGGCCTCGACATCGGCGATCGCGTTGGCCTCGGCCTGCGGGTCGGCGACCATGATCGCGGAGTCGAGGTCCTCGGTCAGCGGCGACGGCTCGGTCTCGACGTAGCTGTTGACGCCCACGACCTTGATCTCACCGGCCTCGATCCTGGCCCGGCGCTCGGCGTGCGACGCCACGAGCTCGGACTTCATGTAGCCCGACTCGACGGCGGCCACGGCGCCACCCATCGCCTGGACCCGGTCGATCTCGGCCTTCGCACCCTCGACCAGCTCGGCGACCTTGGCCTCGACGACGTGCGAGCCGTCGAAGATGTCGTCGTACTCGAGCAGGTCGGACTCGAAGGCGAGCACCTGCTGCAGACGCAGCGACCACTGCTGGTCCCACGGTCGTGGAAGGCCCAGCGCCTCGTTCCATGCCGGCAGCTGCACGGCACGGGCGCGGGCGTTCTTGCTCAGCGTGACGCCGAGCATCTCCAGCACGATGCGCTGGACGTTGTTCTCGGGCTGGGCCTCGGTCAGGCCCAGCGAGTTGACCTGCACGCCGTAACGGAACCGGCGCATCTTGGGATCCTGGACGCCGTAGCGCTCCCGGGTGATCTCGTCCCACAGCTGGCCGAAGGCGCGCATCTTGCACATCTCCTCGACGAACCGCACTCCTGCGTTGACGAAGAACGAGATGCGCCCGACGACCTTCTCGAAGTCGGCCTCGTCGACCTGCCCCGAGTCCTTGACCGCGTCGAGGACGGCGATCGCGGTGCTCAGCGCGTACGCGAGCTCCTGCGTCGGCGTCGCGCCGGCCTCCTGCAGGTGGTAGCTGCAGATGTTCAGCGGGTTCCACTTGGGGATGTTGTTGACCGTGTAGGCGATCATGTCGGTCGTCAGCCGCAGCGAGTGCTCGGGCGGGAACACGTAGGTCCCGCGCGAGAGGTACTCCTTGATGATGTCGTTCTGCGTCGTGCCGGCGAGGCTCGCCTTGTCGACCCCTTGCTCCTCGGCGGCGACCTGGTACATCGCGAGCAGCCACATGGCGGTCGCGTTGATCGTCATGGAGGTGTTCATGTCCTTGAGCGGGATGCCCTCGAAGAGGGCCGCCATGTCGCCGATGTGACTGATCGGCACACCGACCTTGCCGACCTCACCCCGCGATAGG
>JALRCA010000195.1 GCA_023257515.1 Aeromicrobium sp.
TGCTGCACGACCAGGTGCTCGCCATCAGCGTCACGTCCTACTGCGGGACCATGTACTTCGGCATCAACGCCGACCGCGAGGCCATGAGCGACGTGGAGGTGTTCGGCGAGTTGCTCACCGAGGCCCTCGAGGAACTCACCGAGGCGGCGAGGTAGCGCCCGACGTAGGATGCGCGCGTGAGTAAGTCGCCATCCGACACTCCGGGGGACGGGCCGACCACGGGGCGCAAGATATCCAACGAGGTGTACGAGGCCGAGCTGTACCGCCTGCAGAGCGAACTGGTCAAGCTGCAGAACTGGGTCAAGTCCACCGGCGCGCGGATCGTCGTCCTCTTCGAGGGCCGCGACGCCGCCGGCAAGGGCGGCACGATCAAGCGGTTCGCCGAGCACCTGAACCCGCGAGGGGCTCGGGTGGTCGCGCTGGAGAAGCCCACGGAGCGCGAGCAGTCGCAGTGGTACTTCCAGCGCTACGTCGAGCACCTGCCCGCCGCCGGGGAGATCGTGTTCTTCGACCGGTCCTGGTACAACCGCGCGGGTGTCGAGCGCGTCATGGGCTTCTGCACGCCGGACCAGTACACCGAGTTCCTCAAGCAGGCGCCGCTGTTCGAGAAGATGCTCGTCAACGACGGCATCCACGTCGTGAAGTTCTGGTTCTCGGTGTCGCGCGCCGAGCAGCTGACGCGGTTCACCATCCGCCAGATCGACCCGGTCCGGCAGTGGAAGCTCTCACCCATGGACCTGGCCTCCCTCGACAAGTGGGACGCCTACACCCAGGCGAAGGAGGCGATGTTCCGGCGGACCGACACGAAGCACTCCCCGTGGACGGTGGTCAAGAGCAACGACAAGAAGCGTGCGCGACTCGAGGCCATGCGACTCGTGCTGCACCGCTTCGACTACCCCGGCAAGGACCACGAGGTCGTCCGCACGCCGGACCCACTCGTCGTCGGTCCGGCCGCCGATCTGTTCGACCCCGAGGACGACTCCGTCGACTGACCGCAGGCGCCGCCCACGTCGCGGCATGCCGGGGAGTTTGCCACCATGGCGGGATGCCCACACGACTCCTCGCAGCCCTGGCCGTCGGCGTGCTCGTGCTGTCCGGGTGCGGACGCGGCGAGGCCCTGCCCGGGGGCGACGACCCCGCGCGCAGCGACGGCTGCCCGCAGGTGGAGCTCGTCGGACTGCGCGGTCAGGCCCAGTCCCTGCACCACCACCGGGCACTCGGCACCGAGGTCGACGGGATCACGCGGCGCATCGCCGACGGCCTGGCGCGTGACGGCGTGCGCGACGTCAGGATCGAGGCGATCCGGCACCGCAGCCGGGTGACGTCGACGCTGTCGGTGTTCCAGCAGGACGTGGCGCAGGGCAAGAGGCTGCTCGCCCGAAAGCTCACGTCGCTCGAACGCCGGTGTCCCTCGACCAGGATTGGCGTCGTGGGCTTCAGCCAGGGCGCCCAGATCGCGCACGAGACGCTGGCCGCCCACCCCAGGCTGGCCCGCCACGTGGACACGCTCGTGCTGGTGGGCAGTCCACGCCGGGACCCGGACGCGCGGGTGACGCGGGTCGACCTGCCAGGACCTCAGCCCTCGGCCCCGGGCAGCCTCGGAGCCGGGCCGTCGCTCGGCGGGCTCACCGGACGCACGATCGAGGCCTGCATCACCGGTGACGTCGTGTGCGCGTTCACCGGCACGCGCGACTACACGATCCACAAGCACGCCTACGAACGTCCGTCGGTCGCTGACGCCATCGCCCGCGCCGCTCTCCCCCGCCTCACCCCCTCCTGACCCGCCCCCCACGATCGCAGTGACGTTCTGACGCGACACGCCAGCGTGTCGCGGTAGATATGTCACTGCCAGCGCGGAGGTGCGTCAGTCGGCGGGGTCGTCGGGCGGCGGGCCCTCGGCGAGCAGCTTCTTGAACCCGGCCTCGTCGAGCGTCGGGACGCCGAGCTGCTCGGCCTTGTCGGCCTTGGAGCCGGCGTTCTCGCCGACGACGACGTAGTCGGTCTTCTTGCTGACCGAGCCCGAGGCCTTGCCGCCGCGCACGATGATGGCCTCCTTGACGGAGTCGCGCGTGTAGTCCTCGAGGGACCCGGTGACGACGATGGTGAGGCCCTCGAGGGTGCGGTCGATCGACTCGTCGCGCTCGTCGGCCATGCGGACGCCGGCGGCGGCCCAGGCGTCGACGATGCCCTCGTGCCAGTCGACCTCGAACCACTCGACGACGGCCTCGGCGATCGTGGGCCCGACGCCCTCGGCGGCGCCGAGCTGCTCGGCGGTCGACTCGCGGATGGCGGGCAGGGAACCGAACTCCGTGGCCAGGGCGCGCGCCGCGGTCGGGCCGACGTGCCTGATCGAGAGCGCGACGAGCACCCGCCACAACGGCTGCTGCTTGGCCTTCTGCAGCCCGTCGAGGAACTTGCGCCCGTTCGTCGAGAGCACCTTGTCGCCGGCACCGGCCTCGCGCTCGGCCTTCTTGGCGGCGCGGGTGTAGAGCGGGACGCGCAGCAGGTCGTCCTCGGTGAGCGCGAACAGGCCACCCTCGTCGGTCAGGACCCCGGCCTCGAGCAGCGCCACCGCGCCCTCCCAGCCGAAGACCTCGATGTCGAACGCACCGCGCCCGCCGACGTGGGTGAGTCGCTCACGCAGCTGGGACGGGCAGGATCTCGTGTTGGGACAGCGGATGTCCTTGTCGCCCTCGCGAGTCGGCGCCAGGGGCGTCCCGCACGAGGGGCACTCGGTGGGCATGACGAACTCGCGCTCGGAGCCGTCGCGCAACGCGGTGACCGGTCCCACGATCTCGGGGATGACGTCGCCGGCCTTGCGCAGCACCACCATGTCGCCGATCAGCACGCCCTTGCGCTTGACCTCGTGCTGGTTGTGCAGCGTGGCCATCTCGACCGTCGAACCCGCGACCTTGGCCGGCTCCATGACGCCGTAGGGGGTCACGCGGCCCGTGCGGCCCACGTTGACCCGGATGTCGAGCAGGCGGGTGTTGACCTCCTCGGGCGCGTACTTGTACGCGATGGCCCAGCGGGGCGCGCGCGACGTCGAGCCGAGCCGCCGCTGCAGCGCGATCTCGTCGACCTTGACGACGACCCCGTCGATCTCGTGCTCGACGTCGTGCCGGTGCTCGCCGGTGTGGGCGATGAAGTCGTTGACCTCCTCGATGGTGTCGACGACGCGGAAGTG
>JALRCA010000219.1 GCA_023257515.1 Aeromicrobium sp.
GTAGGGGGTCCCCGGGCCCCGGATCGGGATGCGGTGGTTGACAGCGCCGTCGGCAGGGCTTCATTGTCTTGCCCCGTGACCGGACCCCTCGTCATCGTCGAGTCGCCCACCAAGGCACGCAAAATCGCCGGGTATCTGGGACCGAACTACATCGTCGAGTCCTCTCGCGGCCACATCCGTGACCTGCCCAAAGGGGCTGCCGACGTGCCGGCCAAGTACAAGACGGAGAAGTGGGCGCGTCTCGGTGTGAACGTCGATGCCGACTTCGAACCCCTCTATGTCGTCAGCCCGGACAAGAAGACGACCGTCAGCGAGCTCAAGGGCCTGCTCAAGGACGTCGACGAGCTCTACCTCGCCACCGACGGTGACCGCGAGGGCGAGGCCATCGCCTGGCATCTGCTGGAGACCCTCAAACCGCGCGTCCCGGTTCGCCGGATGGTGTTCCACGAGATCACCGAACCGGCCATCCGGGCCGCCGCCGAGAACCCGCGCGAACTGGACACCGACCTGGTGGATGCCCAGGAGACCCGGCGCATCCTGGACCGGCTGTACGGCTACGAGGTCAGCCCGGTGCTGTGGAAGAAGGTCATGAGCGGCCTGTCCGCCGGCCGCGTGCAGTCCGTCGCCACCCGGCTGGTGGTCGAGCGCGAGCGTGAGCGGATGGCGTTCACGGTCGCCTCCTACTGGGACCTCGACGCCACGTTCGACGCCGGCGCCGAGCACGAGGAGTCCGGCGCCCGGCTCTTCCCGGCCCGTCTCGTGGGTCTCGGCGGGCAGCGGGTCGCGACCGGCTCGGCGTTCGCCGACGACGGCACGCTCAAGAACGCCGACGTCGCGCACCTGGACGAGCAGCGCGCGACGGCGCTGGCGAGCGGTCTGTCGGACGCGAGCTTCCGGGTCGCGTCCGTCGAGGCCAAGCCCTACACGCGTCGGCCCTACGCCCCCTTCCGCACCACGACGATGCAGCAGGACGCCTCGCGCAAGTTCGGCTTCGGTGCCGCCCGCACGATGCAGGTCGCGCAGCGTCTGTACGAGGGCGGCTTCATCACCTACATGCGCACCGACTCCACGACGCTGTCCCAGACCGCCCTCACGGCGGCCCGTGCCCAGGTCGCCGAGCTGTACGGCGCGCAGTTCCTGCCCGACTCCCCGCGCGTCTACGCCGGCAAGGTCAAGAACGCGCAGGAGGCCCACGAGGCGATCCGCCCGGCGGGCGAGTCGTTCCGCACACCGGCCCAGACGGGCCTGCGCGGCGACGAGCTCAAGCTCTACGAGCTCATCTGGAAGCGCACCATCGCCTCGCAGATGAAGGATGCCAAGGGCGAGCAGGTCTCGATCCGCCTCACGGCGTCCGTGGCGAGCGGCCCCGACGCCGGGTCCGACGCCGACTTCACGGCGTCCGGTCGCACCATCACGTTCCCGGGCTTCCTCAAGGCCTACGTCGAGTCCCGCGACGACGACCAGGCCGACGACGCCCAGGCCAAGCTGCCGAACCTGTCCGAGGGCGACGCCGTCACGGTCCACGAGCTCGCGCCCGCCGGGCACGAGACCAAGCCGCCGGCGCGCTACACCGAGGCCACGCTCATCAAGGAGCTCGAGGAGCGCGAGATCGGCCGCCCGTCGACGTACGCCTCGATCATCAACACGATCCAGAACCGTGGCTACGTCTTCAAGAAGGGCACGGCGCTCGTGCCGGCCTGGATCGCGTTCAGCGTCGTGCGGCTCATGGAGCAGCACTTCGGACGGCTCGTCGACTACTCCTTCACCGCCGAGCTCGAGGACGTGCTCGACGAGGTCTCGCACGGTCGCGAGGACCGCCTCGCCGTGCTGCAGGGCTTCTGGGCCGGCGAGGGTGCCAACGACACGGGCCTCAAGCGGCTCATCGAGAACCTGCCCGAGATCGACGCCCGCGGCCTGGCGACGTTCGAGATCGGCGAGGGCATCAACCTGCGCGTCGGCCGGTACGGCCCCTACGTCGAGGGTCCCCCGATGGTCCCCGGGGACGGCGGCACCGACGTCCCCACGCGGGCCAACGTGCCCGAGGACCTGCCACCCGACGAGCTCACCCTGGCCAAGGCCAAGGAGCTGCTCGCCAACCCCGCCGGCCAGGAGAAGACGCTCGGCACGCACCCGGAGACCGGTCTCGAGTTGGTCGCCAAGAACGGCCGCTTCGGGCCGTTCGTCACCGAGGCGCTGCCGTCCGACGCCCCCAAGGGCGCCAAGCCCCGCACCGCGAGCCTGTTCAAGTCGATGAGCCTGGACTCCCTCGGCATCGACGACGCCGTCAAGCTGCTGCAGCTGCCGCGCGTGGTCGGCACCGACGCCGACGGCGTCGAGATCACGGCGCAGAACGGCCGGTACGGGCCCTACCTCAAGAAGGGCAGCGACTCGCGCTCGCTCGAGACCGAGGAGCAGCTCTTCACGCTCACCGAGGAGCAGGCGCGAGCCATCTACGCCCAGCCCAAGACCTACGGCCGGCGTGCGGCCAAGCCGCCGCTCAAGGAGCTCGGCGACGACCCGGTCTCCGGCAGCCCGATCGTCGTCAAGGAGGGGCGCTTCGGCGTCTACGTCACCGACGGCGAGTACAACGCCACGCTGCGCAAGGACGACGACGTCGAGACCCTCACGGCCGAGCGCGCCCAGGAGCTGCTCGCCGAGCGGCGTGCCCGCGGCCCGGCCAAGAAGGCCGCCAAGAAGGGCGCCCGCAAGACGGCGAAGAAGACCACGAAGAAGACGGCCGCCAAGAAGACTGCGGCCAAGAAGACTGCGGCCAAGAAGTCGACGGACTGAGCCGCCCGCTCCCGGGTACCTCGGAGGGAGCTGATTCGCTGTGGGCGAACAGCGGAACACCGCTGCTCGTGCCACGGTTGAGTGAGTATGCGGACATCTGGTCAGCAGATTTCCCACCGCAACTAGACTGAAGAGAACTCAAGCCGCTCTGGAGGGGCCCATGTTCGAGAGGTTCACCGACCGCGCCCGGCGCGTCGTCGTGCTCGCCCAGGAAGAGGCGCGCATGCTCAGCCACAACTACATCGGCACGGAGCACATCCTCCTCGGCCTCATCCACGAGGGTGAGGGTGTCGCCGCCAAGGCCCTCGAGAGCCTGGACATCTCCCTCGAGGCGGTCCGCGGCCAGGTCGAGGACATCATCGGCCAGGGCCAGCAGGCCCCGAGCGGGCACATCCCGTTCACGCCGCGTGCCAAGAAGGTCCTCGAGCTCAGCCTCCGCGAGGCGCTGCAGCTCGGCCACAGCTACATCGGCACCGAGCACATCCTGCTCGGCCTCATCCGTGAGGGCGAGGGCGTCGCCGCACAGGTGCTCGTCAAGCTCGGCGCCGACCTGAACCGCGTCCGCCAGCAGGTCATCCAGCTGGTCAGCGGCTTCCAGGGCAAGGAGGCCGAGACCACCGGCGCTCCCGCCGAGAGCGCGCCCAGCAGCTCCGCCGTGCTCGACCAGTTCGGTCGCAACCTGACGCAGGCCGCCCGCGAGGGCAAGCTCGACCCCGTCATCGGTCGTGACGACGAGGTGGAGCGCGTCATGCAGACGCTGAGCCGCCGCACCAAGAACAACCCGGTGCTCGTGGGCGAGCCCGGCGTCGGCAAGACCGCTCAAGAATCAATAAGTGCACGATAGGGCTAAATATGGTGCTAGGAATGTCGTATGACTACTCTTATCTCAATCATAGCAAAAAACTGTACTTGGTACAGGACCTTTTAAGGAAGCAATGTCATACAATGAAGCAATTCC
>JALRCA010000252.1 GCA_023257515.1 Aeromicrobium sp.
GCGTTCGTGTTCCAGCGGTCTGCCGGCAGCGAGCAGCGGCGCATCTTCGCCGGCGCCCTCGTGCGCCCGACGATGCTCGATCGCAGGCTGCTGCCCGTCGTGCCCGTTCCCGCCGACCTGCGGATGCAGGCGGTGCACGCCGGGGACGTCGCTCGCGCGGTCGCTGCGGCCGTCGAGCGCGACGTGGGCGGGGCCTTCAACCTGGCCGCGCCCGACGTGCTGCGCCGCCGCGAGATCGGTCGGGTGATGGACGCACGCACCGTCGAGGTGCCACAGCGCCTGACGCGCTCGGTCGTCGCGCTCGCCTGGCGGACTCACGCCGTCCGCGCACCCGGCGACCTGCTCGAGGCGCTGCTGCGCATCCCGTTGATGTCGAGCGAGCGGGCCCGACGCGAGCTCGACTGGGAGCCGGCGCACTCCGGGCTCGAGGCGCTGGCCCAGATGATCGACGGGGCGCGCCACGACTGGGGCAGCCGCACGCCGCCGCTCGACCCGCGCTAGGCGTCCTCGGCCGGACTGGGCGCGGCAAACTTTCGCTCGGCGCGGTGAATCTCCCGCGCCCAGTGACGGTTTACCCGGCCGGCCGGGTAAACCGCGACCCGGGGGCGGGCGCGAGCGTCAGGCGAAGGCGCGGCGCAGACGGGAGACGCCCTCGTCGATGACCGCGGGCTTCTTGCAGAAGGCCCAGCGCACGAGGGAGCGACCGCCGTCGCCGTCGTGGAAGACCTGGTGCGGGATCGCGGCGACGCCGGCCCGCTCGGGCAACGACCAGCAGAACTCCACGCCGTCTTCGAGCCCGAGGGGGCGGATGTCGGTCGTCGCGAAGTAGGTGCCGTCGGGGACGTGCACGTCGAGCCCGACCGAGGCCAGGCCCTCGCACAGCTGGTCGCGGCGGGCCCGCATGCCGGCGCGGAAGTCCGCGAAGTAGTCGTCGCCCAGGCGCAGCGCCTCGGCGATCGCCGGCTGCAGCGGTGAGCCCGACGTGTAGGTCAGGAACTGCTTGGCGCCGACCATCGCGTCGACCAGCTCGGCCGGGCCGCTCGCCCAGCCGACCTTCCAGCCGGTGAACGAGAACGTCTTGCCGCCGCTCGAGATCGTCAGCGTGCGCTCGCGCATGCCGGGCAGCGTCGCGACGGGGACGTGCTCGACGTCGTAGGTCAGGTGCTCGTAGACCTCGTCGCTCACGACGACCAGGTCGTGCTCGCGCGCGACCGCGGCGACGGCCTCGAGCTCGTCGCGTGTCAGCACCGCGCCGGTCGGGTTGTGGGGGGTGTTGAGCAGGATCGTGGTCGTGCGATCCGACACCGCGGCCCGCAGCTCCTCGACCGGGAGACGGAAGTCCGGGGCGCGAAGCGTCACGGGACGGCGGACCGCGCCCGCCATCTGCAGCACGGCGACGTAGGAGTCGTAGTACGGCTCGAGGACGATCACCTCGTCACCGGGGTCGACCAGGCCGAGGATCGCCGCGGCGATCGCCTCGGTGGCGCCCGTCGTGACCGCGACCTCGCTGTCGGGGTCGAGCTCGAGGTCGTACCGACGCCGCTGGTGCTCGGCCACGGCGAGGCGCAGCTCCGGCACACCCGTGCCCGGCGCGTACTGGTTGCGCCCCGAGCGCAGGGCCTGGACGGCGGCCTCGATCACGACGTCGGGCCCATCGGTGTCGGGGAAGCCCTGGCCCAGGTTCACCGAGCCGGTGCGGGCCGCCAGGGCGCTCATCTCGGCGAAGATCGTGGTGCCCAGGCCGGACAGGCGACGACTGCGACGGTCCATGTCGTCGACCGTACAGAAAAGCGGGACGCGCCGACCGGTCGGTGTGACAATCGGAGCAGGGTCCGTGGGGAGACGGAGGGAGAACCCTGATGGGAACGCGCATGTCCGCGGCCACCGTGCCGACGGTGCTGTCGGAGTCGAACCGGCACGTCGCGAGCCGCTTCAGCATGGGGGTCGACGCGGCCGTGACCAAGGAGGTCAGGGCCGCCGGGAGCGCGTCGGCCTGGTTCGCCAAGCAGCTCGACCACACGCGGATCGCCAACACGGCGGCCGACGCCGTGGCCGGCTGGTACCCGCGGCTGTCGCACTCGCCGGCCACCGCCTGGTCGAAGGTCAGGAGCGGGGAGTCGTCGGCGTGGGAGTACGGCCTCGACTTCGTGGGCTACTCGATGGCGCAGGCGATCCTGTCGCGCCGCCACGTCCACGAGTCGATGACGTCGTTCTGGAACAACCTGCTCTACGTGCCGGCGCACGAGGACCGCTCGTTCCCGTGGCGCTTCCACTACGACCGCACCGTCCGGGCCAAGGCGCTCACCTCGTACCGCGAGCTGCTCCAGGCGACGATCGTGCACCCGGCGATGTCCGGCTGGCTCACGAACTACGACAACACCAGGCGGGGCATCAACGAGAACCTGGGACGTGAGCTCCTGGAGCTGTTCACCGTGGGCCGCACCGCGGGGTACGACGAGGACGACGTCAAGGACTGCGCCCGCCTGCTCACGGGCTACCGGGTCAAGATGTGGGACACGTTCGCCGCCAGCTACTCGACGGACGACCACTGGACGGGGCGGGTCTCGATCCTGGACTTCACGCACGCCAACTCCTCGAGCGACGGACGGCCGGCCGTGAACGCGCTGCTCGCCCACCTGGCGACGCATCCGGCGACCGCGCGTCGGCTCGCCCACCGGCTCGGTCAGCGGTTCGTCGCCGAGGAGCCGTCGGCCTCGTTCGTCAAGGACGTCGCGGCCGCGTACCTGCGATCCGGCAGCGACATCAAGGCGACGCTGCGTGCCGTCGTGAAGCACCCGCAGTTCCTGGCCTCGCGCCGTAGCCGGTTGCGCACACCGGTGGAGGACGTGGTGGCGACGGCGCGGGTGCTCGGCATGCGGCCCACCCGGCCCTCCGACGACAAGGCGTTCAGCCAGCACCTCGTCTGGATGTCGAACAACGAGGGCCAGGCGCCGTTCCGGTGGCCGCGGCCCGACGGGTTCCCCGAGACCCGCGTGACCTACGCGTCGCCCGCACGGATGCTCCGCACGTGGGACGTGCACTACGCGCTCGCGGGCAACTGGTGGGGCTCGTCCTCGCTGACGCGCCCGACGAAGGCGGGCTCGCTCCCGTCGCGCTGGCCCCGGACGCTGCGCGAGATCGTCGAGCACCAGTCGCGCATGCTCCTCGGTCGATCCTGCGACCCGGCCGTCCTGCAGGCGGTGTGCACGATGCTCGGACGACCTGCCACCGCGACCTACGCGTCCGCCTCCGCCGTCTCGGACTGGCACCTCACCGTCGTGCGTGGCACGGTCCTGAACGCGCCCGAAGGACTACTGCGATGAGCCACGACCACGAGGCGTGCGGTTGCCCCGACTACGACGTCACGCGCCGCTCGCTGCTCAAGACCGCCGGCATCCTGTCGGCCTCCGGCATCGTCACCTCGATGGTCGGTGACGTGCTGACCAGCACGGCCTACGGCGCGACGAACGGCAACGTGCTCGTCGTGCTCTCGCTGCGCGGTGGCGCCGACGGCCTGTCGATGGTCGTGCCTCACGCCGAGGCGGCCTACGCCGCGGCGCGTCCGGGCACCAAGGTCGCGACGTCCTCGCTCCTGCACGCCGACCCCACCTTCGGCCTGCACCCGAAGTTCGCCCCGTTGTCGCCCTGGTGGAAGGACGGGAGCCTCGCGGCGCTGCACGCCGTCGGCCTGCCGGCTCCCAACCGCAGCCACTTCGAGGCGATGGAGGTGCTCGAGGACGCCGATCCCGGCAGCGTCGAGCGCGTCGGGTGGATCAACCGGATGATCTCCTCGCTGGCAGGTGGCGACGTGCTCACGGGCATGAACCTCGGGTCGACCGTCATGCCGACGTCGCTCGTCGGCCCGACCCCCGCGATCGCCGCCGAGAAGCTCGACGACCTGCGGATGCCGTTCAGCGACGACCAGCGCCTCAAGGGTGCACTCGCGACGATGATCGGCACGACGTACGGCCGGCAGGCCGGCACGGTGCGCACCGCGGCCCGCTCCGCGCTGGACCTGGCCGATCGTGCCGGTCGCATCGAGTCGGCGCTCGACGGCACCGGGGGAGCGACCTACGCGAAGTACTCCGACGCCGGAGAGGCGCTCAAGCAGGCTGCGCGCCTGATCCGGGCGGGGGTCGGGGTGCGCGCCGTCGCCGTCGACGCGGGCGGCTGGGACCACCACATCGGCCTGTCGTGGAACGTGGCCGCGCGGATCGAGGAGCTCGCGACCAACCTGGCCGCGTTCTTCACCGACCTCGGCTCGCACGCGGACCGCGTCACCGTCGTGACGCTCAGCGAGTTCGGCCGGCGGTTGCAGCAGAACGGCTCCGGCGGGGTCGACCACGGCTACGGCAACTGCGTGCTCGCGATGGGGGCCGGCGTGAAGGGCGGCCGGTACTACGCGCGGTGGCCGGGGCTCGACGAGGGCGACCAGGTCGACGGCGACCTGGCCGTCACGACCGACTACCGCAGCGTGCTCGGCGAGATCCTCGCGAGCCGCTTCCCGGAGGTCGACCTCGGCACGGTCTTCCGTGGCGTCACGCAGGCGCCGCTCGGCTTCATGGGTTGAGCCCGACGCCGCTCGGGAAAAGTAAGAGCCTCGCCGATCTCGGGGGGTGAATCGGCGAGGCTGGTCCCAGCATAGCGGGGTGCCACGAGCCGTGTCCTGATCTTCGGACAATTCGGTGTGACATGTCCTGCATCAGGGTCCAGGTGCGAGAATCGGGTCCCATGACCATCACCGCGCCGCCGAAGGCGCCCCGTCGCAAGCCCGGCCGGCTGCGGCGGCTCGTCGGCGTCCTGCTGATCCTCGCGGGGATCGGGTTGCTCGGGTACTTCGCCTGGCAGTACTGGGGCACGAACGTCGTGTCCAAGGCGCGGCACGCCGACGAGAAGAAGATCATCGCCAAGGACTGGTCCGACGGCATCGACGGCGACGCGGTCGGACTGCTCCGGGTGCCGCGCTTCGGCTCGGACTACGAGGTGCCGATCGTGCGGGGATTCAGCAAGAAGGCCCTCGCGAGCGGGGTCGGCTGGTACACGAAGGGCGCCAAGCCCGGTCAGGTCGGCAACTTCGCGATCGCGGGCCACCGCGTCACCCACGGGGAGCCGTTCCGCGACTTCCTCAAGATCCGCGCGGGTGACAAGGCGGTCGTCGAGACCCGGACGCACATCTACACGTACCGGCTGCGCGACGACGGCGACGCCATCACGGTGCCGTTCACGACGTCGTGGCCCCTGTGGCCCGTGCCGGCGCCGGACGCGAAGGGCAAGAAGCCGACGAAGAAGCTCATCACGCTGCTCACGTGCTCCGAGCTGTTCCACACCGACAACCGCAACGTCGTGGTGGGCGAGCTCGTCAAGACCGTCGACAAGGCCGACCCCCAGGGCAGCTCGAGCTGATGCACCCGTACCAGCGCGAGTTCATCGAGTTCGCCCTGGAGCGCGAGGTCCTGCGCTTCGGCGAGTTCACGCTCAAGTCGGGACGCACGTCTCCCTACTTCTTCAACGCCGGTCGCCTCGACACCGGCAGCGGCATCGCGGCCCTCGGGCGCTACTACGCTGCGGCCGTGCGCGAGTCCGCTCCGGCGTTCGACGTGCTGCTGGGCCCCGCCTACAAGGGGATCCCGATCGCCGCGGCGACCGCAGTCCAGCTGCACGAGCAGCACGGGGTCGACGTGCCGTGGTGCTTCAACCGCAAGGAGGCCAAGGACCACGGCGAGGGCGGCCTGATCGTCGGCGCGGCGCTCGAGGGACGCGTGCTCGTGGTCGACGACGTCATCACCGCGGGCACGGCGATCCGCGAGGTCGTGCAGATCGTGGCCGACGCGGGCGCGAGCCTGGCCGGTGTCGTCGTCGCGGTCGACCGGCGCGAACGCGGGCGCGGTGAGCTGTCGGCGATCCAGGAGGTCGAGGCCGAGACCGGCGCCCCGGTGGTCTCGATCGTCTCGGTCGACGACGTCATCGAGCACCTCGCCGAGACGGGTCGGCACGCCGAGCACCTGCCGGCGATGCGCGCCTATCGGGCCGAGTTCGGTGTCGGACCGGCCTGAGCCCGAGCCGCCGACCGTCGGCGTCGGGCCGTGGCAGGGCCCGTGGCCCGACGACCCGCGGCTCGACCCGGAGCTGCTCGAGCTGGGTGATCGTCGCAACGTCGTCGACCGCTACCGCTACTGGAGCGTCGAGGCGATCCGCGCGGACCTCGACACGCGCCGGAACCCGCTGCACGTCGCGATCGAGAACTGGCAGCACGACCTGAACATCGGGTCGATCGTGCGCACGGCGAACGCGTTCAACGTGGCCGCGGTCCACGTCGTCGGACGCCGCCGCTGGAACCGTCGAGGAGCGATGGTCACCGACCGCTACCTGCACGTGCAGCATCATCGCGACGTCGCCGACCTGACCACGTGGGCCCGCGAGCACGACCTGACCCTCTGGGGCGTCGACAACGTCCCGGGGTCCGTGCCGCTGGAGTCCACCTCGCTCCCGCGGGACTGCGTCCTGCTGTTCGGGCAGGAGGGCACCGGGCTCTCGGCCGAGGCCGTCGCGGCCTGCGCGGGTGCGGTCGCGATCACCCAGCACGGCTCGACGCGTTCGATCAACGCAGGTGCGGCGGCGGCGATCGTCATGCACGCCTGGATGCGCGAGCACGTCGAGGCCTGAGTCGCCGAGCGGCCCTCGGCGATGGCTCCTAGGCTCGGTGGCATGCCCCGACTCGTCGTGATCGGCGGTGACGCGGCCGGGATGTCGGCGGCGTCCGCGGTCCGCCGCCTTGCCCCCGAAGCCGAGGTGGTCGTGCTGGAGCGCGGTCATGACACGTCGTACTCGGCGTGCGGCGTGCCGTACTGGATCGCGGGCGACATCGACTCCGACGGGGACCTGGTGGCGCGCAGCGCCGCGGAGCACCGCGAGCGCGGGATCGACCTCCGGCTCGGGGCCGAGGCCACCGCGGTCGACGTGGCGGCACGCACCGTCTCCTACCGCACCGACGACGGCGAGCGCGAGGTCGCGTGGGACCGCCTCGTCGTGGCGACGGGAGCCCGGTCGGTCCTGCCCGACCTGCCGAACATCGACGCCGGCGGGGTCCACACGGTCAAGGACCTGGTGGACGGTCGCCGCATCATCGAGGCGCTGACCCACGCGCCGCAGCGCGCCGTCGTGGTCGGCAGCGGCTACATCGGGATCGAGCTCGCGGAGGCGCTCGTGGCGCGCGGGCTCGAGGTCACGGTCGTGGAGCAGTCGGCGACGCCGCTGCCGATCGTCGAGGACGAGATCGGCCACGTCATCGCCGACGCGATGCGCGCGAAGGGCGTGCAGCTCGTCACGGGTGCGCAGGTCACCGGCTTCTCCGCCGAGGACGGGCGGGTCACCGCGGTGCGCACGGCCGCCGACCAGTACCCCGCGGACCTGGTCATCGCCGCGTTCGGGGTCGTCCCGCGCTCGGAGCTGCTCGACGTCGAGAAGGGCGCGAAGGGCGGCATCGTCACGGACGCTCAGCAGCGGGTGCCCGGCCTGGAGGACGTGTGGGCCGCGGGCGACTGCGTCGTCACGAAGGACCGGTTGACGGGCGAGCTGGTCCACCTGCCGCTCGGCACCCACGCCAACAAGCAGGGACTCGTGACGGGGGAGTCGGTCGCCGCGTCACTCGGGGCCGCGTGGTCCGGCCGGGAGTTCCAGGGCGTCGTGCAGACGGCCATCACGAAGTTCTGCGACCTCGAGATCGCGCGCGCCGGCCTGGGGCGGGCGGCGGCGCAGGCCGCAGGGTTCGAGGTCGTGACGGCCTCAGTCGACACGACGACCAGCGCCGGCTACTACCCGGGCGCCGAACCGATGACGCTGTGGGGCATCGCCGACCGTTCGTCGCGCAGGTTGCTGGGCGTGCAGGTGGCGGGTGGCTCGGGGGCGGGACTGCGCATCGACGCGGCGGCGCTCGCGCTGTGGTCCGGGCTCACCGTCGACGAGCTCGTCATGACCGACCTGGCGTACGCGCCCCCGTTCTCGTCGGTGTGGAGCCCGGTGCAGGTGCTGGCCCGCTCGCTCGCCAAGGCGCTGACGGCCTAGGCTGAGCCGCAGACCCGCACCCCCTAGAGGAGCCCGCATGCCCGTCGCCACTCCCGAGATCTACGCCGAGATGCTCGACAAGGCCAAGCGCGACTCGTTCGCGTTCCCGGCCATCAACGTCTCGTCGTCGCAGACCCTGAACGCCGCGCTCGCCGGCTTCGCCGAGGCCGAGTCCGACGGCATCATCCAGGTCTCGACCGGTGGTGCGGAGTACTTCTCGGGCCCGACCGTCAAGGACATGGTGTCCGGTTCGCTCGGCTTCGCGGCGTTCGCCCAGGAGGTCGCCAAGAAGTACCCGGTCAACGTCGCGCTGCACACCGACCACTGCCCGAAGGACAAGCTCGACGGCTTCGTGCGGCCGCTCATCGCGGCCTCGACCGAGCGCGTCCAGGCCGGTGGCCTGCCGTACTTCCAGTCGCACATGTGGGACGGCTCGGCCGTGCCGCTCGACGAGAACCTGACGATCGCCCAGGAGCTGCTCGAGCTCGCGGCAGCCGCGCACATCATCCTCGAGGTCGAGATCGGCGTCGTGGGTGGCGAGGAGGACGGCGTCGAGGCCGAGATCAACGACAAGCTCTACACCTCGCCCGAGGACGCGCTCGCGACCGCCGAGGCGCTCGGCCTGGGCGAGAAGGGTCGCTACCTGACGGCCCTCACGTTCGGCAACGTGCACGGCGTCTACAAGCCGGGCAACGTCAAGCTGCGTCCGGAGGTGCTCGATGCCGCGCAGAAGGCGGTCGCCGAGAAGTACGGCCAGGAGCGGGACGACGCCGGCGTGGTCGTCATCGCCCGCCACGACGACGGCCGGGTCGCCGGCTTCCTGTCGTTCGTGCCGTGGGGCGAGGACGGGATCTCCCTCGACCTGATGCGGCGCAGCCCGGAGGCCGTCAACGGCATCGTCGAGCTGATGGTCACCACCCTGCTCGCCGACGCGGGTCAGGTGGGCGTCACCCGGGTCTCGCTGAACTTCGCGGCCTTCCGCAGCGTCTTTGCCCGGGGCGAGCGGATCGGCGCCGGCCCGGTGCTGCGGATGTGGCGTGCGGTCCTGCTGTGGGCCTCACGTTTCGCGCAGATCGAGGCGCTCTACCGCTCCAACGTGAAGTACCGCCCCGAGTGGGTCCCGCGCTACCTCGTGTACGGCGACGTCGCCGACCTCCCGCGGGTCGCCAGCGCCGTGCTGCGGGCCGAGGCCCTGGTGGTCGCCCCCGCCTGGTACCGCCGGATCAGCCGCAAGCCGTCGCGGGCCGGCGCGATCGAGGAGATCCCGGAGGTGCAGCCCGGCGCCGACGTACCCGCGGTGCCGGTGGATCACCGCTAGCCTCGCCCCATGGCGTCCCCGGCGATCGAGATCGAGGTCGAGAACCGCGTGGTGCGGGTGAGCAACCCCGACCGCGTGTACTTCCCCGAGATCGGCGCGACCAAGCTCGACCT
>JALRCA010000118.1 GCA_023257515.1 Aeromicrobium sp.
CAAGGTTCAACTGAAGTAACAGTTAGATCTGGGCACTGCAAAGTTGCAAGAGCTGCATCAAGATTTCCCATGTCCATGCGGGCGCCAGCGGCAACAATTCGCATTTCAACTCGGGAAGCATGATCCAGGTTTTTAACTAAAGGATCCCCTGCCATTTCGATTGCCTTCATTGGACGACCACAAGCGCGCTCACAGTCAGCCATCAATGGCCAATATTCCTTGATGCCGCGCATACGACGAGCTGCTGACCGGTGTCGGCCGGCTCGACGACCTCCTCGCCCGGGACCCGCTGCGCGGCATCAAGGGTCCGGTCGGCACCGCGCAGGACCAGCTGGATCTTCTCGGCGGTGCACCCGGCGAGGGTGCCGGGCCGGGGGCGGCAGACGGCTTCGCGAAGCTCGCCGACCTGGAGCGTCGCGTGGCCGAGCACCTCGGCTTCGAGCGGGTGCTGACCAGCGTCGGCCAGGTGTACCCCCGCTCCCTCGACTACGACGTCGTCACGTCGCTCGCGCAGCTGGTCGCCGCACCCTCGAACCTGGCGACCACGATCCGGCTCATGGCCGGCAACGAGCTCGTGACCGAGGGCTTCAAGCCCGGTCAGGTCGGTTCCAGCGCCATGCCGCACAAGATGAACACCCGCTCGTGCGAGCGGGTCAACGGTCTCGCGGTCGTGCTGCGCGGCTACGCCTCGATGGTCGGCGAGCTCGCCGGCGACCAGTGGAACGAGGGCGACGTGTCGTGCTCGGTCGTGCGACGGGTCGCGTTGCCCGACGCGTTCTACGCCGCCGACGGCCTGTTCGAGACGTTCCTGACCGTGCTCGACGAGTTCGGGGTGTTCCCCGCGGTCGTCCAGCGCGAGCTGGACCGCTACCTGCCGTTCCTGGCCACCACCAAGGTGCTCATGGCAGCCGTCCGTGCCGGCGTTGGGCGCGAGGCCGCCCACGAGGCCATCAAGGAGCACGCTGTCGCGGTCGCGCTCGAGATGCGCGAGCAGGGTGCCGCCGAGAACGACCTGTTCGCCCGGCTCGCGGCCGACGAGCGCCTCGGGCTGACCGAGGCCGACCTCGCGTCGCTCGTCGCCGACCCGATCGAGTTCACGGGCGCCGCCACGAGCCAGGTCGAGGCGCTCGTCACGCGCATCGAGCGTCTCGCCCGCCTCAACCCCGACGCCGCGGCCTACGCCCCGGGCGCCATCTTGTGACGTGCCCCCGCCTCCGGAGCCGTACCGCTGGCTCGGCCTCGTCGTCGCCGTGGTCGTGATCGTGGCCGCGCTGCTCTTCGAGCCCGAGTGGTGGAACGTCTTCACCCACCCGTGACGCCACGGCGTGGCCGAGCACTACGCTGATCACGTGGCCCTCGACATCCCCGGCGCCCGGCACCTGCACTCGGGCAAGGTGCGCGACCTGTACGAGCTCGAGAGCGGCGACCTCCTCATGGTCGCGTCGGACCGCATCTCGGCCTACGACTTCGTGCTGACGCCCGGCATCCCGGACAAGGGCGAGATCCTCACGCGCATGTCGCTGTGGTGGTTCGACCAGCTCGACGACGTCGTCGAGAACCACGTGATCTCCACGACCGTGCCGGAGCGCGTGCGGGGCCGGGCGCTCGTGTGCGAGAAGCTCGACATGTTCCCCGTCGAGTGCGTCGTCCGGGGCTACCTGACGGGGTCCGGGCTGCAGGACTACCAGCGCACGGGCGAGGTGTGCGGCGTCGCCCTGCCGGCCGGCCTGGTCGACGGGTCGCGGCTGCCGGAGCCGATCTTCACGCCGGCCACGAAGGCCGAGATCGGGGAGCACGACGAGAACGTCGACTTCGACCACGTCGTCGCGACGGTCGGCCTCGACGTCGCCGAGCGGCTGCGCGACCTGACGCTCGCGGTGTACGCGCGGGCCGAGACGATCGCGCGGGCCCGCGGCATCGTCCTGGCCGACACCAAGCTCGAGTTCGGCGCCCGACCCGACGGCACGATCGTGCTGGCGGACGAGGTGCTGACGCCGGACTCCTCGCGCTTCTGGCCCGCCGACTCCTACGAGCCCGGTCGCAGTCAGGAGAGCTTCGACAAGCAGTACGTGCGCGACTGGCTCACGAGCGAGAGCGGCTGGGACCGGGCGGGCGACACCCCGCCGCCGGCGCTGCCCGCGGACGTCGTGCAGCGCACGCGCTCGCGCTACGTCCAGGCCTACGAGCTGCTGACCGGCCAGCACTTCTGACCGGCGCGAGAGGCCCCGGCTAGGGTGTGACCCAACCCACCCCCAGGAGGAATCCCGTGGCCAACCTCGCCTTGCTGCTCGAGAACACGACCTCGACCTATCCCGATCGCACCGCGATCGTGTTCGGCGACAGTCGCTTCACCTACACGCAGGTGAACGGTGCCGCCAACCAGGTCGCGAACCTCCTGGTCTCGCGAGGCGTCCAGCCCGGTGACAAGGTCGCACTCTCGTGCCCGAACCTGCCGTACTTCACGATCGTCTACTACGGGATCCTCAAGGCCGGCGCCGCCGTGGTGCCTCTCAACGTCCTGCTCAAGCCGCGCGAGGTCGCGTACCACCTCGACGACTCCGACGCCGTCGCCTACTTCGCGTTCGAGGGCACGGCCGACCTGCCGATCGGCGACGCCGCGTGGGAGGGCTTCCAGGCCGCCGACAGCTGCAAGGACTTCTTCCTCATCAAGCTCGACTCCGCCGCCCCGGCGCCGCTCGAGGGTCCGGAGTTCTACGCGCCGCTCGTCGCCGAGCAGCCGCCGACGTTCGACACGGTCGAGACCGACGACGACGACACGGCGGTCATCCTCTACACCTCCGGCACCACCGGACAGCCCAAGGGCGCCGAGCTGCGGCACCGCAACATGCGCGACAACGCGCTGGCCGGCGAGGCGCTCTTCGGTGCCGACGTCGACAACCCCGACACGTACCTGTGCGTGCTGCCGTTGTTCCACTCCTTCGGCCAGACCTGCATCCAGAACGGGGCCATCGCCTACGGCGGCGCCGTCGTCATGCTGCCGCGCTTCGAGGCACAGGCCGCGCTCGGCCTCATGCTGCGCGAGCAGGTCACCTACTTCGCCGGTGTGCCCACGATGTACTGGGGTCTGCTCGGCGCCCTGACCGACGACGTCGACGTCGAGACGCTCGCCAAGAACCTGCGGGTCGCTGCGGCGGGTGGCTCGGCCCTGCCGGTCGAGGTGCACCGCAAGTTCAAGGAGCGCTTCGGCGTCACGATCCTCGAGGGCTACGGCCTGTCGGAGACGTCGCCCGTCGCGTCGTTCTCGCCCTACGGTGAGGAGCCGCGCGTCGGCTCGATCGGCCGTCCGATCCCCGGCGTCGAGATGAAGCTCATCGGCCCGGAGTGGGAGGACGTCCCCGACGACCTCCAGGACGACGGCAAGACGGCGGTCGGCGAGATCGCGATCAAGGGCCACAACGTCATGAAGGGCTACTACGACCGGCCCGAGGCGACGGCCGAGGCGATCAGGGACGGCTGGTTCCGCTCCGGCGACCTGGGTCGCAAGGACGCGGACGGCTTCTACTACATCGTCGACCGCAGCAAGGACATGATCATCCGTGGCGGGTACAACGTGTACCCGCGCGAGATCGAGGAGGTCCTGCTCACGCACCCCGGCGTCTCGCTGGTCGCCGTCATCGGCGTCCCGCACGAGTCGCACGGCGAGGAGATCAAGGCCGTCGTCGTCCGCGAGCCGGGCGCCGACGTGACCGAGGACGAGCTCCTCGCCTGGGGCAAGGAGCAGTTCGCCGCCTACAAGTACCCCCGTGTCGTCGAGTTCCGCGACGAGCTGCCGATGACGTCCACGGGCAAGATCCTCAAGAGGGAGCTGAGCTGACATGACCGAGGCCGGATGGCACGCCGATCCCGAGGGACGGCACGACTACCGCTACTGGGACGGGTCCGCGTGGACCGAGCACGTGAGCACGAACGGTGTGCAGTCCCAGGCTCCGCTCGGCGGGGGTGACGCGGCTGAGCAGGCCGAGGCCCAGCCCGCGGGCGAGCAGCAGACCTACGCACCGCAGCAGGGGTACGCACCGCAGGCGGCGTACCAGCCGCAGCAGCAGGATGCCTACGCCCAGCAGTACGCCGCGCAGCAGGCCGCCGTGGCCGCGGACCCGTGGCAGGGTCTGTCGGGCGACCTGATCGACGGCACGTACAGCGAGGTCGAGGGCACCGGTCCGCAGAAGCAGAACGACCGCTTGCTGCGCGTCCGCATCGACCAGCCGTTCATGGCCAAGCAGGGCGCGATGGTGGCCTACCAGGGCAACGTCGACTTCGCCTACCAGGGCGGCGGCGCGGCCAAGTTCCTCAAGAAGGCCGTGACCGGCGAGGGTCTCTCGCTCATGCAGGTGAGCGGTCAGGGCGACGTGTTCCTCGCCGACAACGGCAAGCACGTCCACATCCTGCACGTCGAGAACGGCGGGATCTCCGTCAGCGGGCACAGCGTGCTGGCGTTCTCGGCGTCGCTGCAGTGGGACGTCGAGCGCGTCAAGGGCGGCAGCATCGCCGCCGGCGGCCTGTTCAACACGACGTTGCGCGGCACCGGCTGGGTCGTCGTCACGACCGAGGGCTCGCCCGTCGTGCTCAACCCGGCGGAGGCGCCGACGTTCGCCGACGCGCAGGCGCTGGTCGCGTGGTCGATCAACCTGCAGACCTCGATCCGCTCGACCTTCACCGCGGGCTCGCTCATCGGTCGCGGCTCGGGCGAGGCGTTTCAAGTCTCCTTCCAGGGTCCGGGCTTCGTCATCGTGCAGCCGTCCGAGGAACCCCCACCCCACCAGCAGGCCTGACGC